>JADJVE010000019.1:0-300000 GCA_016716715.1 Acidobacteriota bacterium | reverse complement strand
AAACGGGCCGGTGGGGCTGTACCGCCCTCCGCTCAAGGGCTGCGGCTTCTCGGCGCGGAAAGAAGCGGCGTCCGCCGAGTACGGAACGGCCATGATCTTCCCGTCCTGTCCGAAGAAGAGCTCGCGGCTCGCCCGCGACCAGGTCGGGAACCCGCCGCCCTCGGTCGAGATCTGCCACTTCCCGCCCGGGCCCGGGAAGGGGCGGACGTAGACCTCGTACCGTCCCGACTCGTTCGACATGTAGGCGAGCCACCTGCCGTCCGGCGAGAACTCCGGCCAGACCTCGATGAACGGCGAGTTGAGGAAGACGGTGGGCTTCCCGGGCTTGAAGCCGGCGGCCTCGTCCCCCTCGATCGGGAGGATCATGATGTCCCAGCTCGTCTTGGGATCCTGCTCCATGAACGCCAGAGAGCGCCCGCCGGGATGGAAGGACGTGGAGATCTGCCGGACCTTGCTCTCGGTGAGCCGCTGGACGTCTCCGGTCCCGTCGGCTCGCTGCCAGTAGAGGTTCGTCACGGCCTTGTCGGCTCGCGCGGAAGCAAATGCGATGCGCTTGCCGTCCGGCGCCCACGCCGCATGCGAATCCTCGGCGAGGTCGAACGTGAAGCGGGACATCGTGTCCCGCGCCCATTCGTACACCCAGATGTCGGTCTGCCCGCCGTCGGTCACGTCCAGCGCGATCTTCTGGCCGTCTGGCGAGAAACGGATGTCGTTCCAGGCGGACGGCGCGGAGCGGAGCACCGACGTCTTGCCCTCCCGGTCCATCCAGTGGATCGGCGAGGCCGCGCCCACGCTCTTCCCCGGCAGATACACGAGCGTGCCGTCGTCCGAGAAGGCGAAGTTCGAGCCCACACTGTTGGGCGTCGAGGCGATTCCCTCGACGACGGGCACCGGCGGACCGGTCAGCTCGAGCCTCCCGAGATCGAACGGCGCCGCGAAGAGCGTCGACTCGTGGACGTAGACGATGTGCCCGCTCGGGAGGTACCGGCCGTGATACCCGCCGCGTTGGAGGATTTTCCGCGGCCCCTTCGGCAGCGGCTGCACGACGATGTTCGCGTCCTCGAACCCCGAGGATGTCGTCGCGTGCCCCGTATAGAGGATGGCCTTGCCGCCCGGAAGGACCTGCGGCCAGCGCTGAGTGACCTCTCCCTCCTCGAGCTTCGTGAACGGCTCGGGCTTCCCGCCCGCGGCGGGGACCCTCAGCAGCGCGACGCCGGGCCCGGAATTCGGAAGGAAGACGATCGACCCGTCCTCCGTCCAGAAGGCGCCACGCAGGTTCTGAGCCTCGCAGAGAACGACGGCGGCGCCGCCGGTCACGGAAACCTTCTTGAGCTTCCCGTCCGCGGAGAAGCCGATCCACTTTCCGTCCGGCGAGAAGAAGGGCTCCCGCGCACCCTCGGTCCCGGCGAGCGGCGCGGCGGGAAGCTGGTCGAGCCGCCGCACCCAGATCTGCGCCGACCCGCCGCCGGTCTTCTGGGCGACGAATGCAAGGAGCGTCCCGTCCGGCGAGAGCACGGCGCCGGGGCCGAGCTCGGTCACGAGAGAGGCGTCGGCCCCGAGCTCGCCGCTGATTCGAATGGGTGCCGGCCGGGGCGCCTTCTTCCACGGCATCCAGACGGCTAAGACGGCCAGGGCGCCGATCGCGACGCCGACCGCCCACGGAAACGCGCGGCGCTCGGGGGACGGAGCCGCGACGCCGACGGCTGAGCCCGAATCCGTTCCGGCGCTCATGGCTCCCGAGGTCCCCGCGATCGTCCTTTCGAGGGCGATGCGCGACTCGCCGATCGCCTGCAGGCGCTGTTTCGGGTCGCGCTCGAGACAGCGCTCGAGGAGCACCCTCACGGACGGCGGCGTCGACGGGGGCAGCTTCCCGAAGTCCACCGGGTCGCGCAGGACCGCCGCGAGCGTGTCGCTCACCGTCTCGCCCTGGAAGAGCCGCTTGCCCGTCAGCATCTCGAAGAGCACGACGCCGAACGCCCAGACGTCGGCCCTCTTGTCGACAGGCTTGCCCCGCGCCTGCTCGGGCGCCATGTAGGCCGCCGTTCCGAGGATCATCCCGGCCGCCGTCGCCCGCGCCGTGAGCGTCGGCGAAATGGAGATGGAGGGAGAAGAGGTGGTCGCCTCGGTCTCGAATGCCTTCGCGAGGCCGAAGTCGAGAAGCTTCACCCGTCCCTCGCCCGAGACGACGACGTTCGCCGGCTTCAGGTCGCGGTGGACGATGCCCCTCTCGTGCGCCGCCTCCAGCGCCTCGGCGATCTGTCGCGCGAAAGAAAGGGATTCTTCGAGCGAAAGAGCGCTCGACGCGATCTTCTTGTCGAGGCTTTCGCCTTCGGCGAGCTCCATGACGAGGAGATGCCGGTTCGAAGAGGAAGAGGGGATTTCTTCGAATGAGTAGATGGCGGCGATCCCCGGATGGTTCAGGCTCGCCAGCAGGCGCGCCTCTCTCTCGAACCGCTGCTTCCTCTCTTCACCTTCGAAGAGATCTTCGGGCAGGACCTTGACCGCGACGTCCCTCGCGAGCTTCGCGTCCCTCGCCCGGTATACCTCCCCCATGCCCCCGGCTCCGAGGAGCGACAGGACCTCGTACGGCCCGAGGCGCGTGCCCGCCGCGATCGTCATCTCGACCCCTTCGCGATCGTCCAGTTCACGACCACGTCGAGGAGCGCGTTGGGCTTCTGGCCCTCGCCCACGACGAGGAAGCGCTGGTGGTCGGCCGTAGGGCTGAACGACGCGCCCGACGGGTTCGGCCCGGGGGCGCGGAAGAGAGGCCGGCTCTGCCCGACCTCGAGGGTCTCGCCGCGCTCCGCGACGGTGACCGCGTGGATCATCCCGCCGAGGTCGTGATACAGGATCTCCCTGCCGTCCGTGCTCCAGTACGCGTACGCCCCTCCCTCGGTCGAGATCTGCCACTTGCGCCCCTGCCGCGGAAAGGACGTCACGTAGACCTCCCACCGGCCCGATTCCTCCGAGCTGTACGGAAGCCACTTTCCATTGGGAGAGAGCGGAGACGGAAACTCGTTGAATTTCGTCCGCAGCCAGGGCTCCGGCTTGCGGGAGCCGTCCAGCGCGAGGATCCGGATCTCGATGCCCACGTCCTTCGCCGGCTCCTGGAAGACGAGCGAGCGCCCGCCGGGCGTGAAGGAGGAGGGGTACTTGTCGGCGTCGGACGCGAAGATCGCCTCCTCCTCGGAGGATCCGTCGAGCGCCTTGCGGTAGAGGTCGTAGTGCCCCTTGCGGTTGGACGAGAAGACGACCGCGCCGCCGTCGGGAGACCAGAGAGGGGACACGTCGTCGGCGGGATCGAACGTGAAGCGCGTGCGCACGCCGCGGGCGAGGTCGAAGATCCAGAGGTCGCGCGTTCCCGTCGCCTGGTCCCGGATCGTCGCGACGGCCTGCTTGCCGTCCGGCGACAGGGCCACATCCGCGTAGTCGGCGGGCTCGCCGAGCGTCCCGTCCGGCTTTCCGTCGCGCGTGAACCACTGCAGCCTCGCCGTCTGCTCGCCGCGCGCGGTCTGGTAGACGAGGATCCCGTTCTGCGAGGCCGAGAAGACGCCGATCCCCGTTCCGATCGCGGGCATGAGGATCTTCTCCGCGACGGGAGCGGCGTCTCCCGTGAAGGCGAGACGCCTGGCGTCGAACGGCCGCGCCATGAGCGTCGACTCGCGCAGATAGAGGAGGTGGCCCGACGCGTACAGGGCCATGGCCGGCGACCGAAGGATGAGTTTTTCCGTTCCTCCGTCGACGGAGGCCGCAAGGACCGGATGACCGTCGGAGAAGGCCTTCAGCGAGCGCGCGATGTAGAGGAAGTGCTTCCCATCCGGCAGGAACCGGGGGTGCCGATGCGAGTCGTCCCCGCGCGCGACGTCCAGTTTCGTGAGCGGCGTGGCCTCGCCTCCCTTCTCGGAGACCTTGAAGAGAGGCGACGTCGGGCCGGGCGTGAAGACGATGACCCCGGCCGGACTCCAGGTCCCGCCCTTTCCCTCCGCAGCGGCGCAGAGCGTCAGCGGCGAGCCTCCCGTGGCGTCGATCGTCCTGAGCTTTCCGGCCGCGAAGTAGCCGAGCGAACGGCCGTCCGGCGACCAGAAGGGGTACTGCGCTCCCTCCGCTCCCGAAAGCACGTGGGCCTCGGCCGCGTCCAGTGTGCGCACGTAGAGGTTGACCTTGCCGGACGCGTTGGACGCCGTGAACGCGACCTGGCGGCCGTCCGGGGAAATCACGGCCGGTCCGGGGCCGTTCGAATCGAGCCAGAAGTTCGTGCCCTCCGGAGGCGGAAGAGCGGACCGGAAGATTCGCTCGGGCTTCCGGCCGGCTCTCACGACGACCGCCGCCAGGCCCGCCGCGAGGACGAGCGCAGCCGCGGCGATCGTCCAGGCGAGGCGCTCGCGGCTCTTCCGGCGGTGGGCGACCGGCGCGGGGACACCCGCCTGCGATCCGCCCTCGGTGATCCACTGGAGCTGGAGCCGGACGTCGTGGGCCGTCTGAAAGCGGTCGTCGGGATCCTTCGCGAGGCAGGTCGCGATGACGCGGTCGAGGGCCGGCGGCGTCATGGGCGCAAGCGACGAGGCGGCGGGCGGCGTGTCCTTCAGGATCGAGCCGATGAGGCTCGCCTGGCTCTTGCCGTCGAAGGCTCTTCTCCCCGTCGCCATCTCGAAGAGAACGGCGCCGAACGAGAAGATGTCGCTCCGCGCGTCGGCGTCGCCGCCTTCGAGCTGCTCGGGCGCCATGTACTGGAACGTCCCGAGAATGGTCCCCTGCTGCGTGAGGTGCTGGGGCGACGCCATGGTCGGGAGCGACGTGACGCCCGACGGGGCCGCCTGCGGAGCCAGCGTCTTGGCGAGGCCGAAGTCGAGCAGCTTCACGCCGCCCTTCGTGAGCATGACGTTCGCGGGCTTGAGGTCGCGGTGCACGATTCCCTGCCGGTGCGCCCGGTCGAGGGCGTCGGCGATCTGGATCCCGATCGGGAGCATCTGCTCGAGCGGGATGGGACCTCTCGCGAGGCGGCTCGAAATCGTCTCGCCCTCGACCAGCTCCATCACGAGGAGGTGGCGGGAGGAAGAAGAGGAGGAAGAGGGGACTTCTTCGAACGAGTAGAGGGTGGCGATTCCCGGATGATTGAGGCTTGCCAGCAGCCGAGCCTCGCGTTCGAACCGCCCTCTCCCCTCTTCGCCTTCGAAGAACTCTTCCGGCAGCACCTTCAGGGCCACCTCTCGGTCGATGCGGGTGTCCCGGGCCTTGTAGACCTCTCCCATCCCCCCGGCGCCGAGGAGCGAAAGGACCTCGTACGGGCCAAGGCGGGTTCCGGCGGCGATCGTCATTTGTTTGACCGGATTCTATCCGCGAAAGAGTCGCATGTGCGCGATTCGCGCCGAATGCGAGATGATGCGCCGCATCTTCGACGAGGAGGCCCCATGCCGCTCCCGATCTCCCGCCGCGCGTTCGCCGGATCCCTCGGCGCCGCTGCCGGTGTTGCGTTTCTCGACGCCCCGCTCGTGAGCCGCGTTGCCGAGGCCGCGACGAAGCGCGCGCGCCCGTCGGACGCCGTCATCCTGAGCTCGAACGAGAACCCGTACGGGCCGTCGCCGACGGCGCTCGAGGCGGCCGCGAAGGCCGCCTCGAACCGCTACCCCGACGCGCTCGAGAACGCGGCCGTCGAGGCGATCGCGAGGCATCACGGCGTCGCCGCCGAGCAGGTCCTCCTCGGCTGCGGCTCTTCCGAGATTCTCCAGATGGCCGACGAGGCGTTCAGCGGGCCGGGAAGGAAGGTCGTCGCCGCAGAGCCGACGTTCGAGGCGGTGCTCGCGTACGCGAAGGTCGTCCGGGCCGACGGGGTCAGGGTGCCGCTCACGCCCGACTTCCGGCACGACCTCGTGAAGATGGCCGCCGCCTGCGACGCCTCGACGGGCCTCGTCTACGTGTGCAACCCGAACAACCCGACGGCGACGATCGTGACGGGCGACGAGATGGCGGCCTTCGCGGCCGCGGTCCCGGCGGCGGCGACGATCCTCGTGGACGAGGCGTACCACCACTTCGTCGAGGATCCGCGCTACCGCTCCAGCCTCGAGCTGATCGCGAAGCGCCCGAACGTCGTCGTCGCGCGCACGTTCTCCAAGATTTACGGGATGGCGGGCATGCGGCTCGGGTACGCCGTCTCGTCGAAGGAGACGATCGCGGCCATGGCGCCCCACGCGTCGTGGAGCAACGCGAACGCGGGGGTCCTCGCGGCCGCGGCGGCGAGCCTCGCGGATCCCGACCTCGTCCCGCGGCAGAAGAAGCTCCTGAACGACACGCGCAAGTGGCTCGTCTCGGAGCTGACGAAGCAGGGCTACCGGACGATGCCGTCCGAGGCCAACTTCGTGATGGTGGACGTGGGCGGCGACGTCGCTCCCGTCATCCAGGCGTTCCGGGCGAAGAAGATCCTCGTCGGGCGGAAGTTCCCGTCGCTCCCGAACTGGTTGCGCGTCACGGTCGGAAGGCGCGACGAGGTCGGAGCCTTCCTCGCCGCCCTTCCGGAGGTCGTGCCGGCGCCGATGCGCGCCGCCTGAGCCCTACCTCAGCCCTTCGACGACGTATAGCGTGCTGCGCTGGAGGATGTACCGCGCGGCCATGCGCTTGCCGTCCTCGCTGAACCGGATCGTCGAGCAGTCGGCGCCCACGTAGCCCGCCGGGCTGACCGTCTTCCAGGGCTGGCGCTTCCCGCTCGCGGGGTCGAGCGTCCAGATCTCGACGGGAAACGCGCCGGGCCTCGTGACGAAGAACCGGCCGTCCTCGCGCCACTGCGTCAGGACCTCGCCGTCCTCGAGGCCAGCGACGCGCCTCGCCGGCGCATCCGGCTTCGCGAGGTCGAAAATCGCCCAGCCGCCCTTTTCGCGCGCGAGGAAGCTCTTGCCGTCCGGACTCAGCAGGGGCCACGTCTCGAGGCCCGTGACGCCTTCGAGCGTCAGGGGCTTGGGCTCCTTGCCGTCGAGCGCCAGCGACCAGACCCGGTCCTCCTTCTCGCCCTCCGGCCCGATGAAGATCAGGCTCTTGCCGTCCTTCGAGAACGAAACGGACTTGATGCTCCGGATGCCGTGGGCCGGGATCTCGCGCGGAGCGCCCGTCCCGGTCGGATAGAGGACCCAGCGCGGAGCCGGCTTGGCGAGCCACGCCACGGCGAGCGTGCCGTCCGGCGAGAGCGCGCCGTAGCCAGCGCTCTTCCCGAGAGGCGTCGCATGGCCGCCCGACGTCGGCCGGAGGAACAGGTCGTAGCCGGCGGGATCGCCCTCTTCCTCCTCGAAGAGCAGCGTCTTCCCGTCGGCGGAGGTGTCGAGAAGGTAGCTCCATGTCCTCCAGGAAAGGTCGAGCGGCTGCACCACTCCTTCGGTCTGCGCGAGGAGCCCGCCGCGCATCTCTTCGCGGCTCATGAGAACGCGGCCGTCCGGCGCGACGTCGTGGAGGTGAAGGCCGCCGGCCTGCGTGAAGACGCCGCGCTCCTTCCCCGAGAGGTCCACGGCGTAGAGGGCGCGGTTCAGGATGTGCGTGCCCGCCGTAAACCAGATCTCCTTGCCCTTCCAGGCGAGGCCGCGGAGCGTGCCCCACTCCTTCGACAGGAACCGGGTCTTCCCCGCGGCGACATCGAGGAGCGCGACCCGCCCCGCGTCGTCGCCCGCGTTCGCGTGGTCGACGTACGCGAGCATCGAGCCGTCCGGCGAGAACCGCAGGTCGCCGATCCACCCCGCGGACTCGACGCGGACCTTGCCGGGCGGGAAATCGAGGAGCGACCGCCCGCCCGTCGCGCGCACGACGGCGAACTCGGACTTCGGCGCCCACGCCGCCTGGAGGACGCCGCCGAGGATCGCCTTCGGCGCGAGGTCCCCCCCAAGCGCCGACCGGGCCAGCGTGCCCTCGAACTGCCACGTGTCCGCGACCTTGCCCTTGAGCCGTAGCACGAGGTCTCCGGTGCGGGACAGGTCGAGCAGCTGGACGTCGGGCTGGCCGAGCGGCCTCTCCTTCGGGTCGACGATCGGCGTCGCGAAGAGCTGCCAGGGCTCGCCCTGCCAGCTCGCGTCGTAGATGACGTCCTGCCCGCCGGGCGCGAAGCGCGCCTTCGCGATGCGCCCCTGACGGAACGACACCTGGTGGAAGACGGGCTGCTCGTGGCGGCCCACGTGCAGGACGCCGGTCGCCCACGAAGCCAGCCCGGCGAGGACCGCGGCGGCGAGGCCTGCGGCCGCCCATCCGGCGCGCGCGCGCCGCGGCCGCGCCCCCGTCTTGCCCCCGTCCACGGCGGAGATCGTCGAGAGCGAGCCCAGGTCGAACGCGATGTCCTTCATCGACTGGAAGCGGTTGTCTGGCGATTTTTCGAGGCAGTGCAGGACGACGCGCTCGAGGGCCGGCGGCATCTGGCCCTTCGTGACGACGAGAGCGGCCGGGTCCTCGACGAGGATCGCGTTCATCGTCTCGATGCCGGAAGCGCCTTCGAACGCCTTCCGCCCGCAAAGCATCTCGTAGAGCACCGCGCCGAAGCTGAAGACGTCGCTCCGGTGGTCCGCGGGCTCGCCCCTCACCTGCTCGGGGCTCATGTAGCCGACCGTCCCCATGACGACGCCGGCTTCGGTGCGGGCTCCCGCCGGGACCTCGGTCGGCAGGTTCGTGTGCGGTCCGCTCGCGCCGGTCCACTTCGGCAGCTGCTTGGCGAGGCCGAAGTCGAGGATCTTCACGCGGCCGTCCTTGCCGAGGAAGATGTTCTCGGGCTTCACGTCCCGGTGGACGATGCCCCGGGCGTGCGCCGCGGCCAGCCCGTCGGCCAGCTGCACGCCCAGCTCGACGGCCTTCTTGGGCGCGAAAGCTCCGGCCCGCAGCTTGTCGCGGAGGGACTCGCCCTCGAGCAGCTCCATCACGGCGTACGTGTGGTCGCCGGACTTGCCGAAGTCGTAAATGCCGAGGATGTTCGGATGGTTCAGCGCGGCGACGGCCTTCGCCTCGCGCTCGAAGCGCGTGAGGAAGTCCGAGCTCTCGGCGAGGGACGGCGGCAGGACCTTGATCGCCACGAAGCGGTCGAGCTTCGGGTCCCGGGCCTTGTAGACCTCTCCCATCCCGCCGGCGCCGATCTGCGCGACGATCTCGAAGTTCCCGAGGCGGGTCCCGGCGGCAAGCGTCATTTCAGGTCGTCCTCCAGTCCGAGAAGCTCCCAGCGCTGCAGCGAGAGCGGAACGTTGCCGTTACGGTAGACGAAGTCGTGGAACGCCCGGAGGCGGAAGGCGTCGCCCTGCACGCGCTTCGCCTCGGCGAGGAGGCGCAGGACCTGCAGCTTGCCGATCTGGTACGTGATCGCCTGCCCGGGCGACGACGCGAACGCGGCCGCCTCGGCGCGCGCGGTCTCGGCATCCATCGGGACGGCCGTCCGAAGGTATTCCGCCGCCTGCGGGATCGTGAACGTTCCGAGGGCGAGCTTCACGTCCACCTCGACGCGCAGGGCCCTCAGGCGCATGTAGTTCGCGACCATCTCGCGAGTCTTCGGCGCGTCCGCATAAAGCCCGGCCGAGAGGAGCAGCTCCTCGGAATAGAACGCGAGCCCTTCGATCGGGCCCGAGTCGTAGAACGCACGGCGGATCTCGTCCTCGTGCCGCCCGGCGAGCGCGAGCTGGAACGCGTGCCCCGGGATTCCCTCGTGCGACATGTGCGGGCGGCGGTCCTTCGCCATCGAGCCCGCGAAGTATCCGAGCCTCGGCGACGGTTTCGGGATCCAGCGCAGCGACGGCTCGCCGGGCCGGGCCGTGTTCGCGAAGAGCGACCACTCGCCGAACCCGTCCAGCGCCTCGAGGTACGCCGGCACCGGAAGGTCCACGTAGTGCGGCATCCAGCCCGGCACGGAGAGGATCCCCTTCTCTTCGAGGAATCGGCGGATCTCGGCCTCCGCGCGACTCGTCATGGCCGACTGGGCGGCCTGATCCGCGACCATCGGGATCTCCGGCACGCCCGCGTTGCGCTGCCGCTCGACGATCTCGAGCGCGACGGCGCGTTCGTACTCCTGACGGCCCATGAGGAGAAGCTCCTCCGGCGTGAAGGGCATGAGGGCGACATTCCGGAGGAAGAAGAGGTAGCCGTCGCGGCCGACGGGCCTGCGGTCCGGAAGCAGCGGCAGGCGCGCCTCGAGCCAGACCCGGAAGGATTCCAGCGCCGCGACCGCCGCTCCGGTGGCCGGGGCGACGCGCCCCCGCGCGTCGGGCGCGAGAAGCGGCGAGAGCGCCGTCATGGACGCCTTCAGCCTCGGGCCGATCCCGCGGAGATCCTCGATCGCGAGCGCCGCGAACGGCGCCGCGGCCTCGTCGAGCGCCGCGCGCGCCTGCTCGAGCGTCCGCGGGATCGACTCGAGCCTTGCCGCGACGTCCTCGCTGCGTTCCTTTTCGAACGGCGGCGGCGACATCAGAGCGTCCACCACCGCCGGCACCGTCTGGTCCACCCAGAACGTGGGGTCCCGGCGCCACGAGCGCTTTACGTCCAGCTCCCAGCGCACGCGCGCGAGCGCCGAGCCGATGAGCCGCCGGTCCACCTGCCACGGGACGGGCTTCGACGCGTCCGCGAGCTTCACCCAGCGCTCCTCGAAGAGCGCGAGCGTCCGGCGCCGGGTCTCGATGGACTCCAGCGACCAGTCGGGAGTCCAGCCGTGCGGCCGGACGACGCGGTTGACGTCGTCGCGGTCCACCGGCTTCGTGACGGCGCGCCACGCCCAGAAGTCGCGCGAGAGAGCCGGGAGATCGTCGGCAGCCGCCGGCACTGCGCCCGCCAGCAGAAGAGCGAGTGCAACAGCTCTCATTTCGCCTTCACCATCGACGTCCAGTTCTGGACGAGCGTCAGCGGCGTCGAGGCCTTCTCGGTGACGACCGTGTTCACGATGAACCTCTGCCCGTCCGGGAACGGGTCGAACTGCGGGATGTTCGTCCGGCGGCTCGACACCTGGAAGAGTTCCCGCGGCGTGCCCTTCTCGAACGTGGTGCCCGCGCGGATCGGGACGGACGTGAGGCGGAAGCCCGTCGCGAGGTAAAAGAGCTCGCGCCCGTCGCGGCTCCAGCGCGGCTGGACGCCGCCGCCGGTCGAGACCTGCCATTTCCCGCCGGGGCCCGGGTACGAGCGCACGTAGACCTCGGGGCTGCCGCTCTCGGACGAGAGATAGGCGATCCAGTGCCCGTCGGGCGAGAACGCCGTGTCTCGTTCCGACGCGGGCGTCCGGAGGATGAGCTCGGCCTTGCCGCCTTCAGCGGAGAGCTGCCACATGTCGTCGGACGTTTCCCGCGTCGACCCGTTGAAGGCGATGAAGCGCCCGTCCGGCGACCAGCTCGTCAGGAACTTCGAGCCGGCCACGATCTGGAGGTGCGCCGAGGGCGCTGTGCCGGCGGGAAGGGGCGCATCCGGCGTCGCGGCGAGAAGCCTCTCCTCGTCCGAGCCCGAAAGCGTCTTCTCGTGGATGTACCACGACCCCTTCCGGTACGACGCGTAAGCGAGGCGCTTGCCGTCGGGCGAGAACAGGGGCGTGTAGTCCTCGCCCGGGTCGAACGTGCGCCGCACGGGCGGCTCGGCGCCGATGGCGTCGAACGTCCAGACGTCGCGGTTGTTGCTCACGGCGTCGATCACCTCCGACGCCACGAGTTTTCCGTCGGGGGACACGCGTGGCGTCCAGTAGTTGCCGACCTCGCCGAGGGTCCGGAGCGCCTTCCCGGAGCGGTCGTACACGACGAGCTGCGCGTTGCCGATGGTCCCGCCCGAAGCGTAGACGAGGAGCCCGTTCGCGGAGGCCGTGAAGATCCCCGTGCCGCCGTCCGCCAGGAACTGGACACGGGGCGCGACGACGAAGGGATCGCCCGACGTCTCCAGCCGGGTCGCGTCGAACGGCTGCGCCATCAGGGCTCCGCCCCGCGCGAAGAGGAGGTGACCGATCACGTAGACGGCGCGAGTCACGCCCTTCAGGAGGACCCTGCGCTCCGTCTCGCCGAGCGCCTGGACGCACAGTTCGGTCTCGTTTCGGCGGGTCACCGGGTCGACGCGCTGGACGACGAACAGGAAGTGCTTTCCGTCCGGAAGGAACTGCGGCCACTGGTGCGCACTCTCTCCCCGGGGCTCGTCCAGCGTCGTCACGGGCACTCGTTCCTTGCGCCCCGGCACGATGCGGAAGATGGAGCTCAGGAGAGCAGGCGAGTAAAGCATCGTGCCATCCGACCCCCAGGTGCCCCCCCGGCCCGGTCCGCTCGCGGCGACGAGCTCGACGGCGCCGCCCGACGCCGGGACGACGTCGAGGCCCGTCGTCTGCCCGAAGAATGCGACCACCTTGCTGTCCGGCGACCAGAACGGGTTTCGCGCCGTTTCCGTGCCGGGCAGGACCTGCGCCTCGCCTGTGGCGAGCGAACGGACGCAGATCTGGCTCCTCAATTTTCCGTCGGTCACGACGAACGCGAGGCGGGTCCCGTCGGGCGAAAGGACGGGGGGGCCGCTCAGCATGTCGAAGGTCCAACCGTCGGGCGGGAGCAGAGCCGCCGTAAGGCCCGTCGATGCGATCGGCGCCTGCGGGTCGCGAACGCGCAGCGCGAGAGCCCCCGCCGCGGCCGCGAACGCAGCCGCGAGCACCCAGGGAAGATAGAGAGAGAGGAGATTCCTGCTCCCTCGCTCGCGACTCGCCGGTGCGCTTCGACCTGCAGCGGGGTCAGGCGACGCGGGATTTTCTTCGAAGGGTAATTGGCCGGAGGAGCTGCCCGAAGCGCCGATCTCCTCTTCGAGGGCGATGCGCGCGTCTCCGATGTCGCGCAGGCGCTGCTTTGCGTCGCGCTGGAGACACCGGCGCATCAGCTCTCTCACCTTCAAGGAAATCGGCGCGCGCAGCGCGCTCCAATCCGGTTCTTTCATCAGGACCGCCGCGAGCGTGTCGGAGACGGTCTCCCCTTCGAAGGCTCTCTTTCCCGCCAGCATCTCGAAGAGCACGCAACCGAACGCCCAGACGTCCGTCCTCTTGTCGACCGGCCTCCCCCGCGCCTGCTCGGGCGACATGTACGCGGCCGTCCCGAGGATCACGCCCGCCGCCGTCGCGCGCGCCGTCAGCGTCGGAGAGTGCGTGACGCCCGCGGAGGAGCCGGGGCCGCCCTCCCCCTCGAACATCTTCGCGAGGCCGAAGTCGAGGAGCTTCACCCGCCCGTCGTGCGTCACCCTGACGTTCGCGGGTTTGAGGTCGCGGTGGATGATGCCCTTCTCGTGGGCGGCTTCGAGCGCCTCGGCGATCTGCTTCGCGAAAGAAAGAGATTCTTCGAGCGGAAGAGGGCCGGTGGCGACCTTCTGGTCGAGGCCCTCGCCTTCGACGAGCTCCATCACCAGGAGGTGGCGGGATGAAGAAGAAGAGGAAGAGGGGATTTCTTCGAATGAGTAAATTGCGGCGATTCCGGGGTGATTGAGCGCTGCGAGCAGCCGCGCCTCCCGCTCGAACCGCTGCCTCCTCTCTTCACCTTCGAAGAACTCCTCCGGCAATACCTTGACCGCGACCTCTCTCGCGAGGCGCGCGTCCTTCGCCCGGTAGACCTCGCCCATCCCGCCCGCCCCGAGCGGCGCAAGGATCTCGTAAGGCCCGAGCTTCGTCCCGGCGGCAAGCGTCATGTGATGGACAGATTCTAGCTGCGACGGTGTCGCGGGCGCGACGGCACTACTTCAGTCTCTCGTTGAGGAACGCGACCGTCGCGGCCCAGGCCTTCGCGGAGGCGCGGGCGTTCGCGCCGTCGCGCCCCGTCTGCTGCCGGAGGAAGCCGTGGCCCGCGCCCTCGTACACGTTCGCCGTGTAGCGCTTGCCGAGCCTCTTCATGGCCTCTTCGGCGCGCGGGATCGTGGCGTTCACGCGCGCGTCGTCTCCGCCGTAGAAACCCACGACGGGCGCGCCGATCTTCGCGTAGGCCTCCGCGTCCTCGGGCGACGAGCCGTAGTACACCGCCGCCGCGTCCAGCTTCGGCTGCGCCACGGCGTAACCGAAGCTCGTCGACCCGCCCCAGCAGAAGCCGACGCTTCCGACCCTGCCGTTTGCCGCCGGCAGCTTGAGCGCATAGGCCCGCACGGCGTCGAGTCGCGCCGCCGCGTCGGCCGGCGTCAGGTTCCGGATCACTTTCGTGGCGTCCGCGCCGAGCGAGTCCGTGCCGCCGCCGTTCGGACCCATGCCCGACAAGAGGTCCGGCGCGAGCGCGATGAACCCTTCCTTCGCGAGCTGGTCCGCGACGCCGCGCGCCCAGTCCGTGAGGCCCCAGATCTCGTGGATCACGATCACGATCCCGGCCTTTTCCTTTTTCTCCGGGTAGACGACCCACGTGACGAGCTTGCCGCCGCCCGGCAGCGCGACGTCCACCCACTCGCCATGGCGCGGCGACTTCGCGAGCGCGTCCTTGACCTGGTCGGCGTCGGGCGGGATCGCCTCGTTGCGCGGCGCGGGCGCGGCGGGAGCCGAGGCGGGCGACGGCTTCGCCGCGGCCTCCTTCGCGTGCTCGGCGTGCGGGTCGGGAGCCTGGGCGAAGAGAGAGGAGTACGCGAGAAACGCCGGGAGGATTGCGACCGTCAGTTTCATGATGCTGCTCCTGTCATGGACGGGTGCTGCGAAGAGGCCCTCATCGTCCCTGCGCGGCCGTCGCGGGCCAGTTCAGGACGACGACGGCGGGCTGTTCCTGCCGTTCGTCCGCGGTCGCCAGAACGAGGAACCGACTTCCGTCCGGAGCCGGAACGTACTGGGACCGGTTGTCGGAGATTCCGTTGGCGGGCACGCGCACCGGGAAGAGTGTTTTCGGCGCTCCGATCTGCGCGTCTCCGGCGAGAGAGAGCTCGACCGCCATGATCTTCCGGTCGATCGAGAGGAAGTACAGCTCTTTCCCGTCCGCGCGCCAGAGAGCCTGGTCGCCGCCGTCCTTCGAAATCTGCCACTTCCCGCCCGACGGCGGGAACCTCTGCACGTACACCTCCGGGCGGCCCGTCTCGTCCGACGTGTACGCGAAGAACTTCCCGTCGGGCGACCCGGACGCGTGGGCCGTCGCCGCCTGGGGCACCGCGAGGAGAAGCTCGGGCTTTCGCCCGCCCGAGAGCGGAAGCCTCCAGAGTTCGGGGCGGCCCACGCTGCTCATCGTCTCGAAAACCAGCCACGCCCCGTCCGGCGAGATGAAGTCGCCGTAGTTGTCGAGGGTCGTCGACAGAATCGACTCGTCCCCTCCGGTTCCGTCCAGGGGGCGGCGGAAGAGGCCCATGCGGCTCGCGCGGTTCGACGAGAAGTAGAGGTTCTTTCCGTCCGGCGACGCGATGCCCGTGTTGTTGGCCTTGGGCCCGAACGTGAGCCGCGTCCACGTGCCGCGCGCCAGGTCCACCTGCCAGAGGTCATAAAGTTCGGTCCGCGGGTCCATCACGCTGAGCCCGAGGCGTTGCGCCCCCGGGAACCAGAACGGCTCCGACAGGACGCCGGCGTCCCCGACGGTTCCGAGCGGCTTGCCCGAACGGTCGAACCAGGTGAGCCTCTGTCGCGGGTTCGCGCGACGCCTGTGAACGAGGGTGCCGTCGGCCGCCGAAAAGGCCGCGAGACCCGTCCACCCGCTCTCGCCCTCGACGACGACCCCGTCGGCGACGAGTCCGGGCTCGCCGGAGAGCTTGCGGCGGTCCGCGTCGAACGGCTGGGAGTAGAGCGCGCTCTCGCGGACGTAGAGGAGGCGGCCCGCGTCGTACTCCGCTTTGCCGCGCGTCGAGACGACGAACGCGTCGCCTCCCGAGTCGAGAGACGCCACGCGCGTGCCGAGGCGGGCCGGGTCGTCGCTCAGGCAGAGGTAGAGATAGTGGACGCCGTCGGGGAGCAGCCTCGGCCAGCGGTGCGAGTAGTCCTTCGTGCCGAACGTCGTCGCCGCGACGGGGATTCCGCCGGTCGCGCTCACGCGGTGAAGGGGCAGCCGGGTTCCGGGCGCGAAGACGATGACGCCCCGCGTGGACCACGTTCCGCCACGGCCGTCGGTGACCGGGCAGATCGTCTGGGGCGGGCCTCCTGCCGCGCTCACGCGCGCGAGACGGTCACCGGTGAAGTAGGCGATCGCCGTGCCGTCCGGCGACCAGAACGGGAATCGGGCGCCTTCGGTGCCCGACAAGACCTGGGCGCCGACCGTGTCGAACGAGCGCACGTACAGCCGCTCGATGTCCTTCTCGTCGGTCGCGATGAACGCGAGCCGCCGGCCGTCGGGCGAGAGCGCCATCGAGTTGCCGAACGTCACCCCTTCCGGCACGCGCACCTCGAACTGGACGACCGGAGCCGGCGCGCGCGGGGCGCGAGCGCGCAGCGCAAGCGCCCCGGCGGCGGCCGCGCACGCGGCCGCGATCGCCCATGAGAAATAGAGAAATTTCTTGCTCCCTCGCGCGGACGCCGACGAAGCAATTCGACCTGCGGCCGAGTTCGACGCCGCGGGATCTTCTTGGAAGGTGAATGAAGAGTAAGAAGAAGTGCCCGATGCGCCGGCCGCGCCCAGCTCTTCGAGGTCGAGGCGCGCGTCGGCGATGTCGTGAAGCCGGGCGCGCGCATCTCGCTGCAGACACCTTCTAAGAATCTTTCTTACGGCGGGCGGCGTCTGCTCCGGCAGAGCCGCCCAGTCCGGCTCGCCGCGCAGGATCGCGGCGAGCGTGTCGGAGACCGTCTCGCCCTCGAAGGCCTTCTTGCCCGCGAGCATCTCGAAGAGCACGCACCCGAAAGCCCAGACGTCCGTCCGCTTGTCGACCGGTTTTCCGCGCGCCTGCTCGGGCGACATGTAGGCCGCCGTCCCGAGGATCACGCCCGCCGCCGTGCCGCGGGCCGTGAGCGTGGGCGAGTACGAGATCGACGGGTTCGAGACCGTCGCCTCGCTCTCGAAGATCTTCGCGAGGCCGAAGTCGAGGAGCTTCACGCGCCCGTCGGGCGTGATCTTGACGTTCGCGGGCTTGAGGTCGCGGTGGACGATCCCCTTCTCGTGCGCGGCCTCGAGCGCCTCGGCGATCTGCCTCGCGAAGGAAAGAGATTCTTCGAGCGGGATCGGACCGCGGGCGACGCGCACGGCAAGGTCGTCGCCCTCGACGAGCTCCATGACCAGGAGGTGGCGCGAAGAAGAAGAGGAGGAAGAGGGAATTTCTTCGAATGAGTAGATCGCCGCGATTCCGGGATGATTGAGCGCTGCGAGCAGTCGCGCTTCCCTCTCGAAGCGCGTTCTCCTCTCTTCACCTTCAAAGAACTCTTCCGGCAGTACCTTGATCGCCACCTCTCTCGCGAGGCGCGTGTCTTTGGCCCGGTAGACCTCTCCCATTCCCCCGGCCCCGAGGGGCGCAAGGATCTCGTAGGGGCCGAGGCGTGTGCCTGAGGAAATCGTCATGTTGGAGTTCGGTCTCAGTATACGGGCGCGCGCGGCGCGTCAGCCGCGCAGGATCGCGGAGAGGAAGCTCGCGCCCGCGAGTGGCGCGACGCCGAGATGCTCGGCAACCGTCGCCCCGAGGTCCGCGAACGTCGCGCGCGTCCCCACGTCGACGCCGGCGCGAACGCGCGGGCCCGCGGCGACCATCGGCACGAACTCGCGCGTGTGGTCCGTCGAGACGTCGGACGGGTCTCCGCCGTGGTCGGCCGTGATCATGAGGACGTCGCCCTCGCCGAGGCCCGCGAGCAGGGCCGGGACGAAAGCGTCGAGCTCCTCGAGGGCCCGCGCGTAGCCTCCCGGGTCGTTCCGGTGCCCGAACTTCGTGTCGAAGTCGTTCAGGTTCGCGAAGACGAAGTCGTCGCCCTGCCCCGCGAGAGCCGCGACCGTCTTCTCCAGCCCGTCGCGATTCGACTCCGTGTGGACGGCCCTGGCGACGCCGCGCCCCGAAAAGAGATCTTCGATCTTCCCGATCCCGTAGACGCGCTTGCCCTGGGCCTCGAGCTCGTCGAGAAGCGTCGGGCCGTCCGGCGGGACCGTGTAGTCGTGCCGCCGGTGCGTGCGCGTGAACGAGCCCGGCTGACCGACGAACGGCCGCGCGATGACACGGCCCACGCGGTGCTTGCCGTCGAGCATCTCGCGGGCGATCTCGCACCAGCGGTAGAGCGTCTCGATCGGGACGACACCCTCGTGCGCCGCAATCTGGAAGACCGAATCGCCCGACGTGTAGAGGATCGGGCGGCCCGTCTTCATGTGCTCTTCGCCGTACTGCTTGATGACCTCGGTTCCCGAAGCGGGCCGGTTGACGAGCACCTTCTTCCCGACCGCCTTCTCGAACGGCTCGACGACCTCGGGCGGAAAACCTTCCGGGTAGAGCGGAAACGCGACCGGGACCGTCAGCCCCATGAGCTCCCAGTGGCCGGTCGTCGAGTCCTTCCCCGCCGAAGCTTCCGCGAGGCGCCCGAAGGCGCCCGAAGGCGCGGGCAGCCCGGCCGGCGCCTCGCCATACATCGTGTGGAGGAGGCCGAGCTTCGTGAGGTGCGGGATGACGGGCTTGCCGTCGCGCAGGATGTGCTGGAGGGTCCGCGCGCCCGCGTCGCCGAACGCGGCGGCGTCCGGGGCCTCACCGACCCCGAGCCCGTCGCAGACGAGGACGATGGCCCGCCGCTGCACCTAGAGTCCGGCCAGCTTCTGCTGCGCTTCGGTGCGCAGCGGCGAATCCGGGAAGTCCGTCACGAGGCGCTGGTAGAAGCCCTTGGCCTCGACGTTCTGGCCCGTCTTCTCGTAGAGCTTCGCGATCGTGTAGACGAGGACGTCCTTGGGCAGCGGCGCATCCGCCGAGTCGAGGTACTTCTTCGCGGCTTCCAGCGCTTCCTTCGAGCGGCCGGCGGCCGACTCGGCGTCCAGCGCGGCGACCGCGGCGACTCCGGCGGCGACGGTGCCCTTCTCGCTCCTCGCGAATGCGCGGGCCGCGTCGAGGTTCGTGCCCGTCGCGGCGGACCCGCCGTCGATCCCGAGGAGCAGCACGGCGGCCGCGCGGCCGGACGCGGAGGACGGGCTGTCCTTCGCGAGCTCCTGAATCGCGCTCCGCGCGGCGGCCGAACGTTCGGCGGCGTCCTTGTAGACCTTCGCGCCCGGGGCCGGGCTCGGATCGGACGCAAGCGGCGCGTCGAAGATCGCGAGGGCCTGCGACAGGCGCGAGGCCGCGCGGCCGCTCTTCCACACGAGACCGCCCCAGATCGCGACGACGGCGACGACGGCCGCCGCCCCGAGCGCAATCCAGCGGGTGGTCTGGGAACGGTGGCTCGAAACGTAGTCGCGCGCGTCGGTCAGCGCGTGCTGGAGCTGGTCGGTACGGAGCTGGTCTTTGGTCAGTCTGGCCATGGCGGGTTCGGGGCCGCGCGTCAGCAGAACGCGGCGAATGCCGCATCCGGGTGGTCGAGCAGGAAGCCCTCGGTCTCCTTTTCCGGGTCGTAGTCGATGGACGCGCCGTCGAGGCGCGAGTAGGAATAGGGGTCGAGCCACACGACGAGGCCGCCGCCGGCGTCCACGCGCCGACCGTCCTCGAGCGGACGCTCCGAGAAAGTGATCCGGTACCCGGAGCCGCCGCATCCGAGGACGTGCCGCACGACGAGGCAGGTCCTGCCGGGTTCCCATCCCTCGGCCCTGAGGGCGGCGAGGGCGCGGTCCGTCACCCGGATGCGGTTCGTCTCCTCCACCGGGCTCCTTACCGCTTCTTCCGCTTGGCGGTCTTCTTGGCCCGGCTCTTCGGAGCGGCCTTCTTCGCCTTCCGGACCGCTCGTTTCACCTTCCGCACGGCCTTCCGGGCCGTGCGCCGCGCGGTCCGCTTCGCGGCCTTCTTCTTCGGCGCGGCCTTCTTCACCTTACGGACTGCCTTCTTGACCTTCGCCTTCGCGACGGCCCTCTTCACCTTGCGGATGGCTTTCTTGACCTTCGCCTTGCGCGCGGGCCTGCTGGCCTTCACCTTCGCGACGGCCTTCTTCGCCTTGCGGACGGCCTTCTTGACCACCTTCTTCACCGCTTTCTTCGCGGCGGCGATTCTGGGAGCCGCGGGGGCGGCCGTGTTCAGGGCTGCCTTTTCCACCGCCACAGCAGCCTTCTCGACCTTCTCGGCGACCTTCGCGACGGCAGTCGCCACGGCCGTCCTCGCCGCATCGGCGACCGAGGACACGGTCGGAGCCGCCGGCTTCGGGGCCGGAGCAACGGCCGGAGCCGGGGCCGGCTTCGGAGCGGGCGTGAAGCCCGCGGCCCTGAGGACCTGGTCTGCGTGGCGCTCGGTGTCGACCTTGTCGAACACGTGCTTGACCTTGCCGTCCTTGCCGACGAGGAACGACTTCCTGAGGGGCCCGACGCCCCATGCGGGGTTCGGGTTCTGGCCCCACGCACCGTACTTCTCGTGGACGGAATGGTCGGCGTCGGTCAGGAGCTCGAACGGCAGGTTGTACTTCGCGGCGAACGCGTTGTGCGACGCGGCGTCGTCGCGCGAGATGCCGAGCACCTCGATGCCGGCCTTGCCGAGGTCGGCCCAGCCGTCGCGCAGGCTGCAGGACTCGCGCGTGCAGCCCGGGGTGTCGTCCTTCGGGTAGAAGTAGATGAGGACGTCCTTCTGACCCGCGAAATCGTGCAGGGAGATCGACTTTCCGGAACGCGCCGGAAGCGTGAAATCGGGGGCGATCGACCCGGCGGCAAGGGCCGCGGGGGCCTTGTTTTCTTCGGACATGCGCGCGATTCCTCCGGCGCCGGAGAATACCAAAGTAAGCTCGGCCCGTGGCGCCCGCGACCGCTCTCACCGTGCACGCCGCCGACCCGACGGGGACGGGCGGACTGCAGGGCGACCTCGCCGTTTTCGCCGCCCTCGGGGTCCGGTGCGCCTCCGTCGTGACCGCCGTCGCCGCCCGGACGGGGCGGGCGGCGGGCGTACTCCACGAACTGCCGGCCGCGGCGGTTCGCGCACAGCTCGAGGCCCTTGCCGAGGGCCCCCTCCCTTCCGCCGCGAAAGTCGGATTCCTGTCCCGGACCCCCGTCGTGCGGCTCGTCGCGGCCGATCTCGTCCGGCGGCGCATCCCGTACGTCGTGGACCCGGTCCTCGTCTCCCGATCCGGCCCGCGGCTGCTCGCGGCCCCCTCGTGGGCGGCGTTTCTGAAGGAGCTTCTCCCCTCTGCGGCTCTCGTCACGCCGAACCTCCCGGAGGCGTCCCTCCTCGCCGGCTTTCCGATCCGCGGCGAGGGAGACGCAAAGCGCGCCGCGCGGGCGATCCAGGCGTACGGCCCGCGGGCGGTCCTCATCAAGGGCGGCCACGCAGACGGCGACGTCGTCGTCGACGGGCTGCTGGACGGCCGGACGTGGCGCGCCTTTGCCGCGCCTCGCCTCGGGGAATGGGCGGTGCCGGGCGCGGGGGACACGCTCTCGGCGGCCATCACCGCATACCTCGCGGGAGGGGAGACGCTGCCGGACGCCGTCGAGCACGGCCTCGCGTTCGTGCGCCGCGCGATCGCGGCCGCGTTGTAAAGTCGCAATCGGAGGATTCAATGCGAACTCCTCGTTTCCCGACCTTCGGGTGCGTTCTCGCCCTGGCTGGAGCCTTCGGATTCACTCCCGACGCCCGCGCGCAGGGCGTCACGCTTTTTCAAAATCACTATCTGAGCGGGCCGCGCCAGACGTTTCACGACGACGTGCCGGACCTGAAGTACACGCAGTTCGGCAGCCGCCGTGCGGCCTCGATCGCGGTGCCGCCGGGCTGCACGGCGGTCCTGTACCAGTACCCCTACTACAAGGGCCGCTCCACGGTCTTCCGCGACGACGACAACAACCTCGGGAACACGGGTGTCGGCGAGTACGCTGCGTCCTCTCTCCGGGTGAACTGCCGCGGAAACTACCCGGGCTGGCGCCCCGACCCGCAGCCGGAGCACCGGCCGCCGCACGGAGGAGGAGAGGGAGGCTGGGGGCACTGGGAGTCCGGCCAGCGCGGCGCGATTCTCTACCGCGACCGCGACGGGCAGGGGCCCCGCGGGTTCTTCGACCGGGACGTCCCGGATCTCGACCGCACGCGCTTCGGCTCGCGGATGGCGAGCTCGATCGACGTCTCGCCGGGCTGCATCGTGACGCTCTACGAGCTTCCCGGATACCGCGGCCGCAGCACGGATTTCCGCGAGCGGGACAACAACCTGAAGAACACGGCGGTCGGCGAAGACAGGGTCTCGTCCCTCAAGGTCCGGTGCCGCTGAGGCGGGCGCGGAACCGCGCTCAGGCGACGAGCCTGTAGCGGTCCCGGGTCGCCTCGACGAGCTTCTCGACGCGGCCCTCGTCCTCGAGATACATGAGGAAGCCGGCGATCTCGCTGAACGCGAGGAAGACGTTGAGCGTCTTCACGCGCGGGAAGATCGCCGTCACGAGGTCGCGCGCCGTCGCCGGGCCCTTCGCGAGCTGCCTCAGGATCTGGTCGACGCGCAGGCGGTAGCGGCGGTCGAGCCCGCCCTTGTGGACGTGCCAGTCCGGGATCGGCGCGCCGTGGCCCGTGAGAAGCGTCTCCCCCGCATTCGTCCGGCCGATCTCCTCGAGCGTCCGGAAATACGTCGAGACGCTCCTGAAGGGCTTGCCGGGCTCGAGCGGGTCTTCGTCGATCACGGCGTTCGGCGTGATGTCCTTGAGGACGGTGTCGCCCGTGAAGAGGATTCCGGCCTCGGGCACCTCGAACGTGAGGCTGCCGGGCGTGTGGCCCGGCGTCGAGCGGACGACGACGCTCCAGCCGTCGCCCGCGAGAGTCTCGCCTCCCCGGAGCTCGTCCCACGCCTCGAGCGGCTTGGCGAAGTGGTCGACGGCGGCGATCGCCGCGACGACCGCGAAGCGCGTCGCGACCCCGAAGCCGGAGCGCGCCATGTCGTCGAGCAGGAGCTTCGGGTGCCGCTCCTGGCGGAAGTTGTTGCGGTCGAGCGCGCCGCCCCAGATCTGCGCGCCGGAGGCGTCCGCGACCTTCGCGGCGAGGCCGTAGTGGTCGTGATGCCCGTGCGTGAGCAGGATCCGCCTCACGTCGGCGACGGCGAGGCCGTGCGCCGCGAGCCCCGCCACGAGGACCTCCCACGCGGCGTCCGTGAGCGGGCCGGAGTCGACGATCGTGACCGGGTCGCGCAGGATCAGGTGGACGTTGACCGGCCCGACCGGGAACGGGGTCGGGACGATCAACGTCCGGATGAAGCCGCGATCAGGCCCAGAGGTCGTAGGGATACCCGCCGCCCTCGTAAACCCGGTCGCTGATCTTCGTGCAGTCGGCGTCGCGGTTCTTCTCGAGCGCCTTGAGGTTCGCGACCATGCGGTGCTTGGCCTCGTTGCAGAACCACCGGGCGATCTCGACCTCGCCGGCCGCCTTCTCCTCGCCCTTCTTCGCGATGGAGGAGGTCACGCGCGAGAGCGTCGCGATCTGCGCGTAGAGGTCGATGAGGATGTCCGCGATGCGTTCCTGCTGGTACTCGCGGTCGATGACCTTCTTCCCGTGCTTGCGCAGGATCGTCTCGCAGGCGTTCGCGAAGATGCCCGCGTACCGGCCGACCTGGTCGGCCTCGGGCGCGAGCGACGGGTGCACCTTCGTGAGCTTGTCGTGCGTGATGACGCCCTTCATGCGCTTGTGGGCGTACTCGGTCAGGATGCCGCGCTGGGCGAGCGGGCTCTTGAGCGCGCTCTGGACCTCCTTGAGCGAGTCGCCGAGCTCCTTCATGCCCGAGAGCGCGATCAGGAGGCGGAGGATCTCGTTCGTCCCCTCGAAGATCATGTTGATGCGGCTGTCGCGGAGCGCGCGCCCGTACGGGTACTCGTTCATGAAGCCGTTGCCGCCCGCGATCTGGAGGCCGTCGTTGATGTTCTGCCAGAGGACCTCGGTTCCGAACACCTTGCAGCAGGCACCTTCCAGCGAATAGTCGATGTGCCGGTCGACGAGGCTCGCGGTCAGGTAAACCATGGACTCGAGGGCGTACGTCGTCGCCGTCATCTTCGTAATCTTGTGGCGGATCATCTCGAAGTCGGCGATGCGCTGCTTGAACTGCTTGCGCTGCGTCGCGTGCTCGACCGCGAGCTTGATCATCCACTTCGAGCCGCCGACCGAACCCGCGCCGAGCGACGTGCGTCCGGTGTTGAGCGTCTCGAGCGCGTACTTGAAGCCGTGACCCTTCTCGCCGATGAGGTTGGCGGCGGGGATCCGGCAGTTCTCGAAGATGATCTGGCAGGTCGACGAGGCGCAGAGGCCCAGCTTCTTTTCCTCGGGGCCGCGCGTGAGACCGGGGAGCGTCCCGTCCGGGTTCGTGACGACCGCGAAGCAGGAGACTTCCTTGTGGCCGTCCTTCTCGCCGGACGGGATACGCGCGAAGACCGAGAAGAACGACGCGAAGCCGCCGTTCGAGATCCACTGCTTGGTCCCGTTCAGGACGTACGTGTCCGTCGCAGCGTCGTAGTCGGCCGTCGTCTTGAGCGAGCCTGCGTCCGAGCCCGCCTCGGGCTCCGTGAGGCAGAACGCCGCGACGAGCTTGCCCGTCGCGAGGTCGGGCAGCCACTTCTTCTTCTGCTCCTCGCTTCCGAAGAGGACGAGGGGCTTGAGCCCGATCGACAGGTGGGCGCCGATCACGATGGAGGCCGTCGCGTCGAGCGGCGCGACCGTCTCCGTCATCCGGCAGTACGCCGCGGAGCCGAAGCCGCTGCCGCCGTACTCCTCGGGAATCGTCATCCCGAGGACGCCGAGCTCGCCCATGGCCTTGACGGCCTCGCGCGGGAAGTGGTGCTCCGCGTCCATCTTCTCGGAGTTCAGGTTCGCCGCGTCGAAGTCGGTCCAGGCGTCCGCGAACGCCCCCACCGTCTCCTTCACGTCGGCCGGGATCTCCGGATACGGGAAGACGAGGTCCTCGGCGATGTGCCCCTGGTAGAGCGACTTGAGGAACGATTCGACCTCGGTGGTGGTCTCGTGCTTCGTTTCTTCTTTGACTGTGGACATCTCGGCTCCCCTCATGCGAAGAATTTCTTGTTCGTGCGCGCCATTTCGATCAGGAGCGGAGCCGGAGCGAACCGGCCGCCTTTTTCCTTCGCCAGCTTCTGGAGCGCCTCGACGACCGCTTTCGCGCCGAGCGCGTCCGCATGCGCGCAGAGCCCGCCGCGGAAGGGCGGGAAGCCCGTGCCGAAGATCATCGCGAGGTCCAGCTTCGCTGGGCTCGCGACGACGCCCTCGGAAAGGCAGTACGCCGCCTCGTTGATCATCGGAAGAACGAGGCGGTCCTGGATTTCGGAGGAAGAAAGATTCTTTGAAGGTGAAGAGAGGCCGAGCTCGGCATACACCGCCTGATCCGGTCCGCCGCGCCTGTCTCCTTCGTAGGAATAGAACCCCTTCTTCGCTTTCCTTCCAATGCGCCCCGCCGCGACGAGCTTGTCGAGCGCCGGGTCCTGCGGCATGCGGTCGGGCCAGGTCTTCGAGAGCGTCTCGGAGGCCTTCGCGGCGACGTCGATCCCGACGTCGTCGAGGAGCTCGATCGGGCCGACGGGCATTCCGAACGCGCGCATGGCCTTGTCGATCGCCGTGAAGTCGACGCCCTCCAGGACGAGCCGCGCGCCCTCGGCGATGTACGGCCCGAGGATGCGGTTGACGAGGAAGCCCGGCGAGTCCTTCACGACGACCGGCGTCTTCCCCATTCGCTTCGCGAGATCGAAGATCGTCGCCGTGACCTCGGGGTCGGTCTTCGTCCCGTAGATGACCTCGACGAGCGGCATCTTGTAAACCGGGTTGAAGAAGTGCATGCCGACGACGCGCTCGGGGTGGGCCGCGTTCGCGGCGATCTCCGTGATCGGGAGCGTCGAGGTGTTGGATGCGAAGATCGCGGTCGCCGGGACGATCTTTTCCCACTCGGCGAGGACGGCGTGCTTGACGGCCATCTTCTCGAGCACGGCTTCGATCGTGATGTCGCACGTCTCGAAGCCGGCGTACTCGAGCGAGCCGCCGAGGAGCGACATCTTCCCCGCGAACTGGGCGCGGGTCATCCGACGCTTCTTCAGCTTCTCCTTCCAGATCCGCGCGGCCTGCGCGTACCCGAGGGCGAGCGCCTCGGGCTTGATGTCCTTCATGCGCACGGGCAGGCCCTTGTCGGCCGCGAGCTGCGCGATGCCGCCGCCCATGACGCCCGCGCCGAGGACGCCGACGCGGCCGATCCTGCGCGGCTTGACGACGCCGACGCCGAGCGCTTCGACGCCCGTCTCCTTCTTGACCTCTTCCATGCGGAAGAAGAGGCCGACGAGAGAACGCATCGTCGGCGTTCCGATGAGCGTCCCGACGCCCTCGACCTCGTACTCGAGAGCCTTGTCGAAGGGGGCTCCGAAGCCCTTCTCGACGACGGAGAGCGCCGCGAGCGGCGCCGGGTAGTGGCCCTTCGTCTCCTTCATGACGGAGGCGCGGGCCTTCGAGAAAACGATGCCCTTGCCGGGCCCCTCGAGAAACTTCTCGACGAGCGAGGCCTCGCGGACGCGCACAGGCCCGCCGCCCGGTCCCGCGTTCGAGCGCTTCTTCGTGCCGATCTTCCTGAGGGCGTAGCCCTTGGCGACCTCTTCGAGGAGCGCGGCCGGGACGACCTCGTCCACGAGGCCGGCCTTCTTCGCGCGCTTCGCGTCGAGAACCTTGCCCGCGAGGATGACGTCGAGCGCGCCCGCGAGGCCGATCATGCGGGGCAGGCGCGTCGTGCCGCCCCAGGCGGGGAGGATCCCGAGCTTGATCTCCGGCAGGCCGATCTGCGTCTTCGGCGAGTCGGAGGCGAGGCGCCAGTCCATCGAGAGAACCGTCTCGCAGCCGCCGCCCACGCAGGCGCCGTCGATCGCGGCAACCGTGGGAAACGGCAGGTTCGCGAGCTTGTTGAAGGTGCGGTGCGGGCCCCGGATCATCTCGGGATCCGAGCCCGCGTCGGCCTTCGCGATCTCGTTCACGTCGGCGCCCGCGATGAAGATTCCGGGCTTCCGCGAAATCAGGACGAGCGCCTTGACGTCGGTCCGTGCCGCGAGCGAATCGAGCACGCGATCGAACTCCATCACGACGGAACGGGAGTACTTGTTGACCTTCTCCCCCGGCGTGTCGAACTCGAGGACGGCGAGGCCGTCGGCCTCGACGATGAGACGGAAGGCGGACGCCGGGGCCGCGGCGCTCTTCACGGGAACGGTTTCTTCCACGAGGGTCGCCATCACACCGCCTCCAGGATCACGGACGCGCCCTGCCCGCCGCCGACGCAGAGGGTCGCGAGCCCGTGCCGGACCTTGCGCCGCCGCATCTCGAGGAGGAGCGTCAGGATGAGGCGGGTGCCCGTGCAGCCCACGGGGTGTCCGAGGGCAATGGCCCCGCCGTTCACGTTCAGGATGTCCAACGGGATCTCGCCGAGCTCCTTCGAGGCGGCGAACTCCTTGAGGTTCGCGAGGATCTGCGCCGCGAACGCCTCGTTCATCTCGACGAGGCCGATGTCCTTCATCGAGAGGCCGGCTTTCTTCAGGGCGATCGGCGTCGAGCGCGCCGGGCCGAGGCCCATGCGCTCGGGCTCGAGGCCCGCGAAGCCCCAGCTCTCCACGCGGCCGATGGGCTTCAGGCCATGTTTCGCGACGAACTCCTCCGAGGCGACGACGACGGCCGCGCCGCCGTCCGTGATCTGCGACGAGTTGCCGGCCGTGACCGTGCCGTAGCGGCGGTCGAAGACCGGCTTTAGCTTCGCGAGCGCTTCCATCGTCTGGTTCTCGCGCACGCCGTTGTCGAACGTGAGCACGCGGTCGTAGTCCGGCGGGACCGGGACCGGCACGATTTCGGCGGCCAGCTTGGACCGCGCCTCGGCGGCGCGCTGGTGCGAGCGGAGCGCAAAGTGGTCCTGCTCCTCGCGCGTGAGGTGCCCTTCCTTCGCGAGGATCTCGGCCGTGTCGCCCATCCCGAGGTCGCAGGCGGGATCGTTGAGCCCCTCCTTGAGGCCGATGACCGGATTCAGGAGGTCCTTCCACGGCATGCCGGAGAGCGCGCCGAGGCGCTGGCCGGCCGTCTTCGCCATCCCGGCCTTCGCGAACACGCCCTTGACGCTGTCGCGGTAGAGGAACGGGATCTGCGTCATGTTCTCGACGCCGCCCGCGAGGACGACGTCCGCCTCGCCGACGGCGATCAGCCGCGCGGCCTCGACGACGGACTCGATCCCGGACGCGCAGTTGCGCGAGACGGAGTGCGCCGGCTTCTCCTTCGGAACGCCCGCGCGGAGCGCGATGATCCGCGCGATGTTCGCGGCGTCGACGGGCGTCGCGATGTTGCCGAAGATCGACTGGTCGACGGCCGAGGGCTCGATGCCCGAGCGGGCCATCGCCTCGACGGCAGCGGCCCGGCCGAGGTCGACCGCCGACACGCGCATGAAGTCGGTGCCCATGCGCGCGAACGGCGTCCGGGCGCCGTTGAGGATGAATGCGGTTTTACTCACTTCGGGGATCTCCTGTTCGAGTTTCTCTTCACCTTCAAAGAAATCTTCTTCTCTTGTGCCGCGAACCCATTGAGAAGGGTTCCCACGAGGAGACGGGCATCGGCGCTCGGCTTCTTCTCTCCCGCCAGCAGCCACTCCGAGAGGATCTCGTCGGCCGCGCCGAAGAGGATCCGCACGGCCAGGCGCGGGTCGAGGTCCTTTCGGAACTCGCCGCGCGCGATTCCATCGCGCAGGACGTCGCCGAGAAGGCGGAAGTGTTCGACGAGCTTGCTGCGCGAGAAGCGCTCGACGAGGCGCGCGCTTCGGCGGAGCTCGATCTGGAACACGGACGCAAGGTCGCGGTCCGACCCGATGAACTGGAAGTGGAGGTCGACGAGGGCCGTGAGGCGCTCGGCGGCGGACGCGTCCGTGCGCGCGACCGCGCGGCCTTTCTCGAGAACGTCGTCCATCGACTCGTCGAAGACGACCCCGAGGAGGTCTTCCTTGTTGCGGAAGTAGAGGTAGACCGTGCCCTCGGCGACCTTCGCGTCGGCCGCGATGTCCGCGATGCGGGCCTCGTGGAAGCCCCGGCGCCCGAACGTGCGGATCGCGGCCTCCAGGATCCGGCGGCGCTTCTCGGGATCGGCGCCCGGGGACGCCTTTTCCGGGGCCGCCGCAAGGGCCGCCAGGTCCGCGCCGAGTCCGTCCCGGCCCGATGAATGAGCCATCATTCAGTAGGCTATGACGCGCTGCGCCATGAAGTCAAGAGTGGAAAATCGCTGGAACTTCCCGAGGATTTGCGCTGGCGGTTGCCTCACCTTGAGGGCAGGAGGCGTTGCATGCGGATTCGACGCGCGCTCCCCTTCGCGTTCTTCCTCGCGCTCTCCCCCCTCTTCGGCTGCGCGACGATCGCCCACGGAAACCGCCAGACCGTCCACGTGGAAACGGACCCGCCGGGAGCGACGTTCACCCTTCTCGGAAAGCGTTACACGACCCCGGTGGACGTCGAAGTTCCGCGAAAGGCCAAGGACGTCGAGCTCGTCCTCGAAAAGGACGGATATGCGGCGAAGCGGGTCGCTCTCGCCCGGAAGCGTTCTTCCGCCACGTGGGCGAACCTCCTCTGGATCCCCGCGGGCGCCGGAATCGGAGCGCTCGCTACCTCGGGCAGCTCCGACTGGTTCGCGCCGACGCCGGGAGAGGCGGCCGCCGGAGGGGCCGTCGCAGGCGCGATCGTCTCGGGCGTGGCGTTGATCGTCGACGGCGCGTCGGGCGCCAACTACGTCTTCGACCCGCCGTTCATCGTGGTCAGGCTGGATCCGATCCCGGTCGCCGGCGCCGCGGATCGTTGAAAGGAGCGCCCATGCGACGCCGCCGCCCGCCCCTCCTCGCGCTCGCCGTCGCCCTGGCTCCCCTCTTCGGCTGCGCGACGGTCCTGAACGGGCCGAACCAGACGATCCACGTCGAGACGGATCCCCCCGGCGCCACGGTTACGGTGGGCAGCGAGCGCCAGACGAGCCCCGTCGATCTGGTCGTGAAACGCGCATCCAAGGGCCTCGTCGTCGTCATCGAGAAGGACGGATACGTCACCCGAAAGGTCCCCCTCGAGCGCGGCGCGTCCCCGAACACGTGGATCAACTTCGTCGGCCTCCCGGTCGGCCTCGTGGCAGGAGCTGCGATCGGCGGTAATCAGAGCAGCAACGCCTACGAGGAGGTGAGCAACGGCGCCGTGGGCCTCCTGATCGGCGCCCTCGTCGTGCCTGGTGTCATGTTCGCGGTGGACGCCGCGAGCGGATCGATCCACCGCCTCGACCCGCCCTTCATCGCCGTGAAGCTCGAACTCGCCGCGCCGGCGGCGGCCCCGGCCTCTACTCCGTGAACAGGGAAAGGCTCTCGGGCGGCGCCCACTCGAGCGTCGCGACGCCGTTCGAGACTAGAGTGCCCGCCTCGCCCGCGAGGATCCGCGGAATGTCCTCGAGCGCGCCGATCGCGGCCGTCTTGCCGGTCCGCTCGGCGAAGTCGCGGGCCGCTCCGACTTTCGGACCCATCGAGCCGGAGGCGAAGTCGAAGCGCCCGATCGCGGCGGGGGACGCGCGCCGGATCGCCCTCGCCGTCGGCGTTCCCCACCCGACCGACACCGCCGGCACGTCCGTCGCCATCACGAAGAAATCCGCGTCGAGCTGCTGCGCGAGGAGCGACGCGACGCGGTCCTTGTCGATGACGCACTCCACGCCGTGGAGCTTTCCGTCCTCGCCGTAGACCGTCGGGATGCCACCGCCTCCCCCGCAGATCACGATCGTGCCCTTCTCGAGGAGCCATTTCACGGGCCGGAGCTCGAAGAGGCGCTTCGGCTGGGGCGAGGCGACGACGCGCCTCCACTTGGCGCCGTCGGGCGCGATCGCCCAACCACGCTCCTGCGCGAGGCGCTTCGCGTCCTGCTCGGAATAGACGGGACCGATGGGCTTCGTCGGGTTTCGGAAGGCGGGGTCGGCCGGATCGACCTCGACCATCGTCAGGAGCGTCGCGAACGGCTTCTCGAACGGGAGGAGGTTTCCGAGCTCCTGCTCGATCATGTAGCCGATCATTCCCTCGGTCTGCGCGCCGAGGACGTCGAGCGGGAAGTGCGCGGCTTCGAGGCCCGACTCGGCCTGCAGCGCGAGAAGTCCCACCTGCGGGCCGTTGCCGTGCGAGATGACGAGCTCGTGCTCCGACGCAACCGGGGCGAGGGCCTCCGCGGCCCGGCGCACGTTCGCGCGCTGGTTCTCCGCGGTCATGGGCTCCCCGCGGCGAAGCAGGGCATTCCCTCCGAGGGCGACGACGACGCGCATTCCGTGACCGGGAAGCGGCCTACGCGCCCGAGCCCTCGTACATCTCGTCGATCAGGTGCTTGTAGTGCTGGTCGATGATGCGCCGCTTGACCTTGAGCGTCGGCGTGAGCTCGCCGTCCTCGATCGTGAGGTCCTTCGGGAGGATCGCGAAGCGGTGGACGAGCTGCTCGTGGGCCTTGCCTTCGTTCCACCGGTCGATCCCCGTCTGGAACAGTGCGAGGACGCGCGGCTCCTTGACGAGCTGCTCCATCGGCCGTCCCGCAAAGCCGTTCGCCTCCGCCCACGCCGCGAGCTTCTCGAAGTTCGGAATGATGAGGCAGGACAGGAACTTCCTCTTGTCGCCGATGATGACGGGCAGCGAGACGAAGTCCTGGCTCTTGAGGAAACTCTCGATCGGCGCCGGCGCGATGTTCTTGCCGTTCGAGTTGACGAGAATCTCCTTCTTGCGGTCCGTGATCGCAAGGAAGCCGTCCGCGTCGATGACGCCGATGTCGCCCGTGTGGAACCAGCCCTCGGAGTCGATCGCGTCGGCCGTTTCCCTCGCCTTGTTGTAGTAGCCCTTCATGATGTGGGGCCCGCGCGTGAGGATCTCGCCGTCCGGCGCGATCCTGCACTCGACGCCGGGCAGGATCTTTCCGACGGCGCCGAGCCTCCAGGCCGACGGACAGTTCACGGCGATGACCGGGCTCGTCTCCGTGAGGCCGTAGCCCTCGTAGATCTCGACACCGATCGCCCAGAAGAACTCCGCGAGCTCCTTCGCGAGCGGCGCGCCGCCCGAGACGGCGTAACGGAAGCGCGACCCGAGAGCCACGCGCACCTTGCGGTACACGAGGCGCTCGAAGACGAAGTGCTGGAGCGCGAGCGCGAAGTCGGGCGTCTGCTTCTTGGCCTTGAGGGCGACGACCTTCTTGCCGACGTCGATCGCCTGCGCAAAGAGCTTCTGCTTGCCCGCCGACGACTTCGAGACGTTTTCCTGGACGCGTGCGTAGATCTTCTCGTAGACGCGCGGAACCGCGCCGAACAGGTGCGGGTGCACCTCGCCCATGTTGTCGCGCAGCTTGTCGATCGACTCCGCGTACGCGATCGTCGCGCTGCGGCTGTAGAAGCAGTACTCGAGCATCCGTTCGAAGACGTGTGCGAGCGGGAGAAACGAGAGCGCGACACAGGAGGAGTCGAACGGCAGGATCGAGCAGCCCGCGACGACGTTCGAGACGAAGTTCCCCTGCGTCAGCATCGCGCCCTTAGGTTCGCCGGTCGTGCCGGAGGTGTAGATGAACGTCGCGAGGTCATCCGGTTTGCGCGCGTCGGCCCGTTTCTCGAACGCAGCGGGGTCGGCGGCATGGGCGGACTTGCCCTTCTCGAGGACGTCGGTGAACGGCGCGACGCCCGCGAGCGTCGACGGGTCGAAGCTGAGGACGTGCTGGAGCGACGCCTTGACCTCGGCCGACGCGGCGCGCGCCGCGAGAACCTTGCGGGCCTGCTCCTCGTTCGACGTGAACGCCACCACGGCGCCGGAGTCCTTCAGGAGGTACGTGACCTGATCCGACACCATCGTCGGGAAGATCGGCACGAGAACCGCGCCGTAGCACTGGCAGGCGAAGTCCACGATCGCCCACTCGGGCCGGTTCTCGGAGAGGAGCGCGACGCGTCCGCCCTGCTTGACGCCGAGCCCCTCGAGAGCACAGGACACCGCCTTGACGCTGTCCATGAACTGCGCGGTCGAGATGGGCGTCCACGCGCCGGACTTTTTTACGAGGAGGAGATCCGGCTTCGGGGTTTTTTCGAGGTTCCTGAAGATATCGACCAGTGTGCGTGGCGTCATGACGCATCTCCTCCAGAAGTTGTGCCGGGAACCCGGATTATAGTGACGAACCCGTGGCGCTTGCCCTGACGCTCCTTTCCCTCGTTACGCTCGCCGCCCTGGGTCTGTCGGCCTGGTCCGGCTGGGCTGTGTCTCACGCCCTGGGCGGTCTCCCCGCGGCCCGGCACATCGTGGTCGCCGTCCCGGCCGTCCTGTTCTCGCTGTTCACCCAGTCGATGGTCCTTTTCTTCTTCATCGGCACCGGCAAGCTCCTCAAGGAGGCCGCCGCCAGGCGGCCCGACGTGGAAGGCCGCGACTACATCCTGAGGCGGGTCAGGGACTTCAAGGCCCGAACGTCCGCCCTCGCCACGTTTGCGCCCCTGTCCGCGCTCGCGGCGGGCCTCCTCGGCGCCGGCGCGCACACGGGCGCCGTGCCCGCGTGGCTCCACCTCGTGGCCTCGATCCTCACGATCCTGCTCCACGTGCAGGCGCTCGGGCGTGAGGTCGTCGCCATGGCGGAAACGAACAAGCTCATGGACGAAGCGGCCACGCTGGTGCCCCCGGCGGCCGGAGGAGAAGGCGCATGAAGGTCGCACTCGTCACCGGCGGCGCGAAGCGGCTCGGGTTCGAGTTCTCGAAGGCGCTCTCGGATGCCGGGTATTCGGTCGCCCTCACGTACCGCACGAGCCGCGCCGAGGCGGATGCGGCGGTGGATTTTCTTCTTAGAAGGAAAGAAGGGATCCGCGCCGAAGCCTTCCGTGCCGACTTCGCCACCGACGACGCGCCGATCAAACTATTCGAAGAAATCTTCTCTTCCTCCCTCTTCTCCCCCTCTTCCTCGCTTTCGTCCCCCGCGGAGCCACCGCGCCTCGACGCCCTCGTCCACGCCGCTTCGCCGTGGATTCCGAAGCCGGTCGCCGCCGTGACGCTCGACGACTGGGAGGCCGTGTTCCGCGCGGGGCCGCGCGCCGCGTTTTTCCTCGCGCAGGCCGCGGCACCCGAGCTGGCGCGCTCGTCCGGCTCGATCCTCTTCGTCTCCGACGTCGCCGCCACTCAGGCCTGGCCGACGCACGTTCCCCACGCGGCCGCGAAGGCGGCGATCAACGCGCTCGTGCGCAACCTCGCCGTCGCGCTCGGCCCGAGCGTGCGCGTCAACGCGATTGCGCCCGGCGTCGTGATGCCGCCGGCCGACATGAGCCGCGAGGCCGTGGATGCGCTCGTCGCGAGAACTCCGCTCGGCCGCCCGGTCGCCGTCGCCGACCTGATGTCGATGGCCGTCGCGATCCTCGAGAACCGGTCCATGACCGGTCAGGTCGTCGCCGTGGACGCCGGGCGATCCGCCATCTAGCCGGCAGCCGGGCTCGCCGACGGGCAGTTCCCGCCGCGAGGGCCTAGATTTGAATCGAGAGGCCTCCCTTCGCCTCTGGAGGAGTGCTCGATGCAAGCCCTCGCCTCGCTGGCGTGTCTCGTCCTTCTGGCCGTGCAGCCCGCGTCCCCCACGACTCCAAAGCTCACGCTCGTCTCGCCGAAGGGCGGCGAGACCTGGGTTCTCGGCACGACCCAGAACATCGTCTGGAACGCGTCCGGTGTCACGGGCGAGGTCCGGATCAGCCTCCAGCAGGAGGGCTGGAACCTCGGCCGGGGCCTGATCGCAAAAGTGCCCGCCGGCGCCGGGTCGTTCGCCTGGACGGTCGGCAAGCTGATGACGGGCTACACGTCGCTGACGGAAAAGGGCGCCGGGTTCCGGGTGCGGATCGAGGCCCTGAACCCGACGGTCGTCGGCGAGAGCGCGCAGCCGTTCGGCATTGCGGAGATGCCGGCGGCCCGCCCGAACGTCGCGCTCGCCCCGGGAGCCCTCGCCCCGAAGACGATCACGGTGACGAGCCCGGCTGCCGGCGCCACGTGGCAGCGCACGCAAACGTACGACATCACCTGGCAGCAGTCGGAAAACCTGCTGAAGGAGTTCGTTCGGATCCAGCTGCTGAGAAGCACCGGCGAGATCGCGCTCACGATCGAGACCAAGCGGCCTCTCCAGTCGGGCAAGCACGCCTGGCAGCTCCCCGGCGTGAACGACGTGCCGGCCCTGACCGAGGGCGACTACCGGATCCGCATCGAGACCGTGAACGGCGACACGAAGGGCGACAGCGGCCTTTTCCACGTCGCCAGGACGATCAAGTTCTCGAACCCGATCATCCCGGCCACGACGAAGAACGGATCCCACTGGTTCAAGTCGAACGGACAACAGGAGTCTTCGACCTGGGGGAACGTCGAACCGGGGGCGGGCTCCGCCAAGGTCGGTTTCATGAACGCCTACGACAAGCCAAGACAGATCAGCGTCACGTATCGGAGCCACATCTTCATCGACCTCAAGGGCATCAAGGGAAAGGTGAAGTGGGCGAAGCTCAGCTACGCGAAGAACGACGGCACACCGGACGCGGCAAGGCCCGTCTGGGCGCTGACAGCGCCGTGGAACGGGACCTCCATGGACATGTACAACAGCCCGGGGACGCCGGTCAACCTGATGGACGTGAACCAGATGAAGGGCATCGTTCAGGGCTGGATCGAAGATCCGACGATGAACTTCGGACTGGTGATGGCCGGGCCGGACGAAGGCGGGGCGAGAGCCACGAACGGGCACGTCATGATCCTCTCGAACGTGAAGCTAGACGTCGGGATCGACAAGATCTACTGAGTCAGCCGACGAACTCCGACGCCTCCGCTCGCAGCTTCGCGGCGAAGTCCTTCGCGTAGGCGATCCGGCCCGCAGCGAGCCGGCGGCCCGCCTCCGTCGCGAAGCGCGCGGCGTCCATCTTCGTGTCGATCTCGCCCGCCATCTCCGCGAGCGTCATCCGCTCGCGCACGCCGGAGACCAGGATCTGCGTCACGCCGTACGCGCCGACGCTCTCGAGAAGCATCGCGTCGTGGACGATTCGCTCTTCGGGGGATTGCGGGTCGGATTCGATCCGCGAAAGAGAGGAGACGAGGATTCGGATTTCTTCGAGTGGAATATGGAGAGAACGCAGGAGCAGGGACTCGCGGCCGTCGGGCGTGATGCGGCGGGCCGACGGGAGGCCGGCGAACGAGGCGATCAGGAACAGCCGGTTGGGATCGACCCCCGCGTCTCCGGACGGTCGGCCCTTCCCCTCTTCACCTTCTAAGAAATCCGAAATCCGAATTCTCCTCTCGACAAATCCGTAGTTCGTCATCCCGTCGAGTCCCACGGAGAGCGGACGGACGAAGTCGAGAATGCGCGCCTTCGAGGCGGAATCGAGCGCGAGCGCCATGGCATGATCATAAGGAGCCGACGAGGAGGACCCGTGAGCGATCGTTCCGTGCGTCCGTTTGCAGCCTGCGCCGCCGCCCTCGCCCTCGCTGCCTGCGTCGCGCCAAAGGACACGCCGAAGCCGTCCGCCCCGGCGTTCACCGTCGCGCTCCTGACCCCCGGGCCGATCTCCGACGCCGGGTGGAACGCCGGCGCGTACGAGGGGCTCAAGGCGATCGAGAAGGAAATGGGCGCCGGCGTTTCGCACGTGCAGGTCAAGTCGCCGTCCGAGTTCGAGGAGCAGTTCCGCGCCTACGCGGCGAAGGGGACGAGCCTCGTCTTCGGCCACGGGTTCGAGTTCCAGGACGCGGCCGAGCGCGTCGCGAAGGAGTACCCGAAGACCGTCTTCGTCACGACGTCCGGCTCGCGCACGGCCCCGAACCTCGCGCCGATCGTCTTCGAGCTCGAGCAGGCCGCGTACCTCTGCGGGATCCTGGCCGGACGGACGACGAAGACGGGCAGGGCGGGGATGGTGGGCGGCGTCGAGCTCCCGTCGATCAAGTCCACGTTCCTCGCCTTCGAAGGCGGCTTCAAGGCTGCAAGAGAGGGAGGCACGGCGACGTCCGTCTTCACGGGCTCTTTCGAGGACGTCGCGGGCGCGAAGGCCGCCTCGCTCGCGCTCGCGGACAAGGGCGCCGACTCCCTGTTCCAGAACGCGGACGCCGCGGCGCTCGGCGTCTTCAAGGCGGCCGAGGACCGGAAGATCGCTGCCTTCGGCACGAACAAGGACCAGAACGCGCTCTCCCCTTCCGTCCTCGCGTCCGCGGTCATCGACATGCCGCGCGCCTTCCTCGAAACGGCCAGGCGCGTCAAGACCGGAGCGTTCGACGGCAAGCCGCTGCGTTACGGCCTCGAAAGCGGCGTCGTCTCCTTCGTCCTGTCGCCGGCGGCGAACGTTCCGCAGCCGGTGCGGGACGAGCTGAAGGCGACCGAGGACCGGATTCGCGCGGGCACTCTGACGGTCCCGAGAGGCAATTTCTGAGATCCTTCGAATGGGTGTGTGAGCGCCGCCCACAGGCCAGGCTCCAGCGGTTCCTCTGCGCCGATGCCCATTCAACCTTCTAAGAAATCTTCGTCTTCCTCTTCGCTTCCCGCGCTCGAGCTGCGGCTGATCTCGAAGCGCTTTGGCGAGACGCAGGCTCTTTCCGAAGCCAACCTCTTCGTCTTCCCCGGCGAGATCCACGCGCTCCTCGGCGAGAACGGAGCCGGCAAGTCGACTCTCGTCTCGATCGCCGCGGGACGCCTTGCGGCCGATTCCGGCGAGATCCTGCGCGGCGGTCGAACCGTCCGGTTCGCGGGCGCCCGGGACGCGCGCGACGCGGGCCTCGCGCTCGTCCCGCAGCACGACCTCCTCGTCGGAGCCGTGAGCGTCGCGGACAACCTCGCGCTTCTCGACCGGAACGCGCCCTTTGTCGAGAGCGCGCGGGCACGGCGCACACGCGTCGCGCGGCTCGCGGAGGCGTTCGGCCTCGAGCTCGGCGGCCCGGACGACCGCGTCGACGCGCTGCCGGTCGGCACCCGCCAGCGCATCGAGATCGCGGGCGCGCTCGCAGGCGAACCGGACATCCTCATCCTCGACGAGCCGACGGCCGTCCTCTCCCCCGACGAGACGGCGACCCTCTTCGCCGCCCTCCGCAGGCAGGCCGACGCCGGCGCCGCGATCGTCCTCATCACGCACCGCCTCGCCGAGGTCTTCGCGGGCGCCGACAGGCTGACGCTCCTCGCGCGCGGCAGGACGGTGAAGCAATGCCTCATCGGCGAGACGACGGCGGCGGAGATCGGCGGGCTCCTGATCGCGGGCTCGGGGGCGGGGAAAGCGCGCGCCCCGGCGAGCCACGCCCCCTACTCACTTTCGAAGAAAGGCGCCCTGACAAGAGCCTCGAAGTCCGCAACTTCAGGCCGGCCGCCACACCTCCGAAGCAAGAGCTTCTTTCCTTCTCTCTTTCCCCCGGCGAGCTCCTCGTCCTTCTCGCCATCGACGGCAACGGGGCGGACACGATCGCGTCCGCGGTCGCCGGGCTGACTCCCTTCGCGGGAGAGGTCCGCGTCGGCGGGGCCGCGCTGCCTTCGTTCGGCGACCCGCTCGCGTTCCGCGCGGCCGGCGGAGCGTTCGTGCCCGCGGATCGGCGCGAGGAGGGGCTCGTCCTCGACCTCGACCTCGCCGAGAACCTCGCGCTGCCGAACCCTCCGGGACGGTTCTTCCTCGACCGCGCCGCGATGCAGACGCACGCGCTCGAGCGGATGAAGGCGTTTACCGTGCGCGCGCCCTCCCCTTCCACTCCGGCGCGTGCGCTTTCGGGCGGCAATCAGCAGAAGCTCGTCCTCGCGCGCGAGCTCGCGGGAGCGCCCCGCCTCGTGGTCGCGATCCACCCCACGCGCGGCCTCGACCTCGCCGCCTCCGCCGCCGTGCGCGCCCGGCTCGCCGAGGCGTGCGCGGCCGGAGCGTCGGTCCTCGTCGTGACGTCCGATCCCGACGAGGCCTTCGACTACCGCGGCGGCGTCCGCGTCGTGACGCGCGGGGCGCTCTCCTGCGAGGTCGCGGGCGGCACGGCGCCCGCGGCGCTCGGCCGGCTCATGGCGGGGCTCGGAGCGTGAGCGTCCCGCGCCGCGTGCTCGTGCCCGCCGCCGCCGCGGTGACCGCGCTCGCGACGCTCGCCGGGCTCGCGGTCCTCGCGGGCGCCTCTCCCCTAGACGCGCTCCGCGCGCTCGCGCTCGGCAGCCTCGGCTCGCGCGCCGCGATCGGCGAGACGCTCCTGCGCTCGACCGGCATCGTCCTCACCGCCGCCGGCGCCTGCCTCGCGCTGAGGGCCGGCGTCCTGAACATCGGCCTCGAGGGCCAGTTTCTCGCGGGCGCCGCCGCAGCAGCCGCCGTCGGCCCCGCGCTCGCCGGCATGCCGTTCGTCGCGCGCGCGGCGATCCTCCTCGCCGCGGCGCTCGCGGGCGCGCTCTGGGTGCTGCCGGCCGCAGTCCTCGCGGCGAAACGCAACGTACCGGAGGTCCTCTCGACGATTCTGCTGAACCTGATCGCGGCAACCGCGGCAGGCGGCCTCGTGCGCGGCGCCCTGCGGGATCCCGCCGGGGACTACCCGCAGAGCCGTGCGCTCCCGGACGCCGTGAGGCTGGAGCCGCTCTTCTCCGGCGGCCGGGCGACCGCCGCCGTCCTCGTCGCATTGCTCGCAGTGGCGATCCTCGCCGTGCTGCTCGCGGCGACGCCGCTGGGACTGAAACTCCGCACCGTCGGCCTCGCGCCCAAAGCGGCCCGCGCGATCGGGCTCGCGGACGGGCGGCTGAAGCTGCTTGCCTTCGCGGGTTCCGGCGCGCTCGCGGGCCTCGCCGGCGGGCTCGAGGTTCTCGGCGTGACGGGGCGGCTCTACGACCCGTTCGCGACCGGGACGGGCTACACCGGCCTCGCGGCCGCGCTGCTCGGGCAGGCGCAGCCCGTCGCGTCCGCATTCGCCGGCCTTTTCTTCGCCGCGCTCGGCGCCGGATCGTCCGCGATGCAGCGCGACACCGGCGTGCCCGCGGCTCTCGCGGCGCTCGTCCCCGGCGTCCTCGTCCTCGCCGTGCTCGCCGCGCGCGCCCGCGCCGGAAGGAGCGGCTCGTGAGCGGATTCCTCGCGATCACCGTCCTCCTCGCGGCGCCGCTCCTCCTCGCGGCCGCCGGCGAGCTGCTGCTCGAGCGCGCGGGCTCGATCCAGATCGGCGTCGAAGGCACGATGCTGCTCGGCGCGTTCGCGGCCTTCGCGGCCTCGCAGAGAGGCGCGGGCCCTCACGGGGCGCTCGCCGCAGCGGTGCTCACGGGCGTCCTCGCGGGCGCCGCCTTCGCGCTCTTCGCCGTCGCCGGGCGCGCCGATCCGGTCCTCGTCGGCACTGCCTGGAATCTCGTCGGATACGGCGCGACCGCATTCGGGTACCGCCTTCTCGCGGGTGCGACGGGTTCGGTCCTCGAGATCGCGACGCTGCCGCCCGTCCTCCTCGGAATGCCCGCCGCGGTTCTCTTCGCGTTCCTCGCGCCGATCCTCCTCGAGCTCTTCCTGGCCCGGACGCGCCCCGGCCTCGCCGTGACGGCCGCCGGTGAGAATCCGCTCGCGCTCGACGCGCTGGGCGGCTCGGTCGTGCGCGTCCGCAGCGCCGCGTCGCTCGCGGCCGGCGCGCTCGCGGGCGCGGGCGGAGCCGTCCTCGTCCTCACCGTGTCGCCGACGTTCGTCGAGGGCGTGACCGCCGGCCGCGGGTTCCTCGCCCTCGCGCTCGTCGTCTTCGCGCGCTGGAAGCCGCTGCGCCTGATCCCGGGCGCGCTCCTGATCGGCGGCGCGACGGCGCTGGCATACCGGCTCCAGGCAGGGGGCTCGACGGCGATCCCCTACGCCGTCTTCCTCGCGCTCCCCGGGATCCTCGCGCTCGCCGCCCTCGCGGTTGCGCGCGGGCGCGGGGGCGCGCCGAAGGCGCTCGGGTCGCCCGCGCCCTGAGCCCTACTGCGGCGGCCGGGGACCGGCCGAGGAACGCGGCGGGGCGGGCGCCCCGTCCGGGGACATGTCGCCGCGGCGATCCGTCTCGCCGCGCCGCTTTTCCTCGCCTCGCTCGCGGCGCCACTCGTCCCGGCGCTCGAGGAACAGCGTCCACTGCTGCGACGTGAGGACGGCTTTCTGCTCGAGGAACATCATCGTCATCGACTTGCGGAGCTTCATCCGCGACTGCTCGAGCGCGTCGACCGCGGCCGAGACCTTCTTCGGATCGGCGTCCTTCTTCGTGACGAGCTCCTCGACGTCGATCTGGTTCTTCTCGACGTCGGCCTTGAGGTCCACGAAGGACTTTCGGTTGCGGGCGAAAATTTCCTCGAGCTTTTCCTGCTGCTCGGGCGTGAGCTTGAGCATCTGGACGACGCGGGGCCGCTTCCACCACTTGCCGGGCGGCGTCTCGGGCATCTGGGAGAGCGCCGGCAGCGCGAGCGCGGCGCCGAGCGCCGCGGCCAGTGCGACGCGCATCCTCACAGCGTTTCCTCGGCCGCGAGGCGCGTGAGCGACGAGTCGTCGAGAACGCGGTCGATCGCGCGGAGAAGCTCCTCGTCGGAGCTGTCTACGGACGAAGGCGTCGGACTGGCGGCGATGGTGCTCGGAACGGCAGGCGGCCGGGACGCGAAGTGGGAGACCGTCGCGGTCGCCACGAGAACGAGCGCGGCGGCGAGGCTTCCGAACGCGAGGAACGGGTGCCGGACGAGGCGCGGGCGGACGCTCGAAACCCGGGCCTTCGGCGCGGCGGACGAACGGATCTCCTCCATCGTGCGCTCGGACTGCGCGGACCAGAACGACTCGGGCAGCCCGTCCACGTAGCCCGAGACGGCCCCGCGGTCGAGGAGCCAGGCCGAGCGCAGGCGGGCGACTCGCCCCTGGCAGGCGGCGCAGGTGGCGAGGTGCGCCGGAACGGCGGCAGGACGGCCCTCCTCGGGGAACACGCGCGCGGCGATCTCGTCGGCGCTCAGGTGGGGAGTGGCGCTCATCGCAGGTCCTCCAGGCAGACGCGCAGCTTGCGGGCCGCGCGGAAGAGGTGGGACTTGATCGTCCCCTCGTCGAGTCCGGTCGCGTCGCCGATTTCGGCGATGGACTTCTCCTCGTAGTGCTTCATAACGAAGATCGAGCGCTGCCGTGGGGACAGCGTGACGAGCGCGACGGCAATGCGCCGGCGAATGTCTCCCGACAGGAGGTCCCGCTCCGGCGACGTGCCGTCCGCCGGGTCGAGCCACGGCGGGATCTCCGGGCCGTCGTCGTCGTCGAGGTCGCGCAGGTCGGAGAACGAAACGACGGGGCGGCGGCGGCGGATCCGGTCGCGCACCGTGTTGATCGCGATGCGGGTGAGCCAGGTCTCGAATGCGGACTCGCCCTTGAACTCGGGGAGCGCGCGGAACGCCTTGACGAAGACGTCCTGCGTGACGCAGTCGGCGTCGGAAGGGTCGCGCAGAAGCGTGAAGACGAAGCGCGTGATCCGCTTCTGGTAGGTCTTCACGAAGTACTCGAACGCGTCGACGTCCCCCGCGACGACGCGGGCGATGACGTCCGCCTCCGCGGCCAGGCGCTCGGTGCGCGCGCGCGATTCTTCCTCCTGGCGGAGCTCGTCGGTCATGCCCGCGCCCCCGTCCACCCGGTGAGGAAAGCTGAGGACCTTTGCCATCGCGTATGCCGTCACGGGAGTTGGACGCCGCCGAACCCGTGCGGGTTTACAAGGATAAGCCCTTGCCGCCCCGTCACTTCCGCCAGGGGCGGACCCGGGCCTTGAAGTCGTCCCAGAGGACGATCCGCCGGCGCAGGGCCGGGACGCAGAATGCGGCGGCCGGGGGCACGGGCTCCGGGTCGAAGTACCTGGAAAGAAGGAGCTTGACGTCCTCCGGCCGGTTCAGTCCCGGGCGGGCGAGGTCGCGGCAGCGCGAAAGAAACGGAATCGGCGCGTCCCCGACCCGGGCCCTGTCGAGATCCACGAGCCAGAGGCGGGGTCCCGACTCTCCCCGCGTGACGAGGACGTTGCCGTCCGTGAAGTCCCGGAAGAAAACGCCCGAGTCGTGCAGGCGCCGCGCGAGGCGCGCGAGCGCCGCCACGATCTCCTCGAACCCGTACGGAAGCGAAGGCGCCGGCAAACCGGCGCCGTCGCGCTCGAGGAACCACCGGCGGATCTGCTCGGCGCCCTCGAGCCGGCGCGCGACGTACCAGCCTTCGCCGCCGACGCGGCCCACGGCGAGCGGCTCGGGCGTATCGATTCCGCGGGCGACGAGCGCCCGAGCAACCTCCCACGACCGCTCCGCCCGGTCGCGGCCGCCGCCGACCCGGACCTTCTTCACGACGGCTGCGATGTGCTCGTCGCCGCGTGCGAACGTCGCCTCGAGAACCTCGTGCCGCCCGGGGTGCCTCACTCCGGCGGCCGGAAACGTGACGGAGTCGGCGAGCGTCGTCATCGCAGCGCGAGGAGCTGCGCGACGTCTCCGCCCACGCGCTGCCGGTCGAGGACGACGAGACGCGAGAGCCGCTCGTCCTTCCAGTACTGCCGCTCGCTCTCGTCGGCGAGGACGAGCGCGCCGGGCGTCCGCTCGAGCCAGTCCGCAAGGTCGCGGTCGGTCTTGAAGTGCTCCGTCTTCCGCCTCAGAACGAGGATCGGGTAACACCGGTACGTTCCGCCGAAGTACGCGAGCGGCTGACCCGCGGACACGCGCGGGCGGATGCGCTCGTAGAACGGCCGCCCGGTCTTGAGCACGTCGAGGGCCGGCAGAACGACGGCGCCGGCGGCGAGCTCTCCCGCCGCGACCGCCGCGGCGAGCGCGAGGACGGCCGGCGCGGCCTCGCGCCGGCGGAAGAGGACGAAGAACGTCCCGAGCGCCCCGACGCCGAGCGGGATCGCAACGAGCGGCACGAGGCCCGAGAATGCCGGCGCCCGGCGCGCCACGACCGGCCCCAGCGCGATCGCCGCGGCGAGGAGGATCCCGGCCACGAGTCCGGCGTACCCCCGCACGTACCCGCGCGCCGAATCCCGCGCGTCGCGCGGGCGGTCGGCCGCCGCGACGAGCGCGGCCACGAGGACCGCCGCGAACGGGTACGCGACGAGCAGGTACTTGCCCTGCTTGGCCTGCGACGTCGACAGGAAGACGAAGCAGACCGCGGCGACGGTGGCGGAGAACCCGAGCTCCGGCCGCTCGCGAAACAGCCCGCGCGGCACGAGGACGAGTGGCGCGGCGAGCGCGAGCGCCGTCCACGGGAAGAAATCGCTCCACATGCTCTCGAAATAGAACCACCACGGCTGGATGTGGTCGAACGCCTGGAAGAAGCGGTTCCAGTTCTGGTTGACGATCAGGTCGTACGCGTACGCGGGGCCTCCGGCGCGGGCGGCGAAGAAATACCAGGGGAGGACGAGGAGGAGAAAGACAAAGATGCTTCGAATGGGTTGCAGACGGCGGAGGAGGAGCAGGGACCTGGCGATGGCGCAGCGGGCAAGGACGACCAGACCCACGAGCACCACGGCGAGGGGCCCTTTGGTGAGGACCGCCGCCGCGAGCGCCACCCGCAGCACCCACAGCCAGCGGCGCGCCGGAACCTTCCCCTCTTCACCTTCTAAGAAAAAAACAGCGAGCAGACTGAGCATCAGCAACCCTGAAAAGAGGGCGTCCACCTGCACGTACTGCCCCTGCCAGAAGACGATCGGCGCCACCGCCGTCGCGGCGCCCGCAATCAGGGCTTCCTTCTCCCCCCCGCGCCGCCCCGCGAGCGCCGCGGCGCCGAAGACGAGGACCGCCGCCGCGAGCGCGGACGGGACGCGGGTGCCGAGGGGTGACACGTCGCCGCCCGTGAACGGCGTCGTCGCGGCGACCGCCCAGTAGTAGAGGATCGGCTTTTCGGAGTACGGCTTTCCGTTCTCGTACGGAAGGAGGAGGCTCTTTCGCTCGAGCATCTCGCGCACGTGCTCGGCGAAATCGGGCTCGTCCGGCGACCAGAAGTCGCGCCCCGCCGCCGCGACGAGACAGAGCGCGGCCGCGGCGGCCGCGAGCCAGAGCGGCACGGTGAGGCGGGTCGGAGGGGCAGTCACGCCGCCCAACGATACGACGAGCGGCGTTTCGCGCTCCGGGCGACAATGGGGGACGGAGGCCCTTTCATGGACAACAAGTACCTGCACACGTTCCGCCTCGTCGTCGAAGGCCTCCCCGAGCCGGTCGAGTTCCACATGTTCCACGAGCTCGAGGACGTCGCCGAGGTCACGGATTCCTTCGCGAAATACGTCGCGCGCCAGGAGGACGACTTCCTGCCGATCGGCGAGGACGAGGCCGTGCGCGCGAACCGCGTCCTCCGGATCACGCACCTCAGGAGCGAGCGCCAGCCCGACGCCTGAGCGGACGCAACTTCCCCGCCTCCCACGCGTAAACCCGAAGTCGCCACGGGACCGCACGGAGGAAACGCATGCCCCGCATCACGCGCACGGCCCTCTTCGTCCTGCTCGCCGCGCCTTTCGTCGCTCGCGCCGCGACGCTCATCCCGGGCGGCGAGCGCGTTTCCCTTCCGTCGAAGGTCCTGGGAGAGGAGCGGACGCTCCTCGTCGCCGTCCCGGACGGCTACGCGGCCTCGAACGTCCGGTACCCGGTCCTCTACCTCACGGACGCCGAGACGCAGTTCGTCCACACGAGCGCGACCGCCGGCTTCCTGGCGCGGACCGGCTCCATGCCCGGCGTCATCGTCGTGGGCGTCGTGAACACGGACCGCTCCCGCGACCTCACGCCGTCCCGCGATCCGCGCTTCCCGACGAGCGGGGGCGCGGACCGGTTCCTGGACTTCCTCGAGACGGAGCTCGTTCCGTTCGTCGAGGCGCGTTACCGGACCGCTCCCTACCGGATCTTCGCGGGGCACTCGGCCGGCGGGAACTTCGCGTTCCACGCGATGCGGACCCGGCCGGGCCTGTTCCAGGGGGTCATCGCCGTGAGCCCCTGGCTCGTGTGGGACAAGCGCAAGGGCCTCGCGCCCCTGACCGCATTCCTCTCGGGCGGCGGAGTCAGGACCCGCGCGCTCTTCTTCACGTCGGGCGACGAGGGCGAGGAGATGCGCGACGTCCTCGGGCAGGTCTCCGCCGCCCTGAAGTCCTCCTCGCCGAAGAACCTCCGCTGGTCGAGCGCGCACTTCCCCGGCGAGCATCACGACTCGGTCGTCCTCCAGAGCCACTACGCCGGCTTCCGGATGATTTTCGACGGCTGGTCGATCCCCACGGACCCGGAGACGGAGCAGCTGGTCGGATCGCTGGACGACGTGAAGAAGCGGTACGCGGACCTGAGCGATCGATTCGGCTTCACCGTGACGCCGCCGGAGGTCTCGGTGAACCGCCTCGGCTACCAGGCGCTCGTACGGAAGAACCTGCCGGCGGCCCTCGGCTTCTTTCGTTACAACGCGAGCACGTATCCCGAGTCCCCGAACGTCCACGACAGCCTCGGGGACGCGCTGGAGGCGAGCGGCCTGCTCGACGAGGCGCTCGCGAGCTTCTCGCGGGCCGCCGAGCTCGGCGCAAAGAGCGCCGACCCGAATGCGAAGATCTTCAAGGCAAACGCGGATCGCGTGCGCGTGCGGCTCGCGACGCAGGCCTCCGAGGCGCCCGCCCGGCGTCAGTGAGCGGGTTTCCGCTTCTTGACCCTGGCGGACGTGGTGGACGTTGCGTCCGCCGGTTCGGGCTCTTTGACGTCCGTGCCGAGGATCTCGACGCCGAGCGCGTGGCGGCCCGACTCGTGCTTTCCGGCGGTCCTGACGACGCGGCACGTGAACCACTCGTCTGACTGAAGATTCGTGACGTGGAGCTCGGTGCCGATGGCGACGTTCTCGGTGCACAGGATGAGCGCCCCGGTCGGGCCTGCGTCGAGCGTGCAGCCGGCCGTCAGCTTGCGCTCGCCGATGCGGACGCCGATCGGGATCACCGCTCTCGCGCGCTCCCCCGTCCGCCGCTCGTCCTTTTTCATCCCGCCGAGTTTAACTCTCCCGGGCCCACGCCGAGCGGACCCCTGGCTTATCGTGGGCCGGTGACGCGAAAGGTCCTCCCCGGGCTCCTCCTCTTCGCGGCGGTCGCGACGGCCTTTCTGCCGGCGCTCGCCGCGGGCTTCATCTGGAACGACGACACGTATCTCACTGCGAATCGCACGCTGGACGGCCTCGACGGCCTCCGCCTCATCTGGACGCAGCCGCGTGCCAACGAGCAGTTCTATCCGATGGTGTTCACGTCGTTCTGGGTCGAGAAGCGCCTCTGGGGCCTCGACCCGTTCGGGTACCACCTCGTCAACGTGCTGCTGCACGCCGGGTCGGCCCTCCTGCTCTGGCGGTTCCTCGCGCGCCTGGGACTGCGCGGCGCGTGGCTCGCGGCCGCCGCGTTCGCGCTCCACCCGATGTGCGTGGAATCCGTCGCGTGGGTCACGGAGCGCAAGAACACGCTGTCGCTTTTCCTGTCTCTCCTGGCGATGCACGCGTACCTCGCGGCACGGGGCCCTCGAGAGGAAGAGAAGACCGAGGATCTTCTTAGAAAGGGTAAGAGGCAGCGGCGCGCCGCCAACGGCGTGTCCGTTGCCGGGAGCGCGCCGGCGCGGCGTCCCCTTCTTTCATTCATAGGATTTTTCCTCTTCCTTCTCTCCGTGTTTGCGAAGACAACAGCTTCCGTCATCCCGGGAGTTCTCCTCGTCCTCGTCTGGTGGCGGGACGGGCGCGTCAAGAGGGCCGACGTTCTCCCGCTCGTTCCGTGGTTCGCGGCCGGAATCGCTCTCGGCGCCCAAACGGCGTGGCTCGAGCGCACGGCCGTCATGGCCGTCGGCAAGGAATGGGCGCTGGACCTGCCGAGCCGCGTCGTGCTCGCGGGCCGCGTGGCCCTCTTCTATTCGCAGAAACTCCTTCTTCCCCTCGACCTCGCGTTCATCTACCCGCGTTGGACGGTCGATCCCCATGCACCCATTCAATGGCTTCCCCCTCTGGTTGTCTTCCTCGCCCTTTTCCTGGCGTGGCGGTTTCGGGAGCGCCTCGGCCGCGGCCCGTTCGCTTTCCTGCTGCTCTTCGGCGGGGTCCTTTTCCCCGCGATGGGGTTCTTCAACGTCTACCCGATGCGCTTCTCGTGGGTCGCCGACCATTTCGCCTATCAGGCCGTCGCGGTCTTCGCGGCCTCTGCCGTGTGCGGCGCCGCCGCGTGGACCGCGGGGTGGCGGGCGCCGTCGCGGCGCGCCGCCGCCGCGTTCGCCGTGGCCGTGATCGCGCTGCTCGGGACGCTCACCTTCCGCCAGAGCCGGATCTACCGCAACGAGGAAACTCTCTGGAGCGCGACGCTCGTGAAGAACCCGGACTGCTTCATCTGCCATACGAACTACGGGATCTGGCTCATGGAGAACGGCCGCGATCCCGAGGCCGCCACGCATCTCGAAGCGTCGAACCGCCTCAAACCGGACGAGGTCCCGACCCTGCTCAATCTCGCGCTGATCGACGAGCGGCGGGGCCGCTACGACGACGCGGCCGCCCTGCTCCGCTCGGCCCTCCGCGTCGATCCCGCGAACGCCGCCGCCCTGATCAACCTCGCGAAGGCGGACGCCCGCGCCGGCCGCGTGAACGAGGCGATCGCGTCGTACCGGGAGGCGCTGCGCGTCGGGTCCGCCGGGGACCATCTCGCGCACAACGGCCTCGGCGCGGCCCTCATGCGGCAGGGCCGGGAGGCCGAGGCGATCGAGCACTTCCGGGAGGCGCTGCGCCTGAAGCCCGACTACGAGCATGCGCGCATGAATCTCGAGCGCGCGCTCTCGAGCGGACGCCGCTAGAATGCAGCCGAGGGCCCGTAGCTCAGTTGGATAGAGCAGCGGTTTCCTAAACCGCTTGTCGCAGGTTCGATCCCTGTCGGGCCCACCATCTCCCCGCGCTCAGGCAGTATGGGAGCGTCACCCACGCCCTGGAGCCGCGGGTCCAAGGCTCGCGGAGAGCGCCGGGAAGGCGAGGATCAGGAGCACGAGGACAGCCACGAGGACGAGGAGAACGCGTTTGAGCACGGAGCGCTCCTTTCAAAGAAAGGGGCGGCGGGATCCGCGCGACAGCGCCCGATCCGCCGCCACCCGATGCCCCTCAGTCGAACTGCCCGGAATGTAGTCCCTATGAAGCCTCCGCGCCGCGCCGCCGGCCGTCTGATGAGCGATGGGCGCTACGGGATGATCACCCACGCCCTGCAGGGCCGCGTCCAGGGCTGCGGCGGCACGAGCTCGCTCTCCATGGACGTGAAGTAGACGGGCGACGGCGGATTCGGAGGCCAGATCGACGTCGTGGCGCCCGTGACCCCCTTGCAGCAGCTGGGCGGATTCCCCTGGACCTCGAACTCGACGTGGACGCCGACCGGGAACGCCTGGCCAGTGTTGTTGACCCAGTACAACCGCTGGGAGGTCGCCATCGGGTTAATCGTCGGCGGATACATGAAGATCCCGCAAGAAATCTCCTTCTTGACGGTCGTCGGCTTGAAGACCGGCATCGCCCCGCGGGCCAGCTTGAGCGACGGGTTCGGCGCCGCCAGCCGCTGCAGCTTCGCGTGCAGCGCCGTCTGCTCCGACGTGAGCGCCTGAGGCTTGGCGGCGGAGGCCGAGACCGTCTTCGGCTGGTCGGCGGAGAACGCCGGGAAGCCGAGGATCACGAGCACGAGGACAGCCACGAGGACGAGGAGAACGCGTTTCAGCACGGGACGCTCCTTTCAGTGGAGGTGCCGGTCGGCCACGCGCGACGTGCCCGAGCCTCCGGCACTCGATGCCGCTCGGTCGAACTGTCAGGAATGTAGGGCTTGGAGCGCCTCCGCGCCGCTATTTCACCGCGATCCGCGTCGTGCCGCCCTCGGTCACCGCGAACGGGATGGGTGCCGAGCCCGGGCAGGACAGAGTGCCGGAAACGGGCGGAAAGTTCGGCAGGTGGATCGAGGCCATGGAGATCGACAACTCGCCGCGGTTGCCCCACGTATGGAACGCAAGAGGAGTGCCCCGCGGTCCGTTGACGACGCACTTTAACGGCGCGGTCTTGAGCCTATCGGCCGACACGTCGATGTCGAGTGTCCCGCCCGGTGTGAGGGCGACGGCAAGCGCCGGACCGGGCACGGGCACGCCGTCATGGACGGACGGCGCGAACCCGCTGGCAATCGCGACGATCGAGTACGAGCCCGGCTTCAGCGAGGGGATCTCGCCGCGGCCCGCGCTGTCGAGGCGGACGTACGTGCTCACGACCTCGGCTCCGACACCGTCGGAGACCCTCACGGAGAGCGATCCGAGCGGCGTCCCGAGGAGCCCGTCGCGGCCCGTCACGTCGAGGCCGTCGCCGCGGGCGAGCTCGATCACGAGATCCTCGGGGCCGTCCGCGGTGACGCTGCGCGTCTCGAGGACGTAGCCCCTCCTCTGCGCCGTCAGCTTGAGCGGGCCGGCCTCGAGACCCTCCAGCTGGAACCGGCCGGTGTCATCCGTCGTCGCGTCGTGCGTCATCCCGAACGTCCCGTCCGCGTTCATGCTCTTGATCGAGACGCGCGCGTCGCCGAGGGGCTGGCGCGTGCCGGACGCGACGACGCGGCCCGCCACGCGGCCGGACGGCAGGGCGAACTCGAGCGAACGGTCGCCCGTTAGCTCGATCTTCTGCTCCGGAGCGGTGCCCGACGTGGCGAACGAGAAGACGTTCACGCTGTACGACCCGGCCTTCAGTCCCGTCAGGCGGCAGATCCCCGAAGGGTCGGTCGTGCCCATTCCGGGCGTCGCGGCCTCAGCCAGAGCGGGTCGCGCGTAGACGTTCGCTCCCTCGACGTCCTTCCCGTCGCGCACGACCCTTACGGTCAGCGTGAACCCGGACTCGAACGGGATCTCGACGTCCACCGTGCCCTCCTCGGGAACCGTCAGCGGCCGGCTGATGGAGCGGCCGCCCGGATCGCCGGTCGAAGCCACACGCGCGTACGCCTGCCCGCGGCCCGGGGCGACGTCACGCGCCTCGAACCGGCCGTCCGGAAGCTCCTTGGCCGGGGCCCAGCTTCCCGCTCCGGTAACCATGACGCTGAGCTGCCGGCGATCCTCCGGAGAGAGGCCCGTGACGTTCACCAGCACCGTCGCGCCCCCGCCCACGACGACACGGACATCGTCGCGTGCCTGATCGGCCTCCAGAGTGACGTCGACGGGCTTCGAGCGCCGGCCGGTGCTCCCCGCCGTGAGCGTGAAGCGGCCCGGCACGAGGTGCGAGAACCGGACGCGCCCGTCCGGCCCCGCGACAGACTTCGATCCCCCGTAAGAATTCTGGCCGGCCTGCACGAGAGTCACTTCCGCGCCCGCAACCGGCTCGCCGCCGGCCGAGACGACGACGGCGGAGATCGTCCCGCCGGGCGAGAGCTTGAGCTCGACCGTGCCTCCCGCGTCCCCGACCTCTATCGTCTCGCTCGCGGCCGTGAACTCGGGCGAGGTCGCCGTCACCCGCACCTTCCCGGGCATCACGCCCTCGAGCTCGAACGCGCCGTCGGAGTCGGACGTCACGCGAGCCGGCGCGGAATCGGCGGACACCTCGGCCTCCGGGACGGGCCGCCCGCTCCGGGCTTCGACGACGCGGCCGCGGACGACCGCGCCCCGGGCGAGCCGAACCTCGACGCCCGACCGCGTTTCACCTTCCTCGACGACGAGGCCGCCGACGCGGGCGGCCTGATAGCCCTTCGCGACGACGCGCACCTCGAGGGCGCCCGCGGAAGCGTTTTCGATCGCGAACTCGCCCGTCTCGGCCGAGACGTCCTGCCGGACGGAGTTGGCCCACCAGTTCGGCCCTCCGCTCGACTGGTCGCCCTGGGCGCGGACCTGGTACTCCGGAACGGGGCGGCCCTCCGGATCCACGACGCGGCCCTCGATGCGGCCCGTTCCGGTCGCGAGGATCTCGACGCCGTCGGCGGGAGCCGTGACGGTTTTCTTCGGCGCGTTCGAGCTGCTGGAGTACATGAAGAGGTTGTACGGGACGCCGGCCTTGAGGCCGTCGATGCGGAAGCTGCCGTCAGGGAGCGTCCGGGCGAAGCCGTTGCTTCGCACTGCCGCGTCGACCGCCGTGGCGTTCACGCTCTGGCCGGGGACGCCACTGCCCTTCTTGCCGCGCACGCTTCCCGCGATCACGGCCTCGGAGCCGAGGACGATCGAGAGCGGGTCCGGGCCCTTGCCCTCCGCAACCGCGGCCTCCCGTGTCTCACTCGCGTATCCGACCCTCGAGACCGAAACGGTGTAGTCGCCCGGGGCGAGCCCACCGAGCCGGAAGCGGCCGTCCGGGCCCGTCGCCGTTCGCGGCCAGCTCCACTGCGGCGCGGAAAGGGAGCGCGGGGGCACGCCGTACGCCGCGCGCCCCGGCGAGAGACTCACGCTCGCACCGGCAAGCGGAGCCTCGCCCGCGCTCACGACGCCCGTGATCACGGCGCCGCGGCGAAGGGACAGCGAGAGGCCCGCGCGCGCCTCGCCGGGCTTGAGGCCGAGGTCGCCGACCGAGAGCGTCTCGAAGTCGGGGTGACTCGCGAGGACCCTCAGGGTCTCGGCGGATGCGAGCCGCCGCAGCGTGAACGAGCCGTCGTCGCCCGTCAGGACCGACGAGGATGCGCCCATCACGGGCCGCGGGCTCGCGTCGTACGCGCGGACCTTCACCCCCGCGAGAGGTCGACGCTGGTCATCGACGACCTTCCCGGCGACGGATGCGGCCGGGCGCACGAGGATCTCGATCGGCCTCGAAGCTTCGCCGCGCGCGACCGTGCGCATCGACGTCACGTAGCGCGGCGCGCTCGCCGCGATCCGGAAGTCCGACGCGGGCGCGGGACGCACCGTGAACGTCCCGTCAGGGCCTGAGCGCGTCCAGAAACGGAGCCTTCCCGCGGACACGTCGAGGACGGCGCCCGCCACCGGCTTTCGCGTCAGGGCGTCGATCACGCGTCCCCGGGCCGTCGGCGCCGGCGCGAGGATGACCTTCAGAGGTTCGCCTTCGGGACGCGGCAGCGCCACACCCGTGACCTCCCTCATGCCGCGCTCGCCTCCGTCGGCGAGGACGGTCACGCGCCCCGCGGCGAACGCGGCGACCGTGAAGCGTCCCTCCGCGTCCGTCTCGGCGGCGGCCCAGGCTTCGCGCCCGTCCACGCGGACGATCGCCCCGGCCACCGGAGTCGTGCCGTCGGCCGCGAGAACCACTCCGGCCAGTGGCAGACCCGGGCGCATGACAATCGCCACGTCCTTCGCTCCGCCGCGGACGTTCGAGGCTCTGGCCCTGACGAAGCCCGGCTTCTCCGCAAAGACGTCGCTCGAAGCCTCGGCGACTCCCTCGAAGGCGAAGCGTCCGTCCGCGCCGGTCCGGACGGAACCGGGCCCACCGGGATGCTCGACCTCGACGTCCGCCAGCGGCCGGCCCTCGACATCCACGACGCGGCCCCCGAGAGGCACACCCTTGCGGGCTGCGAATTCCCCGGCGTCGTCGACGTCCGCGGTGTCGAATCGGCCCGGGAGCCACGCCGACGCGACGCCGCCGCCCGCGCACGCGAGGCTCACGAGCTTCCCAGTCTCCCCCGCCACGGCCTCGAAGACGAGGCGGAACTCTCCCTTCGCGTTCGTGAGAGCCTTTGCGATCGCGGCGGGTCGCGGCTCGCGGCGGGCCTCGCGCCGCGCCGCCTCCGCGGGCTGCTCGACCGGAAGCGCCGAAACCGTGACGCCCGCGACAGGCTTGTCGTTCAGCGTCACGCGGCCCGTGATCTCGCCCGCACGGACCGGCAGGGCCATGAGAAGGAGACACACCACCAAATTGGCTTTCATCTCTTGTACGATTCTGTCGGCCGGGCCGTCCACCCGTCAAGTCCGAGCGTCGCCGTCGCGCCTCAGAGTTTCGTGAGACGCACGTACATGGGCCATTCGATCGTCCCGCCGCAAACGTTCTGGCAGTCTCCGGCGATACATGGGGTGACCATCCACCCCGTGTCCCAAGCGGTCAGCGTCGCGCTGAACGTGACTATCCAACGGAGAGCCCCCGATGAGGTAACAGTCAGCGTGACGGTTCCCTGGACTTGTCCGCTGCCGGCGTTGTAAGTCCCCGCGATCAGGCCGGTGTAGCCGCTGGGGGAGAGGAAGGTCCCCGAGAAGGTGCCGTTCGCTTCCGTCAGGGTGACCGTGAGGTCCATCAGGTGCGGCGGCGGAGACGTCGGGTAGCAGTCGTGCTGGTAGTGCCACGCGCCCGAGAACCCGCCCGGTGATCCGGTGGGGGTTCGCGTTGGAGTCGGACTCGGGGTGCCCGTCCGGGTCGCGGTGGGCGTAGCCGTCGCCGTCGTGGTTCTGGTCGTCGTCGGCGTCCGAGTGGGCGTCTGGGTCGGTGTCAGCGTGCTGCCGGGCGTCGGAGTCCAAGTCGGCGTCAGTGTCGGATTCGGTGTCGGTGTCGGTGTTGGGGTCTGCGCGGGAGGTCGCAGCAGCGTGATGAACGACCAGGTGCCGCTCGACGACGGCGTTTCGCCTAGTTCGTTTCTGGCGGTGACCCGCCATCTGTATTCGCCACTCTCGTTCACCGAGAAGACAAATTGCGTTCCACTTTCAAAGACGGAATAGTGCTCCCCCCCTCTGTCGACTTCGACCAGGTAAAGGGTCGCACCCTGCGAGACCTGCCAACGGAGCGGCACAAAAGCGTAATCCTCGTCGGTCGGTTCGAGCATCAGCACGGTACCGTTCGCGGGCGCCAGAAGCGAGAACGGGCCGGGCACCGTCGCGCAATGCGCAACGAAGAAGGCGTTTGATACGTCGGGTGGGACCGTCACGGTTCTCGACGCGGGGGCGAACGTGCACCCAGGCTTGTCCGGCCACACCTCATAGATGCCGGCGGGAACCTCGCTGAAAGCGTAGGCCCCCCCCTCGAATGTCGAGGCGAAGTCGCGCACGGTAACTCTGACGCCCGACGCGAACGGCTTCCCAGGCTCGTCGGAGTAGAGCAACCCGGCAATCTGGTAACGCACCTTCACGTTCAGGGGAATGTCGCCGAGACTCATGGTCCCGCCGCTCTCACACGCCGTGAACGTCGACATCACGCGGGCGTCCCCGCCGATCGAGACGACGAGTCCGTGCGTGGTGCTCGAAAACGCCATCAACGCGAAGCGACCGTCATTCCCGGAACTGATTATTTCGCTTTGAAAACCGCGGCCCGACCCCGTCAGCCAGAGCACCACGGATCCGAGTGGGTTGCCGTCCCGGTCCACCAGCCGTCCAGTGACTTCGCAACGGCCACCCGGCACGGCCCAGCTGATCGTGCTCAGGTGCGTCACGGACGCCTCGTACGTGTCGCCCACACGGGTTCCGGTTCCCTGCTCGTGCCACCGGGCATCGGCAGGGTCGAACCACCAGAGCGGAATCGTAGTGGGCGCGGTCGCGCGCAGCCCCGCCGGGATCGGAATGCGCAGGCCCGCCGTCTTCCCGGGCGCCAGCCGGAGCGTCTGGCTGCCGTCGGTCATGCCGACGTCGACCGCCCCGAACGTCTGTACCGGCACCCGCGCGCCGGCCGCCGTCACCCCGGTCGTGTCGCCGGGCAGCGCCGACAGTTCCGCCCCGATCGTCGGATCGAGCGTGAGGACGCTGACCGTCGCGCTGCCGGTAAACGCAGAGCCGTCCGGGCGCACCAGCCCGTTCGCCGGAATCGTCACGCGGCCGCCGTCCGGCGCGCTGACCGCGCCCCCGGCCGCGCCCGATACCGACCCCGTCGCCTCGGGCACGGCCATGGTCAGCGACATCGTGGAGACCGCGCCCCGGCTCACCGTCGTGAGCTCGGTCGCGCCCACGCAGCCGTTCTTCACGCCCGTGACCGCGACGCGCTGACCGGCCTTCACCCCCGTGAGCGTGAATCCGCCGACTCCATCCGTCACGGCGGTCCTTCCGCCCGCGGCGACCGTCGCGCCGGTCACGGGCGCTCCGGAGAGGCTCACGACCGTCCCCGTGATCGTGCCCGCTCCCACGATCTTCATGGGCACGCCCGTCGGATCGTTCGTCGCGTTGTCGATGACGGAGGCGAGGGCGATCACTCCCTCTCCGGACGTGACGGTGACCTTTGCGTAGCCAGCCGCCATGGCGGATTGCCCGCCTCTCGCCTGAAACGGACGGTTGTCCTGCTTCCACTCCCCGGGCCCCAGGTTCACCGCGTACTCGGCGAGCTTGCTGCCGCTCGCGAACAGCTCGACCGTCGCGGACGCCGGGATCGTCCCGGCGTTCGTGAGCGCGATGTTCGTGCGGTAGGAATCGTTCTCGATCAGTTGCGGCAGCACGAACACCTCACCGGTGGCCGCTCCCCCCGAGGGCATGGAGGCGACGGTGTCCTGGCCCACCGTCCCCGCCGTGCCGAGGTTGTACGTACGGGAGGAGACGACGACCGGCTGGTCCGCCGAGATCTCGAGCGCCGCCGAGCCGGTGAACGAAAAGCGGTTCGCCACGTCCGCCACGATTGCCTGGGCGCGAGCGCCGACGATCTCGTCCGCAAACAGGATTCCGCTGCCCGTGTGCAGGCGCATGGTCACGGTGGCCAAAGAATCGCCGAGGTTGAGAAGGCCGACGTCGGTTCGCCACTGACTGCCCTGGGCCCCGGCCGCGTGCGAGATCACGGGCAGCCACTGGATGAGGTTCCCGGACGGCGGCGCGGCTTTCATTGGCACGTTCGTCGGGTCGTTCGTGACGTTGTCGATCACCGAGGCGGACGCAAGAATCCCGGAGCCCGAGAGCACGCTCACCCGCGCGAAGCCGCGCCCGAGGTCGCTCTGCCCCGCCCGCGCCTGGAACGGGCGGTTCTCCTGCTTCCACTCCCCGGGCGCCAGGGCGACCTGGTAATCGGCCAGCTTGGTCCCCGAGCCGTTGAGCAGCTCCACGAGCGCCGACGCCGGGATCTCGCCTGTGTTCGTGAGAGAGATGTTCGTCCGATAGGACGCGCTCTCCGTGAGCTGCGGCAGGTACATCACCTGCCCGGCGAACGCTCCGGCCCCCTCCTCGATGCCCACGGTGTCCTGACCGAACGTGCCACCCGGGGCCTGGTTGTAGGTCCGGGACGTGACGAAGAGCGGCTGGTCGGAGCGGATTTCCAGCGGGCACGAGCCCGTCCAGCCGAGCTGGCCCACAACGTCCGGGAAGATTCCCTGGGAGCCCGCCGCCACCGAGGCCGTTCCCTGGACCGGATTCCCGGGCACGTGCAGCACGGTCACGACGTTCGCCGCCGCGGTTCCGAGGTTGAGCAGGCCGAGGTCGGTCCGCCATTGGCTACCCTGCGCCCCGGGTGCGTGACTCGCGACCGGCAGCCAGTAGACCGTGGCGGCGGAATTCGAAGCCTGCGGCGGGCCGGCGATCGAGATCGTGCCGCTCTTCGTGCAGGTGACACCCGCGACGCTGGCCGTCAGCGTCCACGGGTAGGCGCCCGCGCTCGCGTACGTGTGCGACGGGCTCTGGCCGGAGGAGGTCGCGCCGTCGCCGAACGTCCACGCGAATGCCGGCGCACCGGCACAGTTCGTGGGAGTCGCCGACGCCGCGAACGCAACCGGAAGGCCCGAGGTCCCGGTGGCCGGAACGGTGGCCGTGCAGCCGAGCGAACACGCGGCCCCGCCCGTCGTCTTGCGGAGGACGACGTTGTCGAGGTACGCGCCCTCCCGCAGATGCGTGGCGGCGTCCGAGTTGAAGATGAACGCGAGGTACACGGTGCGCGATCCGACTGCGCCGATGAGGTCGAAGCTGCTGATCTTCTTCGTGACGTGCGCCCACTGGCCGTTCGTGTTGCCGAAGTAGACGCCCTGCTGGCGCTCGTTGGTCGCGAAGTCGTCGGTCGACGCGTACAGGGTGATCAGGTCGGGAGGGGGTGACGCCGCCGAGGGCTCGCAGTCGTTCCACAGGTCGAACTCGATCGTCGCGTCCGATGCGTCGGAGAGGTCGAACGGCCCGTAGTAGAGCCAGGCGCCCATGTTCGGGGCATAGCTCCCTCCCGCCGGCCGCGGCGACGTCCCGCCGCCCGCGCACCACGCCGAGGCGCTGCCGCCCGCCTTACGGTAAGTCGAGCGGCCCCACACGGTCGCTCCGTTCGAGCCTCCGGTGTAGAAGAGCTGCCATCCCCCGGGGAACGCACCCTCGAAGTCGTCCGAGAAGACGGTGACGTCGGCGAGTGCCTGGGCGGCCCTCGACGCGGCCGGTGGCAGTTCCTGCAGGAGCGGGACCGCCGGACCGGAGCGCGGAGCTTCAGGCGCGGCAAGGGCCCTCGGTCTCGGGCTCGCGGCGGGGCCGCGGAAATCCGGGGCCAGAAGGCGCATGCCGAGCCCGCAGCTGGCCATGGCAAGGACGAGAATGAAAGGCAGCCGGTTGCGAAGCTGCAACTCGGTCATGGCGGCCCTCCTCGGGGCGCACCTCTTCCGTCGATGCACCTTTCAAAGGTGTGGGGCCCGGCCGCCGCTTTCGCAAGGGCTCAGAACAGCTTCATCTGACGCCACTCACCATCTTCATTCCCGCCGGACGGACGGCCTCTTCGGCGCCCCTGCTGATCCACGCGGGCGACGGCGAGCCCCTGCCCGAGCTCTCGAGCCTCGCCGAAGCCGCGAAGCTCGAAGAAGGCGGCCTCGACGCCGGAGCGGCGAGCCCGGACGGGCCGCGCTTCCCACCATTTCATCGAGGTTTCGACAAATTCCCTGATGCGCCGTGCTCGGCGTTGATCCGATCTTGATTGATTCCCCGCGTATGCTATGTGGGGGCCAATCGCCAATGATGATTGAGACCTCGACGAAGTCCCGCCGGAGAGCTCTCTTCCTGATTCTGACGCTCCTGGCCGCGTGCGCTTTCCAGTCTTCCGCCTTGGCGCAGTACATCCAGCAGGGCCCGAAGCTGGTCGGGACTGGGGCGATAGATCTGCCCGACGGCGCGCAGCAGGGCCAGGCCGTCGCCCTTTCCGCCGATGGAAACACCGCCCTCGTCGGTGGCGGCTGGGACAACAACATCCAGGGCGCAGTCTGGATCTGGACCCGGTCGGGCGGCGCGTGGACCCAGCAGGCCAAGCTCGTCGATCCGGCTGTCGGCACTCAACAGGGTTGGTCGGCCGCGCTCTCGGCCGATGGGAACACGGCGCTCGTAGGCTGGGTAATAGACCCGAACGGAGCGGCCTATGGCGCGGCCCAGGTCTGGACCCGCACCGGAAGCCTCTGGACCGAGCAGGGACCCAAGCTCGTGGGTACCGGGATGGTCGGTCGAGCCGCACAGGGATTCTCCGTCGCCCTGTCGGCCGACGGGAACACGGCGATCATCGGCGGGGTCAACGACAACGGGCCGAACGACTTCGCTTTCGAAGGCAACCCGGGCGCGGCGTGGGTCTTTTCGAGGAGCGGCGGCGTCTGGACGCAGCAGGGACCCAAGCTCGTCGGCTCCGGTGCGGCGGGAGCGTCGGCGCAGGGGGCGTCCGTGGCGCTGTCGGCGGACGGAAACACGGCGCTCGTCGGAGGGCCGTACGACGACCCGGTCCCCGGGAGCCCCACCGGACAGATCCATGGTGCGGTGTGGGTCTGGGTCCGGTCCGGCGGCGTCTGGACCCAGGAGGGGCCGAAGCTGACCGGTACGCCCGCATTTTCGACAGGATCGTTCGGCACGGCTGTGGCGCTGTCGGCGGACGGGAACACGGCCCTCGTGGGCGGGCCCGGGACCGATTCGAAGATGGGTGCCGCTTTCGTATTCACCCGCTCCGGCGGCGCCTGGACCCAGCAAGCGCCCCTGCTCCAGGGAGAGGACCACGCGGGGACATCGACCCAGGGGATGTCCGTCTCGCTCTCCTCGGACGGAAACACCGCGATCGTGGGGGGTCAGTCGGACAACAACGGGGTTGGGGCGGCGTGGGTCTTCTACCGCTACGGCGCGTCGTGGAGCCAGCAGGGACCCAAGCTGGTCGGCTCGGGTTCGATCGGAATCCCCATCCAGGGCTGGCGTGTGGCGATCTCGGGGGACGCCCTGACGGCGTTCGTAGGCGGTCCATGGGACGACCCTCCGGGAGACCCACACCACTCGGGCAAGGGGGCCGCTTGGGCCTACGTCGCGACGGCGCCGGCCGTGACGACGCAGCCACAGAACCAAGGCGCGTGCTCCGGAGGCCCGGTCACGTTCTCGGCTGTCGGCGCGAGCTGGCGGGCGATGACCGCGCAATGGCAGGTCAGCACGGACGGCGGACTATCGTTCACCGACATCGCGCTGCCCGTCTCGGGTTCATCCGTCACGCTGAGCCTGCCCGCGTCGACTTCCGTGAACGGCAACCAGTACCGCGTCGTCTTCACGAGCTCCCTCGGCTCGACGACCTCGAATCCAGCCACGCTGTCCGTCGCCACGGCGCCCACGGTGACGACGAACCCGGCCAGCCAGTCCATCGCCACGGGGGCGACGGTTACGTTCACGGCCGCGGCGACCAGCACGCCGGCCCCAACGGCCCGGTGGTACGTGAGCACCGACGGCGGGGCCAGCTACGAGGCCATCGCAGGGGCGACCTCGACGACCCTGGCCTTCCCGGTCTCGACGGCGATGAACGGCAATCGGTATTTTGCCGCCTTCACGTCTGCCTGCTCGACGGCAGCCACGACCGCCGCCCTCCTGACGGTGACGGCCGCGCCGGCTGCGCCCGACATCACCCAGCAGCCTTCAAGCGTTGAGGTTTGCGCTGGTCAGGCCGCCCAAGGGGCGTTGACGCAGTTCCTGCAGCAAGGCGGGAGACTCATCGGATCCGGATCCTCCGGCGGCCCGTCGCAGGGGTGGGCGGTCGCCCTCTCGGCCGACGGGAGCACGGCGCTCGTGGGTGGCAACCAGGACGGCTATGGAGCCGGAGCCGTCTGGGTCTTCACGCGCAGCGGCGACTCCTGGACGCAGCAGGGGCCGAAGCTCGTCGCCAGCGGGCCGGCGTCCAACCAGGGCGCCTCGGTCGCTCTCTCGGCGGACGGCAACACCGCGCTGATCGGGAGTTTCGGGCTCGCCGCCTGGGTTTGGACCCGCAGCGGAGGGGTCTGGACGCAACAGGGGCCGCCGCTCACCGGCGCGGGGATGGGCCCGAACAACCCCGTCTTCGGAAGGGCGGTTGCCCTCTCGGCCGACGGGAATACCGCGGCCGTCGGCGGAGGCTGGGGCGGCGGCTGGAATGGAGCGGTGTGGATGTTCACGCGCAGCGGCGGGGTCTGGAGCCCGCAGGGCCCGCTCCTCAGGGGAACCGACGCGGTCGGGCTGGACGCTCAGGGGACTTCCGTGGCGCTGTCGGCTGACGGCAACACTCTGGTCGAAGGTGGCTACTACGACAACGACGGCGTCGGGGCGGCCTGGGTCTTCACGCGCTCCGGCGGGATATGGGCCCAGCAGGGATTGAAGCTCGTCGGGAGCGGTTCCTGGGGTGCCTCGCTCTCGGGAAACCAGGGAGTCCGCGTCGCCCTCTCCTCAGACGGGAATACCGCACTCGTCGGGGCGTGGAACGAGGCCCCCCCCGGTGGGGCGTGGATCTGGACGCGCAGTGGAGGCGTCTGGACGCAGCAGGGGCCAAAGCTCGTCGGCACGGGAGCGGTCGGCAATGCGCACATCGGCATGTCCGTGGCGCTGTCGGGGGACGGGAACGTCGCACTCCTCGGCGGCTTCACTGACAACGGAAGCAATGGGGCGGTCTGGGTGTTCCGCCGCAGCCTCGGCGTCTGGACCCAGCAGGGATCGAAGCTCGTCGGAACGGGTTCGGAGATCCCCGAGTTCTTCACTCCCCAGCAAGGGACATCCGTCGCCCTTTCGACGGATGGAACGACGGCGATCGTCGGCGGCCCCGGCTCGTTCGATCTCGTGCACGGGGGGACCGGCGCGGCCTGGGTCTTCGCGACGAACCAGGTGTCGTTCAGCGCAGCCGCCGACGGCTTTCCCGTACCGACGGTCCAGTGGCAGGTCAGCACGAACGGCGGGGCGACGTTCACCGACATCCCCGGGGCCACTTCGGGCGGGCTCAACGTGACTCCGGCCCCCGCTGTGAACGGCAACCGGTACCGCGCCGTCTTCACGAACGCGTCGGGGACGCGGACCTCGAATGCCGCGACGTTCACGGTAGATTCGTCACCGGCGGTGACCGCGCAGCCGGCCGACCAGATCCTGCCCGTCGGTCAGACCGCGACCTTCGCGGCGGCGGCGTCCGGACAGCCGACACCGACGCTCCAGTGGCAGGTGAGCCGAAACGGCGGCCCCTTCGGCAACGTCTCCGGCGCGACCTCCAGCCCGTTGATCGTCCCGGTCACCTCGTCACATCTCGGCGACAGATACCGGGCAGCGTTCACGAACTCCTGCGGGACGACCGTGAGCGGAGAGGCCCTGCTGTCGACCCAGGACGTCCTGCCCCCCTACCAGCTCTTCACGGCCGCCACGCCTTCCGCAGGCGGGGCCGTCTCGCCCCCGTCCGGCGGCGTTCACGACCCCGGCGCGATCGTCAGCCTCCAGGCGAATCCGAATCCCGGATTCGCCTTCACCGGATGGACCGGTCCGGTCGCTTCCCAGACCTCCGCCTCGACGACGGTGACGGTGAACGGACCGACGACCGTGACGGCCACGTTCGCTCCCGTTGGTTCGGCGGGCCTCTTCTATCCGTTGCCGCCCTGCCGAGTCCTCGACACGCGGAACCAGGCCGGACCGCTGGGTGCGCCGCCCTTGCAGCCGAATGCGACGCGGTCGTTCGACGTGGCCGGCGTCTGCGGCATCCCAGCCGATGCGGTCGCGATCTCGGCGAACCTGACCGTCACGACCGTCGGAGCCCCGGGCGAGCTCGTCGTCTTCCCCGCGGACGTCTCGCGGCCGAACACGAGCTCGATCAGCTTCCGGGCGGGTCGCACACGGGCGAACAATGCGATCGTCGCCCTCGCGAACGCGAGCACGACGTTCTCGGTCTTCAACAACTCCGCCGCCACCGTCGACTTCATCGTCGACGTGAACGGATTCTTCCGGTAGGGGGTGCGTCGCGGCGCTCGGCGACGCGACACCTCAGAACAGCTTCATCGCCCTAAGCTCGCGGATCCGGTCGCGGAGCTGCGCGGCCTTCTCGAACTCGAGCTCCTTGGCCGCGACCTTCATCTCCTTCTCGAGTTCGGAGATCTCGCGGTCGAGGGAGGGCAGGTCCTTCGCCTTCGGGCGGCGCTCGACGCCGCTGGGCTCGAGGTAGTCGAGGTCCGCCATCTGGAGGAGCGGCGAGTCGAGCGCCTTCACGATCGACTCGGGCACGATCCCGTGCTCGGTGTTCCAGTCACCCTGGATCTTCCGCCGGCGCTCGGTCTCGCTCATCGCGCGCCTCATGGAATCCGTGATCCTGTCCGCGTAGAACACGGCGATCCCGTTGACGTTGCGCGCGGCGCGGCCGGCCGTCTGGATGAGCGACGTCTCGGACCGCAGGAAGCCTTCCTTGTCGGCGTCGAGGACGGCCACGAGCGAGACCTCCGGCAGGTCGAGCCCCTCGCGCAGGAGGTTGACGCCCACGAGGACGTCGAACACGCCGCGGCGGAAATCGCCCACGATCTGGACGCGCTCGAGCGTCTCGACGTCGCTGTGGAGGTACCGCACGCGAATTCCGAGCTCGAGGAAGTAGTTCGTCAGGTCCTCGGCCATGCGCTTCGTGAGCGTGGTGACGAGCGTGCGCTCGTTCTTCGCGGTCCGCTCCTTGACGCTCGAGAGCAGATCATCGACCTGCCCTTTCACCGGCCGCACGAAGATCGGCGGGTCGAGGAGGCCCGTGGGGCGGAGAACCTGCTCGACGACCTCGCCGCCGGTCTCCTCGAGCTCGTAAGGCGCGGGCGTCGCCGAGACGAATAGCCGCTGGCCGGTCCGCTCCAGCCACTCCTCGAACTGGAGCGGCCGGTTGTCGAGCGCGGACGGCAGGCGGAAGCCGTACTCGACGAGCGTCTCCTTGCGCGACTGGTCGCCGTGGTACATGGCGCGCACCTGCGGGATCGTCTGGTGGCTCTCGTCGACGATCAGCAGGTAGTCGGACGGGAAGTAGTCGAGGAGCGTCGGCGGCGGCTCGCCCGGCTTACGGCCCGACAGGTGGCGCGAGTAGTTCTCGATCCCGGCGCAGTAGCCGATCTCGCGCATCATCTCGAGGTCGAAGCGCGTCCGCTGCTCGAGACGCTGGGCCTCGAGGAGCTTGTTCTGCTCCTTCAGCTCCTCGAGCCGCACGACGAGCTCGGCCTCGATGGACCCGAGCGCGCGCTTGCGGACCTCCTCGGGAGTGACGTAGTGCGACTTCGGGAAGAGCTCGAAGCGCGGGATCTCCCCGACGTTCCGGCCCGTCACGGTCTCGAAGCGCGTGATCCGCTCGATCTCGTCGCCGAAGAACTCGACCCTCAGGCCCAGCTCCTCGTACGACGGGACCACGTCCAGCACGTCCCCGCGCACGCGGAACGTGCCGCGCGAGAGGTCCATGTTCGTGCGCTCGTACTGGGCCTCGACGAGGCGCTTCAAGTACCACGTCATCCCGTACCGGGCGCCCTTCTCGATCTCGATCGCCATCTTCCCGAACGACTCGGGGCTGCCGAGGCCGTAGATGCACGAGACCGACGCCACGATGAGGACGTCGCGCCGCTCGAAGAGCGCGGCGGTCGCCGCGATCCGGAGCTTGTCGATCTCCTCGTTGATGTCCGTCTCTTTCTCGATGTACGTGTCGGACTGCGGGACGTACGCCTCGGGCTGGTAGTAGTCGTAGTACGAGACGAAGTACTCGACGCGGTTCTTCGGAAAGAAGGACCGGAACTCCTGGTAGAGCTGCGCCGCGAGCGTCTTGTTGTGCGAGAGCACGAGCGTCGGGCGGTTCAGTGCCTCGACGACCTTCGCCATCGTGAACGTCTTGCCCGAGCCCGTGACGCCGAGGAGGACCTGCTTCTCCCGCCCCTCGCGGTAGCCCGCGACGAGCTGCTCGATCGCGCGCGGCTGGTCGCCCTGCGGCGTCAGCGGGGAGAGGACCTGGAAATCCGTCACGAGCCTATTTCGCCGGGGCGGGGGGCGGCGCCGCGCCGGACGTCTCGAGCCAGGCGGTCAGCGAGCGCATCTCGTCGGCCGTCACGCGGCCGTCCGCGAGGGCGCCCGTCACCTGCGACTGCCACGCCTGCACGACGGCGGGCGGCGCCGTGCCGGCCTTCGCGCGCTCGGCGAACGCGGTGAGCGCCGCCCGGAAGCGCTCTTTCTCCACGGGCGACACCTCGGGCCCCGCGGCGACGACGACCTGATCGCCGATCTTTTCGAAGGCGAGACCCATCAGCTTCTTCGCGTTCGAGAGGACGAAGAGCATCCCGACGATCAGGAGAACGGAGGCTCCGGCGCAGCCGACGAGGCCCCACTTCAGGCAGCCGTCGCGGCGGGCGCGGCCGGCCTCGTCCTCGAACGGCAGCGTCGTGGGGAGCTTCGGAATCTGCGGCGCGGGCACGGGCGGCGGTGAGGTCTCGGTCATGCGTCCTCCGCAAAGCACGAAAGTACCACGCGTTTTGCGCGTGCGAGAATGGGCCGTGAGCGCACGCCGCGTCGCGGCCCTCGCCGTCCTTCTCGTCCCCGTCCTGCTCGTGGCGGGCCTCGGTGTCGCCGCCGGGTACGGCCTGTCGCGGGCGATCCGGATTCCGAAGGTTTCCACGCTCGCGACGTACCGGCCCGACATCGTCACGGAGATCCGGGGCGCCGACGGCTCGACGATCGCGCGGTTCGCGATCGAGCGCCGCGTCCTGATAGACCGCAAGGACATTCCCGACGTCATGGTCAAGGCGCTCCTCGCGGCCGAGGACGCGCGCTTCTACGACCACAGCGGCATCGACCTCGTGCGGATCGGCGGCGCCCTCGTGAAGGACATCGCGACGCGCCGCATGTCGCAGGGCGCCTCGACGCTGACCCAGCAGCTCGCGCGCGCGGTCTTCCTCTCGCCCGAGAAGACGATCGCCCGTAAGGTGAACGAGGCGTTCCTGACCGTCGAGATCGAACGCCAGTTCTCGAAGGACCAGATCCTGACGATGTACCTGAACCAGATCCAGTTCGGGCACGGCAACTACGGCGTCGAGGCCGCGTCGCGCTGGTACTTCGGCCACACGGCGAAAGCCCTCGCGCTGCCCGAGGCCGCGCTCCTCGCCGGGATCATCCAGCGCCCCGCGTACTACTCCCCCGTGCGAAACGCGGCGGCGGCGAAGAATCGCCGCGACTTCGTCCTGCGACGAATGCGCGAGGAGGGGTACATCTCGGAAGATCAGCGTGCCGCGGCCGCGGCGACGCCGATCGAAGTCTCCAAGGGAACGCGGGAGTCCACGGTGGGGCCGTACTTCTGCGAGGAGATCCGGCAGTACCTCGAGAAGCAGTACGGGGAAACCGAGCTTTACCGGGAGGGCCTGCGCGTCGACTCGACGCTCGACCCGCGCCTCCAGCGGTTCGCCGAGGACGCGCTGCGCTGGGGCCTCCGGCGCCAGGACCGGCGATCCGGCTTCCGCAAACCCCGCAACCTCGTCGCCGAGGGCCTCGACCCCGAGACATTCAAGGACCCGTCGTGGTTCGACGGGACGTCGGGCTCCTCGCCCGACGTGCTCACGGCGGTCGTGCTGACGACGTCGAAGACGGGCGTCGAAGTGCGCGTCGGCGACAGGAGATTCGCGCTGCCGGCCGCGGCCTTCAAGTGGACCCGTGCCGAGAATCCGGCGAAGGCCGTCGCGCGCGGCGACGTCATCCAGATCGAGACCCTGACGAACGAGGCGGGCAAGTCCGAGGCGATCGTCGCGCAGGACCCGAACGTCGAGGGCGCCGCGGTCATCCTCGAGAACGCCACGGGCGCCGTCCGCGCGCTCGTCGGGGGCTACGACTTCAACCGTTCGAAATTCGACCGCGCCGTCCAGGCGCTGCGGCAGGTCGGGTCGGCGTTCAAGCCCGTCGTCTTCCTGACCGCGATCGAACAGGGATTCACGCCGGCGGACACGGTCCTCGACGCGCCGATCTCGATCACGATCGACCCGAAGCAGGAGCCCTGGCAGCCGCAGAACTTCGAGAAGAAGTACAACGGAATCATCACGTACCAGTACGCCCTCGAGCACTCGGTCAACCTCGCGACCGTGCGGGTCGATTTGCTCGTCGGCACGAAGACGGTCGTCGAGACGGCGCGCCGCCTCGGGATCCGGCAGAACCTCCTGGCCTACCCGTCGCTCGCCCTCGGCGCGTTCGAGGTCACGCCGCTCGAGATGGCGGCGGCGTACGCATCGGTCGCCGCCGGCGGACTCGTCTACAAGCCCGCATTCATCGAGAAGATCCGCAACGCGGACGGGATCACGCTCGAACAGTGGTCGCCCGAGCCGAAGGAGGCGACGTCGCCCGCCTCGGCCTACGTGCTTCTCGGGATGATGCGCGGCGTCGTGCAGCGGGGAACGGCCGCGTCCGCCGCGAAGCTCGGGCTGAACCTGGCGGGAAAGACGGGCACCACGAACGAGTACTCCGACGCGTGGTTCATCGGGATGACGCCGAAGCACACGATCGCCGTCTGGATCGGCCACGACACGCGAAGATCGCTCGCGGGCGGCTCGCACGCGCAGGGCGCCGAGGTCGCGCTCCCGGTCTTCACGAAGATCGTCGAGCGGATGAAGGCCGAAGGGATCGTGACGGCGGCGGACGACTTCGAGGCGCCGCAGGGCGTCGTCCTCGTGCCCGTGGACGAGGCGACCGGCTACCGCGCCGCCCCCGGCTGCACGAAGACGGTTCTCATGGCGTTCGTGAACGGCACGCAGCCGACCGAGATGTGCGGCGACCAGCCGCATGCCGTCGCGAATCTCCCGCAGTACCTCCAGCGCGCGATCTACGCGCCGAAGCGCGGCGAGACGAAGGGCGACGAGGTCACGCTCACGGACGCCCCGAAGCTCGCGGCCCCTCTCCCGAAGCCGGGCAAAGACGGCGGACCACCGGGCTGAGGCCTACTTCAGCCCTTCGACGACGTAGAGATCCGACGTCAGGACGCGCCGGTACGAGTAAGCGTACGCGGCGCCATCCGCCGGGAATACGACCTGGGACAGGAGCGAGACACTCGAGGTGTCGGGCGGCGAGAGCGCCTTCCAGGGCTTGCGCGCGAGCGTGGTCACGTCGAGCGTATAGATCTCTCGGCCCTGGCCCGGGTTGCGGCGGGCGTAAAGAGCCCGTCCGTCGGGTGTCCATCCCAGAGGATCGTCGTACTCGGTTCCGGGGAGCATTCGGATGGCGCCCCCGTCGATCGTCATGACGGACAGGACGGACGTCTCGGCGGCCCACGCGACGACCGAGCGCCCGTCGGGTGACATGAGGTCGGCGTTGCCCTGCGTGCCCTCCGGCGCGATCGCGCGAGGGGACGCGGGCGGATCCACGATCCAGAAGCGGCCGCGCTTGCCCTTCTCGGATCCCTGAATCAGCAGCCGCTTCCCGTCCGGAAAGAACGCCGCGCTCTCGACCTTGGCGATCGGCCCGAGCGCGACGGGCGTCGGCGCGCCGGCGCCGACGGGTGCGAGCGTCAGGCCGTCGCCCGTGCGCAGGAGGACGCGCGCCCCGTCGCGCGAGAGTGCGAGACCTTCCCCGTCCGCGAGACGCACGGCGGGAGAGCCGTCCGTCTTCCGAAAGAACGCCTGCGGCTGGACGCCGACCGACTCGCCGATCTCGTTGAACAGGATCGAGCTCGCCCCGTCCGCAAGCGCACGGACCTCCGAGCCGTCGAACCATCCCTGCTCGGTCTCCGGTCCGCCCGAGGTGCGCCCGAAGATGAGGCCCCTGATGCTTGCCGCGTGTTCGATGAGCATCCGCCCGTCCGGAAACACGTCGTGGACGAAGAGATACCCCGTCGACCGGTACAGCGTGCGGACGCGGCCCGAAAGGTCGACGGCGCGGAGTGCGGCGTCTTGGCGGTCGAGCCCGCCGAAGTACACGATTTCGCGGCCGGTCGCGCTCCACGCGAAGCGGCCGGACGACGCCGACATCGGCCCGGCGAGCGTACGGGCCTTCCCGTCGCGGTCGACGACCCGCATCAGCGTGCCCTTCTCGTCGAGTTCGTGAAACGCGACGAGGGCGCCGTCCGGCGACACGCGCAGCGCCGTAATCCTGTTCGGGGTCTGGTAGAGCACTTTTCCGGCGGGCAGCTCGATGCGCCGGCCCCCCGTGTCCTGGTTCCGGATGACCGCCAGATCCTTGCCGTCCGGCGTCCAGTCCGCATCCGCGATCTCCTCGAGGAGCGGGCGCGGCGCCCCGCCGGAAAGCGGCACCCTTGCGAGCGTTCCCCAGCTCCCCGTGTCCTTCATGCCCTCGTGCGACAGGATCGCGAGCTCGCCGGCGGATGACACCGCCGCGACGGTCGCGTTCGGGAGGCCGAGGGGCCGCGACTCGGGGCCCTCTGTCCTCACGGTGAAGACTTCCGACGAGGCTCCGCCCCACGCCGCCCCGTAAACGATCGTCCGCCCGTCCGGCGCGAAGCGGGCCCTCAGGACGTTTCCGCGCCGGAACGTGAGCCGGTGGAACGTCGGCGGCGCGTCCGGCGGCTTCTTCCACAGCAGCCTTCCCCCGAAAACGCCCGCCCCGAGGCACGCGGCCCCCGCGAAGAGCGCGGCGGCCGAAGGCCGCCGAATCGCGATCCGCGAAACCGTCGCCGCCGTGGTGCTCGACGACGCCGTCGAGAACGACTCGAGGTCGAACGCGAGATCGTGAGCGGAGTGTGCCCGCTCGTCGGGGCTTTTCTCGAGGCAGTGGCGCACGATGCGCTCGAGCGCGGGTGGAATCGTACGGTTCGTGGCGGACAGCTCCGGCGGATCCTCGCGCAGGATCGCGGAGACCGTGTCCGCCGCGGTGTCGCCGCGGAACGCCTTGCGCCCCGAGAGCATCTCGTAGAGGACGGCGCCGAAGCTGAACACGTCGGTCCGGTGGTCGGCGGGAAGGCCGCGCAGCTGCTCCGGCGACATGTAGCCGAGCGTCCCGAGGACGGCGCCCGGCTCGGTCCCCTTCGACTGCGTCGGGAGATTCGTGCTGCCGCTGCCCGTTCCCGGCCCCACGAGCTTCGCGAGGCCGAAGTCGAGGATCTTGACCCGGCCGTCCTTCGTGACGAACAGGTTCTCGGGCTTGAGGTCGCGGTGGACGACGCCCTTTTCGTGCGCGGCCGCGAGGCCGCGAGCGATCTGAGCCGCGTAGTCGACCGCCTTCCGCACGGGCAGCGCGCCGCCGGCGAGGCGCGCGCGCAGCGTCTCGCCCTCGAGCAGCTCCATGACGAGAATGGGCTGCGAGGAGGAAGAAGAAGAGGAAGAGGGGATTTCTTCGAAGGAATAGATGGCGGCGATCCCGGGGTGGTTCAGGCTCGCAAGAAGGCTCGCCTCCCGCTCGAAGCGCGCCCGCCTCTCTTCACCTTCTAAGAAATCTCCCGGCAATATCTTTACCGCGACCTCGCGGTTCAGGCGCGGGTCCCTCGCCCGGTAGACCTCTCCCATCCCTCCCGCGCCGAGCGGGGCGAGGATCTCGTACGGCCCGAGACGGGTTCCAGAAGCGATCGTCATGAGAGCGTGTCTCGATTGTACGGGAGGGGGAGGAGCGGAAAGCAAAAGAGCCGGGCTCGCGCCCGGCTCTTCGGTCTTCGTCCGGAGGTTCGGCCTACTGGGAGAGCGGAAGGACCTCGACGATGACGGCGACCGTCACGTCCTTGTGGATCTTGACGTGCACGGTGTGCGTGCCGAGGCGCTTGATGGGCTCCTCGAGCTCGACGCGCCGCTTGTCGATCGTGACGCCCTTGGCGGCGAGCCCGTCGGCGATGTCCGATGCGGTGACCGAGCCGTAGAGGTGGTCGCCCTCGCCCGCCTTCTTGTGGAGGACGATCTTCGTCCCCTCGACGCCCTTGGCGACGGCCTCGGCCTGTTCCTTTTCCTTCGCGACACGGACGTCGTAGCGCTTCTTCTCCTGCTCGAGGCGCTTGATGTTTCCGGGCGTGGCCGGGTAGGCGAGCGTCTTCGGGAGCAGGAAGTTGCGGCCGTATCCGGCGGCGACGGTCACGACGTCGCCCCGGTGCCCAAGACCCTTAACGTCGTCGGTCAGTACGAGTTTCATCGCGGGACTCCTAAAGTTCTTTCGAGAATTTTCACCGGTCTCAGAAGTCGGGCGGCCCAGCCTCGGCCGGAGGAATCCGGTCGAGCCGCGCCCGGACGTCGACGAACTCGTCGAACAGGCCCCCGAGCGCCAGAAGGAAGGGAAACGGCATCTGAAAGACCAGCGCGTAAACGAGCGCCCGGCCCAGAAGGCCGGCTCTTCCCCTGTCGAGAAGAGCGCGGATTATGGCCAGACCACGCAGAAAAAACAAGACGGCGAGCGGCAGCAGGACGTCCACGGCCGGCCGGCGCAGGTCCGGGCCCCCGAGCGCGGCGAGAAGGCCGGCCGGCACGAACAGGGCGGCGGCGGCGAGCGGGGTCCGGAATCGGCTGAAGGAGGGCTCGATCCAGTCGGCCCCGGCGATGCCGGAAGCCCGGGCGAACCCGTACACGACGATCGCCGCGTGCCCCATCGCGATCGCGAGGACGATGCCCGGGAGCTGGTCGCGCAGGGCCACCCGGAGGATCTCGAACAGCCGCGCGACGGTGGCGAGGGAGGACTCTCCCCACCCACTGGACCGGTACGTCTCGAGCATCTCGGGGACTGCGGCCGCCCACCGGGCCGCCGCCACCTCGCCCGGATCCCGCCCCGTCGCGACGTCCGCGCCGAGCAGCGCCGCGAGGGCGCCGATTCCGGTCACGGCGAAGACGACGAGGAGCGCGCGGTCGCGGCGAAAGCCGCCCTGCCCCGTGACGTAGAGCGCGGCCGCGGGCAGGGACACGAACGCCGCGGCGATCACGAACGCCGGCCCCGCAGCGCCGGGAGCGAGGATCGCGCCGAGGACGAGCGCGAGGGGCGGCGCGCACGCGGGCAGCAGAAAGCCCCAGGCGAGGCGCTCCGTGGAGAGCGAGGCGACGCCGAGGCGCCCCGCCGCGAACGGCAGCAGGAAGACGCCGAAGGGCGGCGCCGCCGCGGTCACGGCCGCGGCCAGCGCCGCCCAGAAGGCGGAGAACGCTTTCCTAATCAGACACGTACGGGAGCAGCGCCAGGTACCGCGCGCGCTTGATCGCCGTGGCGAGCTTGCGCTGGTAGAAGGCGGAGGTCCCGCTGATGCGGCGCGGGAGGATCTTGGCGCGCTCGGGGACGAACCCCGCGAGAGTCTTCACGTCCTTGAAGTCGATGTAACCGATCTTCTCGACGGTGAACTTGCAGACGCGCTTGCGGCGGACGAAGAACTTCTTCTTGGCGGGCTTGCGAACGGGTGCGGCCATGGCGGACTCCTACTCGCGCCCTTCCGCGGCCTCGGGGGCGGCGGGAGGAGCGGGGGCTGCGGGGGCGGCGGGGGCGGACATCGGCGCGTCCGACATCTCGGGGCGCGGGCGGCGCGGCTTCGTGTTGCGGGCGACCTTGAGGCCGTGCTTGACCTCTTCGTCGATGCGGACGGTCAGGTAGCGGAGGACGTCCTCCGAGAGGCGCAGCTTGCGCTGGACCTCGGCGACGCAGGCGGACGAGCCGCGGAACAGGAAGTTGTGGTACGTCGCCTCGTTCTTCTTCTTGATCGTGTAGGCGAGGCGGCGGCGGCCCATCGTCTCGTCCTTCTCGATCGTGGCGCCGAGTTCGACGAGGAGTTTGCGGAATTCCTCGACGACGCCCTGGGCGCCGGCCTCGTCCTTTTCGGGGACGACCAGGAAGACCATGTCGTACTGTCGTTGCGTATTCGGGGTGGCCACGGGTTTTCCTCCTTCTGGATCGCGGCGGGCTCGCCCGTCGCGAGGCGCGGCTGTGGACCTTGGGTCCGGTGCCGAGCCAAGGTTGACGATCAGTTCGCCGGGGACGATTCCTCGGGCAAACGGTTGAAACGGTTCATGGCGGCGTCGAGGCCGTCGGTGACGATGACGGCGAGCGCGTCGCACGCGGTCGCGATCGCGGCGTCGATGGCGGGGCGCTCCTTCTTCGCGAAACGGGACAGGACGTACGTGTCGAGCGGCTCCCCCGGCTGAAAGTTGTCGCCGCGCACACCGAGGCGCAGGCGCGGAAACTCATTCGTGCCGAAGCACTCGATGACGGACTGCAGGCCCTTCTGGCCGCCCGAGGAGCCCGACCGCCGGATTCGGATCGCCCCGACCGGCAGCGCCGCGTCGTCCGAGACGACGACGAGGCCGTCGAGCGGGACGTCGTACTTGGCGGCGAGGCCCTTGACCGACTCCCCCGACGCGTTCATGTACGTCTGGGGCCTTGCGACGAGCACCGGGCGGTCCCCCACCCGGACGCGCCCGGTGAGCGCGCGGCAGTCGAGGCGGTCGAGGCGCGGGGGGCCGCCGGCGGCCTTCTGGGCGAACGCGTGCACGACGTCGAAGCCGACGTTGTGACGCGTCCCGGAATACCGGTCGCCGGGGTTGCCGAGTCCCACCACGAGGAAGAGGCCGTCCGTGCTTATTTCTTGTCCTTTTTCTCGGCCTTCGGAGCCGGAGCGGCCTTCGCTCCGCCGGCGGCGGGCTCGGCGCCCTCCTCGTCCTTCTTGCCCTTCTTGATCACCTCGGGCTCGGTGGACGTGGCGGCGGCGCCCTCGGCGCCCGGAACGGCGGCGACGGCGGCGACGACTTCCTCGGCCTTCGGCACGCCGACGTGCGCGAGGACGCGGTCCGCCTTCTCGAGGACCTTGATCTTGTCGCCGGCCTTGAGGTCGGAGACACGGAACGAGTCGTGGATCTTCATCTCGGAGACGTCGACCTTGATCGACTCCGGGATGTCGGCCGGGAGGCACTCGATGAGGATCTCGTGCGTGACGATGTTCAGGATGCCGCCTTCCTTGACGCCCGCCGCGATCCCGACGACCTCGACGTCGCTCTTGACGCGGAGCTTCCGGTCGAGGAGGACGCGGACGAAGTCCACGTGCAGCATCGAGCGGGTGATCGGGTCGAGCGCGAGGTCGCGGATCATCACGTGGCGCTGCTGGTCCGTGCCCTTCAGCTGAAGCTTGAAGATCGCGTTGCCGTGCAGGCCCTTGTTGAGGAGGGTGGCGAGGGTCTTGCGCGGGACCTGGAGCGACCAGGTGTCCATCCCCTTGCCGCCGCCGTAGAGCACGGCGGGGATGAGGTCGGCGGCCCGGAGGCGGTTCGCGGCGTTCTTGCCGGTGACGTCCCTCTTTTCGACTTCGACGACGATGTTTTCCTGGAGCATGTTTCCTTTCTTCGGGCGCACGGTCCGGAGGGAATTCCCCGGGCGCGCGGTCCGGCCTGGTGGCGGGTCTAGACGAACAACGAGCTGACGGAGGCTCCCTGGTGGATGCGCTGGATCGCCTCGGCGAGGAGCGGGGCGATCGAGAGCGGCGTCAGGAGCGGGCAGCGGGCGAGCTTCTCGTCGAGCGGAAGCGTGTTCGCGCAGAAGATGCGCTCGATCGGGCTGCCGTTGATGCGGTCGATTGCGGGGCCGGAGAGGACGGCGTGGACGCAGCCCGCGAAGATGCGGCGCGCGCCGGAGTCCTTCAGGGCGATGACGGTGTTGATGAGCGTCCCGGCCGTGTCGATGATGTCGTCGACGACGATGACGTTGCGGTCCTTGACGTCGCCGATGACGTGCAGGACCTCGACCTCGTTCTTCCCCTTGCGCCGCTTGTCGACGATCGCGAGGCCGGCGCCGAGCCGCTTGGCGAACGCGCGGGCGCGCTCGACGCCGCCGGCGTCGGGCGAGACGACCGTGAGCGGGTCGAGGCTGGAGTCGCGGATCGCGTCGAGGAGGACCGGGGCCGCGAAGAGGTGGTCGACCGGGATGTTGAAGAAGCCCTGGATCTGCGCGGCGTGGAGGTCGATGCAGAGCGCGCGGTCGGCGCCCGCTGCCGTGATGAGGTCGGCCGTGAGCTTCGCCGTGATCGGGACGCGGGGCTTGTCCTTGCGGTCCTGCCGCGCGTACCCGTAGTACGGGAGCACGGCCGTCACGCGCGACGCCGAGGAGCGCTTGAAGGCGTCGAGCATGATCAGGAGTTCCATGATGTTGTGGTTCGCCGGGGGGCCCGTGGGCTGAACGATGAAGACGTCCGCGCCGCGCACGTTCTCGTCGATCTGGCAGTAGTTCTCGCCGTCCGAGAAGTTGTAGAGCGTGACGCGGCCCGCCTCGCGCCCGAGGTTGCGGCAGATCTCGCCCGTCAACGCCGGGTGGGCCCGGCCGCCGAAAACCTTCAGGTCACCGTATGCGAATCGTTCCATCGTCGTTCAGGAGAGTTGGCTGGGGAGGGAGGATTCGAACCTCCGGTAGGCGGTTCCAAAGACCGCTGACTTACCACTTGTCGACTCCCCATCCGGAAGCCTCACGTGGATTCTCGCGCAGGCGGCTCTCATCCGCGTTGCGCAATCCGGACCGGAGCCGCGCGGCGCGCGAACTCGGCCCGGGAAACGGTCTTCACGATCGCCATCCTCGCCTTCGTCTCGTTTCCGAGCCCCTCGAGCGACGTCATCGCCCGCGAGGCCTCTTCTTTCGTCCCAAACGTCCCGAAAACCGTCGAGCCGCTCCCGGAAAGCCGGGCGCTCCGCGCACCGGCTCCCGCGAGCGCGGACCGGATGCGGCGCAATTCCCCCCGGAGGGATTCCGCCGCCTGCTCGAGATCGTTCCGCTCCGGTCCGCCACCGGTCCCGGAGCCGGAAACTTTAGTGGCAGAAGGACTTCCCGTCAAGGACCGGGCCTTGAGACGCCCGTAAACCTCTGCCGTGGAAAGGGAAAAGGGCGGAAAGACGAGGAGGACCCACTCCTGGGGACCGTCCGGGAGGGGTGTCACGACCTCTCCCCGGCTTCGGCCGCGGGCTCGGCCGCCGAGGAGAAAGAAGGGGACGTCGGACCCGAGCGAGGCGGCCAGAGACTGCAGATCGGCCGCGGGGAGGTCCAGATTCCAGAGCGCGGACAGGCCCCTCAACGTCGCAGCGGCGTTCGAACTGCCTCCGCCAAGCCCACCGCCGATGGGGATTTTCTTTGAAAGGTGAATGCGGGCCCCGCGGCGAGTGCCGGTGTGGCTCGCGAGGGCCGCCGCCGCTCGCAGGATCAGATTACTCTCGTCGGCCGGCAGGTCGGCGCCATCGACCGTCAGCGAGACGATCCCCTGCGCACCGCTCCCCTCTTCACCTTCTAAGAAATCTATCTCCTCCGAAAGGTCGACCGTCTGGAACACGGTGTCCAGCTCATGAAACCCGTCCTTGCGCTTTCCGAGGACGCGCAGATCGCGGTTGATCTTCGCGAACGACGTGACGCGGAGGGCTTCGGCCGCGTCGCTCACAGCGGCGGGACCTCTTCGCCCGAGGGCCACGGGCCGTAGCTCTCGAGCGTCAGCACGGCCCGGCCGTCCGGCCCGTTTGCCTCGATGCGGCGGGGCACCCCCGCGCCGGGCTGAAACGTCACGACCTCGCCGTTCGGAAAGCGCATCTGGACGACGTTACCCCGATCGTCGAGGACGGAAGAGGGCGACGGAGGTGCGTCCGGCGTGCCGAGGATGCAGGCGATGAGGTCGGCGGCGGCGTCGGCCGGGAAGAGGCGACGAGTCCGGCTCCGCGCCGGCTTCCCCTCTTCCCTTTCTAAGCGATCCCCCTCTTCCTCCTCCCGCGATCGGCGCGGATGCGCGCCATTCCAGCGAGCCGGAGGCGCCGTCCCACCATACGGAAAGGTATCCGCGGCCGATCGCGCCGGCCTTCGGAGAAACCTCCGCCTTGAAAAGGGCCTTGAAGCGGCGGGAGGAATCCCATGCCTTCGCGCGGTTCGCCTCATACGCAGCGCTGGCGCCACTCGAAACAGAGGCCGGCGCCCCGCTGCTGCATGCACCTTCTAAGAAGAGAACAAGCGAAACGAGAGCCGACCCGGCAGCCCGCAGCGGACGGGTGCTCGCATTCACTTCTTCGCGTCGAGGCTGTCGGTCTTCCGGAGCTTCTCTTCGAGGCGGCGCTTGACGTCGGGCTCCGGCTTGAGCGTGAGCGCGCGCTTCCAGCTCTCGCGGCCCTTCCTGAGGTCGCCCTTCCTGTTCCAGAGGTCGCCGAGGTGCTCCTCGACGGTCGCGTCGTCCGGGTTCAGCGTCGCGGCGGCGACGAGGTTCTCCTCCGCCTTGTCGAGCTTGTCGAGGCGGTAGTAGACCCAGCCGAGCGAATCGAGGTATGCCCCGTTCGAGGGCTCGAGGTCGACCGCCTTGCGGATGAGCTCCAGCGCGCGTTGCAGGTTCTCGCCGCGGTCGGCCCACATGTAGCCGAGGTAGTTCATCCCCGGCGCGTGATCGGGCTTGACCTTGAGGAGCTTCTCGAACGCGGCCTCGGACTCGCCGATCTTCTTGTCGCGTTCCAGCGACGCGGCGAGCCGGAACAGGAGCTCGGGGTCGTCCGGAGCGCGCTCGAGCCCGACGCGGGCGGCGTCGGCGGCTCGCCCGTACTGGTCCAGCCGCTGCCAGGCGTCGGCGGCCGCGAGGACGCCGGGCTTGTCCTCGGCGGCGAGGGTGGCGAGGATTTTCTCGCCCTCGGCCTTCTCGCCGGCCGCGGACGAGCGGATGAGGAACTCCGCGTAGGTCGCGCGGACGTTCGGCGTCTTCTTTCCGGTCCCCGCGTGCGCCTCGCGCGCGATGCGCAGGCCGCCGGCCCAGTCTTCCTGGTCGCGCGCGATCTGCTCGAGAAGGTTGAAGGCCTGCGGGTTGACGCCGTCGCCGTCCTTGAGCCGGGGCGTCAGGAGCGACGTTGCGCGCGCGTAGTCCTTCCTGAGATAGGCGATGTACGCGAGCTGGCCGTCGATCTGACCCGCCTCGGATCCGTCCGTCTTCTTCGTCGCGAGCGTCTTCTTGAGATCCTCGAGCACCTGTTCGGCCTCGGCGAGGCGGCGCGCCTCGAGGAAGTTCATGGCGCGGCGGTAGGAAACCTCGGGGTCGTCGGGTTCGAGGGACTGGAGCTTCCGGAGGATCTCGTCGGCCTTCTCCGTCTCGCGCGTCTCGGAGAGGAGGGCCGCGTACATCCTCAGGGCGTCGCGGTTGCCGGGGTCGGCTGCGAGGACCTGCTCGAAAGCCTTCCTCGACTCGGGGAAGCGCCTCGCGCGGAGGAGCACGGTGGCGTACTGCGTCTTGGCCGCGAGATTCCCGGGCTGGCCCTTCATGAACGACTCGAGGAGCGCGGCTTCCTTGTCGAACTGCTTCGAGCGGTCGTACACGCGGAGGAGGCCGAGCGACGCCGCGCGGTTGGCGGGGTCCATCCGGAGCAGGGAACGGTAGACGTCCTCGGCCTTCTCGAACTGGCCGTCCCGCTCCAGCGCCTCGCCGTAGACGAGGAGAAACGACGGGCCGGGCGCCCGGTCCACGACGGGCTCCAGCGCGGCGACCGCGTCCTGGGGCTTGTCGAGCCGGATGGACGCCTGCGCGAGGGCCATCGCCCCCTGCGGGTCCGGCGGCCCGAGCTCCGCCGCCTTCCTGAGCTCGACGGCGGCCTCCTCGACGCGCGGCTTGTCCTTCGCGGTCGCGAGCAGCACCTGCCCCAGCAGGCGATGGGCTCCGGCGCTCCCGGGCGACAGCTCGACGGCCTTGCGCGCCTCGCGCTCCGCCTCGGGGTAGATCGGGATGTCCCGCAGGAGCTCGCCGTACTCGCGGCGGAGAGCGCCGTCCTCGGGGTCGAGGTCGACCGCCTTGCGGAACTCCTTGACGGCCTGCTCGAACTCGGTGTCCTGGGCGAAGAGCCGCGCCCGCATGTAGTGCTCGGCCGCTTCCTTGCGCTTCGCCTCCTTCGGCGTGAGGGCAGGTCCGGACGTCTGGGCACGCGCCGGGAGGGCCGCTAACGCGGCGAGCAGGAAGGCGACGATCGTGGTGGCGCGTCGAACAGGCATCATCGAGGAGTCTAACCCGCAAGAACCGGGCCGCATTCCCGTCCTCAGAAGACTGCCGGCTCTTCGTAGGTGGCGAACACCTCGCGCATGACGTCCGAGATCTCCCCGACCGTCGCGTAGGCTTTCACGGCCTCCACGAGCGGCGGCATGACGTTGGCCCCGCTCGCGCAGGCCGCCTTCAGGTCGGCGAGCGTCCGCATCGCCGTCCGCGAGTCGCGCGTCCGCCGGACCTCGTTCAGGGAGCCCACCTGCTCCGCGGCCGTCTCCTCGGAGATCACGAGGGTCGACACCTCGTCCTCCGGAAGGGACTCGGTGAACGCATTCGCGCCGACCATGACCTTGTCCTTCGCGTCGTACGCGCGCTGGAACCGGTAGGCGGCGTCCATGATCTCCCTCTGCGGGAAGCCGGCCTCGATGGCCTCGACCATCCCGCCGAAGGCGTCGATCCGCCGGAAGTAGTCGAAGGCTCCCGCTTCCATGCGGTTCGTGAGCTCCTCGACGAAATACGAGCCGCCGAGCGGGTCGATCGTGTTGACGACTCCCGTCTCGTGGAGAATGACCTGCTGCGTCCGGACCGCGATCTTCGCGGCGAACTCCGTCGGGAGCGCGAGCGTCTCGTCGAGCGCGTTCGCGTGAAGGGAGTTGGTCCCGCCGAGGACGGCCGCGAGGGACTGGATCGCGACGCGCGCGACGTTGTTGTAGGGCTGCTGCGCCGTCAGCGTGACGCCGGCCGTCTGCGAGTGGAAGCGCATCTTCCAGCTCTCGGCCTTCTTCGCGCCGTAGCGGTCGCGCATGACCTTCGCCCAGATCCGCCGCGCCGCGCGGTACTTCGCGATTTCTTCGAAGAAGTCGTTGTGCGCGTTGAAGAAGAAGGAGAGTCGCGGCGCGAAGTCGTCGACGTCGAGACCCGCGTCGACGCCGTACTTCACGTACTCCATCCCGTCGCGAAGCGTGAAGGCAAGCTCCTGGAGCGCGGTCGAGCCGGCCTCCCGGATGTGATACCCCGAGATCGACACCGTGTTCCAGCGCGGGACGTGCTTCGCGCAGAACGCGAACTGGTCCGTCACGAGCCGCATCGAGGGCCGCGGCGGGAAGATGTACTCCTTCTGCGCGATGTATTCCTTGAGGATGTCGTTCTGGAGCGTTCCGCCGACCTTCGACCACGGCGTCCCGTGCTTCTCGGCAACGGCGAGGTACATCGCAAGGGCGATGGGAGCGGTGGAATTGATCGTCATGGACGTCGTCACGGCGCCGAGGTCGATCCCGTCGAACAGCGCCTCGAAGTCGCGAAGCGTGTCGATCGCGACCCCGCACTTTCCCACCTCGCCGGCCGACATCGGGTGGTCGGAGTCGTAGCCGTAGAGCGTCGGGAGGTGAAACGCCGTCGAGAGGCCGGTCTGGCCGTGCGCGAGAAGCTGCTTGAAGCGCTCGTTCGTCTGCTTCGCCGTGCCGAAGCCCGCGAACTGCCGAATCGTCCACGGCTTGCCGCGGTACATCGTGGGCTGCACGCCGCGCGTGTACGGGAACTCGCCGGGCCAGCCGAGGTCGCGGTCGTAGTCGAAGCCGCCGAGATCGTCGGGCGTCGCGAGGGTGTTCACCTCGGCCGACGAGACGGTCGTGAAGTCCTTCCGCCACGCGGGCGTCTTCGCGAACGCGGAGGCGGCCTTCTGCCGCCAGGCCTCCTTCGCGACGCGGATACGCTCCTGCTCGGGGGTCAGGGGGAGGGCGGGACTTTCGGAACCCTTGACGCTCATGCCGGCGATTCTATCGGGCGCGGGGCGCGAAGGAGACTCAGCGGCCGACCGTCGCCATGGCGGCCGCCGGGTAGCGCTCCCCTGCCGCCGCTCCGGGCGGGAAGGCCGCGTCGAGCTCCGCGAGGTCGGCCGGCCGGAGCACGAGGTCCGTCGCGTTGAGATTTTCCTCCAGGCGCTCGCGATTCTTCGTCCCCACGATCGGGACAACGTCGGCGCCGCGCGAAAGCACCCAGGCGAGCGCGATCTGCGCGGGCGTCGCCTTCCGGCGGCGCGCGAGGTCGGCGACCCTCGCGACGAGCGCGAGGTTTTTCGCGAAGTTCTCGCCGGCGAAGCGCGGCGCCACGCGGCGGTAGTCGCCTTCGGGAAAATCGGCGAGGCTCCGGTACTTGCCTGTCAGGAACCCGCGAGCGAGCGGGCTGTAGGCGACGAACCCGATTCCGAGCTCTCGGCACGCCGGCAGGACGGCCGCCTCCGCGTCGCGCGTGAAGAGCGAGTACTCGCTCTGAAGCGCCGCGATCGGGTGGACCTTGCTGGCCCGGAGAAGCGTGTCGGGAGAGGCTTCCGACAGGCCGAGCCAGCGGACCTTTCCCTCTTTCACGAGGCTCGCCATCGCGCCGACCGTGTCCTCGATCGGCGTCGCCGGGTCGACGCGGTGGAGGTAATAAAGGTCGATCGTCTCGACGCCGAGGCGCTTCAGGCTTCCCTCGCAGGACGACCGGACGTAGTCGGGCCGCCCGCAGACGCCGCGCTTCGCCGGGTCGGCGGCGTCGCGCACGATTCCGAACTTCGTCGCGAGGACGGCCCGCCCGGGCCGGTCCGCGAGGGCCTTGCCGACGAGCGTCTCGTTCGTGTAGGGGCCGTACATGTCGGCCGTGTCGAGGAAATCGACGCCGGCGTCGAGAGCCGCGTGGATCGTGAGGATCGACTCGTCGTCGTCCCGGGTCCCGTAGAACTCGGACATTCCCATGCAGCCGAGACCCATCGCCGAGACGACGGGGCCGTTCTTCCCGAGTGCGCGGACGTCCATGAGGGAGGCGATTATCCCCCCGGGGCGCGAGGCCTCAGAAGGGCGTCTTCTGCCGGGCCTGCAGCTCGGCGACGCGCGGCGGACGCCGAAGCAGCGCAAGCCGGTTCTTTCGCACGCCTACCTCGGCGGGCCACTCGTGTGACAGGAAGAGCGGCATCGACTCCGTGTACCCGTAGGCTCCGGCATTCTCGAACGCGAGGAGATCGCCACGCTCGGGCATCGGCAGCCTTGCGGCCGGGTGGAGCACGTCGAGAGAGGTGCAGAGGGGGCCGGAAAGAACGAGGGATTTCTTTGAAGGTGAAGAGCGGCGGGTGCGGCCGCTGCCCCGCGCCTGCAGGAGCCGTACGCGGTGAGGGCTGCCGAGGAGGATCGGGCGGAGGAAGTGGTGGACACCGCCGTCCACGAGGACGTAGTCGACGCCGAGGGTGCGCTTCGTGCCGAGGACCCGAACGACGTACGTGCCCGCCTCGGCGACCAGGAACCTCCCGGGCTCGAACACGAGGCGGGTGGAGTCGAGCAGCCCGCTCGCGCGCGCCTCCCTCGCAACCCGACTCAACCCCTTTCCAAGAAATCCGAGATCCAACGGTCTTTCTCCGTCGGCGTAGGGCACGCCGAAGCCACCGCCAAAATCCACGGAGCTAAGAAAGATCGAATATTTCTTAGAAAGTGAAAGAGCGAGATCCAGGACGTGTCGAGTGTTCTCGACGAGCAGGCGCGCGTCCAGGACGTTGGACGCGTTGAAGACCTGGAACCCGCAAATGTCGAGGTGGGGGAATTTCTCTTTCGCTCGAAGAATCTTCTCGGCGGTCCGAATGTCGACGCCGAACTTCTTCGCCCCGGGGCCACCGATGATGACTTTCTTCTCGGCAATCCCCCAGGGCGGATTCAGGCGAAGGCCGACGGGGACCCGCCTCTTCAGGCGTCTGCCGATTTTCTCCAGTTGCTCGAGCTCCCACTCCCCCTCGGCGTGAATGATCGAGACGCGCGCCTTCGCGAGCGCTTCGAGATCGTCGTCGGACTTCGCGGGGCCGGTCGCGAGAATCTTCGAAGGTGAGAATCCGCCCCGGATCGCGACTTCCAGCTCCCCCTTCGACGCAACGTCCGAAGAGAGACCGAATCTTCTTAGAAAGTGAAGAACCCCGAGCGAAGGGTTGGCCTTGACCGCATAGGCGAGGGTGAAGCGCGGGCCGAGGGCGCGCTGGAGCGCACGAACGCGCGCCTCGATCACGTCGAAGTCGTACAGGTACACCGGCGTCCCGAAGCGAGCCGCCGCCCGCAGAAGAACCGAGTCGCCTGAATCCCTATTCACCTTCTAAGAAGTCTTTCTCTTCTCTTCTCTTCTCTTCTCTTTCCTTCATCGCAGAGCGCTTTCCAGCACCGTCCGCGCGTCCGTCTTCGCGTCGCGATACTTCACGATCACCGGCGCCGCGAGCGACAGCCCGTGGCACTTGCCCCACGCACCAGGCGCGGGGCGCGCGCCCATGACGACGACCGCCCCTTCCGGCACGACGAGCGGGCGCTCGGGCGTCGATCGGTATTCCTTCTCGTGCACGAGGTCGAAGAGGACGCTCGACGCCGTGAGGATCACGCCCGCCGCGAGTACGGCCCGCCTCCGCACGCACACGCCCTCGTAGACGCCCGCCCCTCCGCCCACGAAGACCTCGTCCTCGAGGACGACAGGCACGGCTCCCGCAGGCTCGAGGACGCCGCCCACCTGCGCGGCCGCAGAGAGATGCACGCGCTTGCCGACCTGCGCGCAGGAGCCGACGAGCGCGTGGCTGTCGATCATCGAGCCCTCGTCCACGTATGCGCCGACGTTTACGTACGCCGGCGGCATCACGACGACGCCCCGCGCGAGGAACGCGCCGCGCCTCAGCGCGGTCCCGCCCGGCACGACGCGCACGCCCTCGGGCAGCGGGGCGCGCGGCGGAAGCGTGTCGCGATCGCGGAAGTGGAGGGGTCCGGCGCTGGACGGCTCCTCGATGCCGAGCCGGAAGGCCGCAAGAATGCCATCCTTGACGGAGGCGTTTGCGGACCAGAACCCGTCCGCCCCGGGCGAGGCCGCCCGCACGTCCCCGCGCTCGAGGGCGTCGAGCAGCGCGAAGACGTCCTCGCGCGTCATGCGGCCACCGCCTCGAGCGGCCGGCCGGCGTCGTCCAGGAGGCCGGCGGCCTTCAAGGCCATTTCCATCGGTCCGAAATGCGCGGGCGAAAGCGGCACGAGAGGAAGCCGGAGGGCCCCGCCCGCGAGCCCGAGCCGCTCCAAAGCCCACTTGACCGGGATCGGGTTCGACTCGCGGAAGTTCGCCTTCATGAGAGGAAGCATGCGCGCCTGCAGCGCGGCGGCGCGCGCCCGGTCGCCCGCGAGCGCGGCGGCCACCAGCTCGACGAGAAGGGCCGGCGCCTCGTTCGAAACGACCGCGATCACGCCGTCGCCCCCGCAAGCCACGATCGGGAGAGCCAGCGAGTCCTCGCCCGACAGAACCGCGAACCCGGCCGGGCGCGCGCGCAGGATCTCGCAAGCCTGGTCGAGGCTCCCCGAAGCTTCCTTCACGCCCGCGATGCGCGGATCCCGCGCGAGCTCGAGCACGGTGTCCGGGAGCATGTTGAGGCCGGTGCGCCCCGGCACGTTGTAGAGGACGACAGGGATCTGGCCCGCGTCCGCAACGGCGGAGAAGTGGGCGACGAGGCCGCGCGGCGTCGGCTTGTTGTAGTAGGGCGTCACGACGAGCAGCGCGTCGGCGCCCGCCGCCCGGCAGCGCGCCGCGAGACGCTGCGCCTCTCGCGTGTCGTTCGATCCGCAGCCCGCGATCACCTGCACCGGACGCACGGCCGCGCGCGCCTCCTCGACCGTGATCGCGACGACGCGCTCGTGCTCGTCGACGTCGAGCGTCACCGCCTCGCCCGTCGTGCCGCACGGGACGAGCCCCGCGACACCGCCCGCGATCTGCCTTCGGACGAGGCGGCGCAGGCCCGGCTCGTCGAGCGCGCCGTCGTCCTTGAACGGAGTCACGAGGGCGGTGTAGACGCCGGAGAAAGGACACGGGGGATTGGGATTCGGATTCTTTGAAGGTGAAGAGAGCGGCGGCGGCGGCGTCCTCGTCATGAAGGGTCTCCTCGATGGCTCCCGGTGCTTGCGTCGTTGAAGAAGTCGTCGAAGGAGATCGGGCCCGTCCGGCGGGACTTGAGCATCCATTCCGCCGCGCGCACGGCACCCTGGGCAAAGATCGCCCGCGAGCGCGCGCGATGGACGAGCTCCACCGTCTCGTCCTCGCCCTCGAAGTAGAGCGTGTGCTCTCCCGGGACGCCGCCCTGGCGCAACGACACGATCGGCAGGTCGCGGCGGCCCGACGCGTGCGCGACGTCGACCGCGAGCGCCTTCGCCGTTCCCGAAGGAGCGTCCCTCTTGGCCGAGTGGTGCCGCTCGACGAGGCCGGGGTGGAACTCGCGAAACGGCGCGAGCGCCGCCGCGAGCGCCGCGGCGCCGCGACGCATCGCAGCGACGCCGATGGAGAAGTTCGCGGAGTGGAGGAAGGGAACGCCCTCCTCCACCGCTTGGCGCATCGCCGCACCGACGTCCCATCCTGTCGTGCCGGAAAGAACAGGGATTTTCTTTGAAAGTAAGAGAGGAACCAGGCGCGGCGCGGCCTCCGGCGTGGTGAACTCGAACGCCAGGTCGCATTCGGCTGCGGCGACGCCCGCCGCTCTATTACCTTCTAAGAAATCTTCCTCTTTCTCTTCTCTTCCTCCGAGTCTCCCAACGACCGTGTGCCCGCGTTGGAGAAGCACAGCCTCGATCGCCTTTCCCATCTTCCCGTATCCGACGATGAGCGCCTTCATTCGAAGAACTCCCGGTGGAGGCGCCTCAGCGCTTCCGGGGCGTCGCCCGAGGCGACGACGAAAGTCACGTTCGTGTCGGAGGCGCCCTGCGAGATGAGGAAGACGTTCACGTCTCCAAGTGCCTGAAACACGCGCCGGGCGATACCGGCCGTGGTGCGCAGCGCCTTCCCGACGACGGACACGACGGCGAGGCCCGGCAGCACCGACACCTCCGCGAACGCGGAGAGGTCCTTCACGACGGCCGAAAGCGGCGCCTTCGCGTCCACCGTGATCGAGATGGAGACCTCGCTCGTCGCGATGACGTCGACGGGAACGGCGTGCTTCTCGAAGACGGAGAAGACCCGCGCCGCGTAGCCGTGTGCGAGGAGCATGCGCGGATTTCCGACGAAGACGGCGGCGACGCCCGAGCGCATCGCGAGTGCGCGCACCCCCGCGCCCGGAGCGTCCCGTCTCACGACCGTTCCGGCCGCGTCCGGACGGAACGAGTTCTTCACCGCGACGGGGATCCCCCGCGCCACGGCCGGGCGGATCGTCGCGGGGTGCAGGACTTTCGCGCCGAAGAACGCGAGCTCGGCCGCCTCGGCCGAGCTCACCTCGGGCACGAGGCGCGCGCCGGGGACGACGCGCGGGTCGGCCGTGAGGATGCCGTCCACGTCGGTCCAGATCTCGATCGCACCGACGTCACGGCCCGCATCTTTCAGCGCCGCTCCGAAGAGCGCCGCCGAGTAGTCCGAGCCTCCGCGCCCGAGCGTCGTCGTGACGCCGTCCGGTGTCGCCCCTACGAAGCCGCCCGTGACCACGATGTGGCCCCTCTCCAGCTCCGGCAGCACCCGGGCGGCGACGCGCCCCGCCGTCGCCTGTTCGTCGGGCAGGGCGGCACCGTGGCTCGCGTCTGTCACGAGGATCTCCCGCGGATCCACCCACACCGCCGAGGCGCCCGCGGCGTGCAGCGCCGCGGCGACGAGGCGGGAGGAGATCAACTCACCCACGCTCAGAAGCGCATCCGAGGTTCGAGGAGAGATCTCTTCGAGTAGTGAAATCCCGGTGGAAAGCACGCGCGCGCGACGCAGTTCCTCGTCGACCGAGGCGGCGCAGGCCGAGGCTTCCTCCTCGGGCAGACCGAGCCCTTCGAGCGCCGCGCCATGGCGGCGAGCGAGGGACTCGAGTGCGGCCTCGGCGCCCGCTCGCTCCTTTTCATTCGAAGCAATCTTCAATCCGACCAATTCGTCCGTGACCCCGCCCATCGCCGAGACGACGACGACGCACGGATCTCCCCCGCGACCCGCCACGAGGCGTGCGACGTCCCGGATTCGTTCGGCCGTTCCGACCGAGGTCCCGCCGAACTTGAGGACGTCGGTCAAATGATCACCGCGCCGCCGTTCGCGCCGCGAGGCGGCCCTGCGCCAGGAGGAGCTCGGCGTTCAGGAGCGCCGCGCCCGCCGCGCCGCGGACCGTGTTGTGGACGAGCAGGGTGAAGCGCACGTCGTAGAAGGGGTCGGGCCGCAGGCGTCCGACCGTCACGGTCATCCCGCGTCCGGCCTCTACGTCGCGGATCGGCTGCGGCCGGTCGCGCTCGTCGCGCACGACGATGGGCCGCGCCGGCGCCGAAGGGAGCTTCAGCCGCTGCGGCTCGCCCGAGAACTCCTCGAGGGCGGCCCTCACGTCCAGCACGGACGCCTTCGCCCTGAGCTTGAGGAAGACCGACTCCGTGTGGCCGTCGCGCACGGGCACGCGGTTCACGGAGACGCTGATCGGGAAGTCCGCGTCCACGACGCGCCCGCCCTCGAGCCGCCCGAGGATCTTCTTCGGCTCGCGCTCGATCTTCTCCTCCTCGCCGTCGATGAACGGGATCACGTTCGCGTTCGAGTCCAGCGACGGGACGCCCGGGTAGCCCGCGCCCGAAAGCGCCTGCAGCGTCGTGACGGCGACGGCCTCGATGCCGAACGCGCGGTGCAGCGGCGCGAGCGCCATCGCGAGCCCCACGACCGAGCAGTTCGGGTTCGTCACGATGCCGCCGCCGGACGCGCGCGTCGGCTGACCGTCGAGGAGGGCGAGGTGGTCCGCGTTCACCTCGGGAATCACGAGCGGCACGTCGGGCCGCATCCGGAACGACTTCGTGTTGGAGACGACGAGCTTGCCGCGTCCCGCCTGCAGAGGCTCGATCGTGTCGGCGACGGCCGCGTCGAGGCCCGAGAGGAGCACCGGCGAGGCAAAGTCGACGTCCACCTGCGTCACGACGAGGCTGCGCGCTTCCTTCGGAATGTCGCCCGGAAGGATCCAGCGCGTCGCCTCGGCGTATGTCTTCCCCGCGGACCGCTCGGAAGCGGCGACCTCGGCGAGGACGAACTGCGGGTGCCCTTCGAGCAAGGAAACGAGGCGCTGCCCCACGGCGCCGGTCGCGCCGAGGACGGCCACGGGGATGCGGGAATCGGGTCGTGACATGAAAGGCTCCTTCGAAACGAAAAGGCCCGCCGTTTCCGGCGGGCCCTGGTGTCTTCTGGTGATCGCCGCAATTCCGCGATCTACAGAACGCTCCATCGCCCGCCGCACGGCGGCGTCGTCTTCATCGCGGTCATCCGCTTTCGGGAGTTGACGGCTGCGTTCATCGGCGCGGAGCGTAGGCGGACGCGGGTCCGCGTGTCAAGAAGCGTTCGGCCCGGGGCGGCCTCACTTCGGGCGCGGTGGCGTGGGCGTCGGTACGACCAGGAGCGGAGCGGCGGCGAGGGTGCCGAGGTTTCCCGCGCGCGTCGTCGCGCCCGGCTTCGCAGGCGCGCGCGGGTCGCGGAGCGACGTGAAGCGAAAGGAGACGAAGATCGCGCCCTTGCCCGCCGACGCGCCCGAAGCCACGCCTCCCCCGTAGAGCTGGATCCCGTCCAGGGCCACGCCCTCGAGGACGTACGTGTCCGGCCCGAAGGCGACCTCGGCCGAGGCGAAGTTCCTGTGGGAAAGGCACGCGCGCACGAGCGCTTCGAAGCCGGGGCCTCCGCCCGCGAGCCAGACCGACCCGGTCCCTCCCCCGCCCTTGCCGGCGCTGGCCCCGCCCCCGAGGCCCGCGACATCGAGGAACTGCGAGGAGAACCACCCGGGATGCGTCGCACCACCGCCGTCGCCGGCGATCCCCTCGAACCGGATGAAGCCGTTCCGGCCCGCAGCGGCGGCCGGCGGACCGGCGACCAGGCCGGCCAGTAGCCCAAGCGCCAGAATCCGTCGAAGCAAAGTCATTCCCATGCGTCCTCTTCGTCGCCCTCCGATCGGACACTCACTGCTTCACGGTGGAAGCCTTGTAAGGGGCCAAGACCTTCGGCGGGACCTTCTGCTCGTCGTACCTGAACTCGATCTTGGTGAAGTTGAGCGACAGCGATTCCGTCGGGGCCGCGCCGCCGGCGCCACCGGAACCCACACTGAATGAGCTGACCATGACGTTCTTCAGCTCGTAGCGCAGGTAGGCGTTCGAGCCCCCGCCGCTGGTCTTCGGGACGTCGATCTGGACCGCCGGCACGAGCTTTCCGGTGGCGGCCGCCTTGCTCAGGAGCGGCGACGCCTTGTCGGTTCTCTTCACGAGGGAGAGTCTGCCGGGACCCCCGACGGCCACCCCGGCCGGCGCCGGCGCCCGCGGGACGGCGGGCGGCGGCGGTGCCCACTGAATCGAGCTTATCTCGATCCACTTGTCGTGTCCCGACGCCGACGCCTCGCCCGGAACACCCTCGTACTGCATGTAGATGGGGGCCCCGAAGGCCGGCGCGGCGAGGGCGGCGGCAAGAACGAGGCCGATGACCAGAAAAGCGGACTTTCGCATGGGTCCTCCTTGATCGAGTTTCAATCCAGGGGAAGTGTCATTTCTTCGGCGCGACGACCCCGGTACCCGGCACGGACATCCGCAGATCGCGCATCGACTGATATCGCACCGAAACGACGATCGGCCCGGCCGCGGATCTCGAGCTGCCCTTGGTCCCGACACTGACCATCTCCACGGTGACGCCGGAGAGCTCGTAGCGATCGGGGCCGATCGCAACCTCGGCCTTCGGAATCCGTTGCTGGCCGATGCACGCCCGGACGAGCGACGCGAAGCCCGCGCCGTCGCGGGCGAGACCGAACGAGAAGGTCCCGCCCCCGGCTGGAATCGACCGGCCGCTCGCGAAGCCTGCGAACTCGATGCTTGCCGACTGGAACCAGCCCTGATGCTGCGCATCGCCCCCGTCGCCCGCGATTCCGTCGAATCGGGCGAACCCGCTCTGGCTCGCGGCGGCGGCAGGAAAGGCCGTCACCACACCGACGAGGGCCACAAGAACCAGAGCAGAAAGAAGCCGGGCCACCGGATATTCGACGACGGCGGAGAGCTGGGGTGCCCGGGGGGCGCTCATCGGGACCTCCTGTGCCCCGTCACGGGGCTGATTTCTCATCTGTACCGAGAATCAATCTAAGCCGCAAAGGCGGCAGCGCAAGGTCAATCTCTGGTCCCGGCGCGAAAGGTCGTGGTCCCTGAGCGCCCAGGTCGTGAATCTGCCCGTTTGACCCCCCCGGCAGCGCCTTCGATAATCACCGTCCCCGCTGCGCCTCCGCGGCGACCCCAGGAAAAATGACGACGTCCCTCTCCCCCGAGCGCCTGAAGGACCTCTACCGCACGATGCTGCTGAACCGGCTGCTCGAGGAGCGCTTGGTGAACCTCTATCGGCAGGGCAAGGTCGTCGGAGGGCTGTACCGCTCGCTCGGGCAGGAGGCGACGTCGGTGGCGACAGCGTTCGCCCTGGAGCCTGGCGACCTCCTCGCTCCGCTCATCCGCAACCTCGGCTCGGTTCTCGCGCGCGGGATTCCAGCCCGCGACGTCCTCACGCAGTACCTCGCGCGCGCGACGTCGCCCTCCCTCGGCAAGGACGCGAACCTGCACTTCTCCGTTCCTGAGAAGGGCGTCTATTCCCCCATCGCGATGCTTGGGACGCTCGTCCCGGTGGTCTCCGGGATGCTCCTCGCCGAGCGGATGAAGGGAAACCGCGTCGTCGGGATGACGTACCTCGGCGACGGCGGAACGTCCGTGGGCGCCTTCCACGAGGGAATCAACTTCGCGGCGGTCCAGAAGCTGCCGCTCGTCCTCGTCGTCGAGTTCAACGGATGGGCGTACTCCACGCCCTTCGAGAAGCAGTGCGCCGCCAGGACGCTTGCGGACAAGGCCGTCGGTTACGGCATCCGTGGCGAAGTCGTCGACGGCAACGACGCGATCGCGGTCCACGAAGTCACGCGCGCGGCCGTCGAGCGCGCCCGCGCGGGCGGCGGGCCGACGCTCCTCGAGTGCAAGACGTACCGGATGAAGGGCCACGCCGAGCACGACGCGCAGGCCTACGTCGACCCGAAGGAGCTCGCCGAGTGGCGGGAGAAGGACCCGCTCCCGCGGCTCGAGAGGTTCCTCGTCGAGTCCGGAAACGCGTCCGCCGCCGACCTGCGCGCCGCGCACGAGGAGATCGAGCGCTCGCTCGACGCGGACGTCGCGTTCGCGGAGGCGTCGCCCTTCCCCGACCCGTCGCTCGCCTTCCGGGGAGTCTGGGCCGACGAGTCGATCGGCGAGCGGGCCCGCGCGGGCGTCTTCACGGGAGGCCTCTGATGGCCGACCCGCGCGTCGCGCGAGGCGGCGTCACGTACACGCTCACCGGCGACGGCTCCGGCGTCGAGACCACGTACCTCGACGCGATCCGGCAGGCCCTCTTCGAGGAGATGGAGCGCGACGAGCGCGTGTTCGTCCTCGGCGAGGACGTCGGCGTTTACGGCGGCGCATTCAAGGCGACCGAGGGGCTCCTCGAGCGCTTCGGCCCCGCGCGCGTCCTGGACACGCCGCTCGCCGAGGAGGCGATCGTCGGCGCCGCCATCGGCGCCGCGATGCGCGGGCTCCGGCCGGTCGCCGAGATGCAGTTCATCGACTTCATCTCGCGCGCGTTCGACCTCCTCACGAACTTCGCCGCGAAGAACCGCTACCGGACCGGGATCGGCGTCCCGCTCGTCGTGCGCGGCCCCTCGGGCGCGGGCGTCCACGGCGGGCCGTACCACTCGCAGTCGCCCGAGATGTACTTCGTCAAGACGCCGGGACTGAAGGTCGTCGCGCCGGCGACCGCCGCCGACGCGCGCGGACTCCTCAAGGCCTCGATCCGCGACGACGACCCGGTCATCTTCCTCGAGCACAAGTTCCTCTATCGTCGCGTGCGCGACCGGCTCGTCCCCGGCGAGGATGCCGGGACGCTCGGCAAGGCCGCCGTCCGGCGTCCCGGGACGGACCTCACGATCGTGACGTACGGCGCGATGCTCTGGACGGCGCTCGAAGCCGCTCCCGCGCTCGAGGTGGACGGCATCTCGCCCGAGATCCTCGACCTGCGCACGCTGATGCCGTGGGACGAGGACGCCGTCCTGACCTCCGTGAAGAAGACCGGCAAGTGCCTGATCCTCCACGAGGACACGCGAACCGCGGGGATCGGCGCCGAGATCTCCGCGACGATCACGGAGAAGGCGTTCGAATGGCTGGACGCTCCGATCCTGCGCGTGACGGCGCCGGACACGCCGGTGCCGTACTCTCCACCTCTGGAGGAGGCGTTCCTCCCCAACGCGAAGACCCTGCTGGCCGCCGCGCGGCACCTGGCGCGCTACTGACTCGAGGAGACCAACATGCCGACGAACGTCATCATGCCGCAGATGGGCGAGTCGATCGCCGAGGGAACGCTCACCAAGTGGCTCAAGAAGACCGGCGACGCGGTCAAGCGCGACGAACCCCTCTTCGAAATCTCGACCGACAAAGTCGACGCCGAGATCCCCGCGCCCGCATCCGGCACTCTCCTCGAGATCCTCGTGCCTGAGGGACAGACGGTGCCGATCAATACCGTCGTGGCGCTGCTCGCGGAAACGGGAGAGGCTGCGGCAGCCGCACCCGCGCCTTCTGCACCGCCGGCTGCGCCGGCAGTGGAAGAAAGACAAAGAGAAGATTCTTCGAAGGTTCAGCAGCAGGCTCCCTCCGCGGCGCCGGCCTACCAGGCTGCTGCGCCCGCTCCCGCGCCTTCTGAGAAATCACCCTCTTCAGCCCCCTCTCCCTCATATCCCCCGGCTCCCATCGCGCCCCCCCAGCCCGGCGAGTCGAAGGAAGAGCTGCTCAAGCGGCGCTCCTCGCCCGTCGTCCGCGCGATCGCGGAGGACAAGGGCGTCGACATCTCGCAGATCCCCGGCACGGGGATCTCGGGCCGCGTGACGAAGCAGGACATCGAGGCGTTCCTGGCGGGCGGCACGCCTGCCGCGGCATCGCCGGCCCCCGTCGCCGCGCCCGCCCCCGCGCCTTCTCAAAGGATCCCCTCTTCGTCTCCTTCCCCCGCTCCCGGTCCCGCTCCCCTCGCGGCGCGTCCCGTCGAAGCGCCGCTCGCGGCGCGGCCGGCGTCCACGCTCGCGTTCCCGGGCGGCAACGTCTCGATCGAGCCCATGACGCCGATGCGCAAGAAGATCGCCCAGCGCATGGTCGAGTCCAAGCAGACCTCCGCGCACGTCACGACGGTCTTCGAGGTCGACTACTCGGGGATCGCGAAGCTCCGCAACCGCGTGAAGGGCCGCTTCGAGGAGCAGTACGGCACGAAGCTGACGTACCTGCCGTTCATCCTCCGCGCGGCGATCGCGGCGCTGAAGGCGCGCCCGCTCGTGAACGCCTCGATCGTGGGCGACGACGTCGTGTTCCACAAGGAAGTGAACCTCGGGATCGCCGTCGCGCTCGACTGGGGCCTCATCGTCCCGGTCATCCGCCGCGCGGACGACCTCTCGCTCGTGGGCCTTGCGCGCGCCGCGAACGACCTTGCGTCGCGCGCGCGCGCGAAGAAGCTCCTCCCGGACGAGGTCGCGGGCGGGACGTTCACGGTCACGAACCACGGGTCCTTCGGGTCGCTGTTCGCCACGCCCGTCATCAACCAGCCCCAGGTCGCGATCATGGGCGTCGGCACGATCGAGAAGCGCGCCAAGGTCGTCGAGATGCCGGACGGCTCCGACTCGCTCGCGATCAAGACGATGGGCTACGTCGCTCTCACGTTCGACCACCGCCTGATCGACGGCTCCGAGGGCGACGCGTTCGTGAACGTCGTGAAGTCGACGCTCGAACAGGGGACCTGGCCCGAGCTGGAGTAGTCGCCGCTACTCGAAGTACCCGTTCACGTCGACGATGACGTGCGCGGAGCCCGCCGAGGCGTTCTGCACCCGGAAGCCCGTCGCGTCGAGGGCCAGTGGAACGATGGTCGAAGCCGCGCGCGTCTGCCCCGCCGCAAAGCTCAGCTGGCTCGCGACGGGAAGCGTCCCGTCGGCCGCGTAGAGCGTGAAGTGGCCGGCCGCCGCGGACCCCGTGACGGTCACGTTCACCGAGAGCGCCGCGGCCGTCGCCGGAACGCGGCACTTCTGCGCCGTTCCGATGACGCGCGACTCTCCCGCCGCGAGCGCGGGCGCTCCGGCGTCAGGTCCGGCGGCGTTCCGCGTGTCGACGACCCGGCAGGGCGGCAGCGCGTAGAACGTCAGCTGAAGGACGGGTGCGGGGCACGTGATGGCGGACGTCAGACCGAGGCTGAGGAACCCCGAGTCGCCGGTGTCGCGGCCCTGGAGGTTCACGGTGTGGCTCGTGCCGCACCGCACGCCGAAGCCCCACGCGACGCGGCTCGGCGCATACGTCGGACCGGCCGGGGGATTCGACTGGTCAGCCTGCCAGTCGTAGACGATGGATCCGTCGACGAGAATCCGGTAGGCCGTCAGGCGCTGCCCGGCGGCGATGTTGATGACGAGCGGCTCGACCACGATCTGGCAGGTCCGCGCGTTGAATGTCTTGCAGCCTGCGTGGATCGGGCTCGCGAAGATCAGCGGCGTGCGCACTGCGGGAGCCGGCTCGACGCCGCGCGCGGCGCCGGCCGCCGCCGCGAGAGCGGCCGCAAGCACGGCGGAAAGCGCGGGACGGGCCCTCGTCATCGGCGTCAGGGCGCGGCGCTCGGGCACGTGAACTGCCCGGTGAGCCCGAGGTTGTAGGCGCTGGTGTCGCCGCTGTCCCGGCCCTGCAGGCTCACCATGTAGCTGGCCCCGCACGTTGCGGCGAAGTCCTGCGTCACGAGGGAGGGCGTGTACGCGGTGCCGGTGTACGGCACGGGGTTCGACTGGTCGGGGCGCCAGTCGTAAATGACTGTCTGAGCGCCCGTGCCGCCCCGGACCGTGATCAACTGGAAGAACACCAGCTTCTTGCCCGCGGCGATGTCGATCGTGAACGGCTCGACGTGAATCTTGCACTGCCCCGGAGCCGCGACGTAGCAGCCTCCGTGAATCGGACTCGCGTAGATCAGCGGCGTGCGCCCCGCGAGAGGCGAGAGGCGCGCCGACGGCTCGGGCTCCCGGGCCTGCTCCTGCGCCGCGAGGCGCGGCGCCGCGGAGGCGAGAGTAAACACCGCGAGGATCGCCAGACAGTGGAGTCTCTTCATGGGAAACCTCCGAGTCGTCCCGGATAAATTAGGTCCGGCGCTGCGGGAGCGCCAGCCCGCGGTCCCGGGATCCGACGCAACCCGTGACCGGAGTCACGCCGGCGCGCAGTAGCATGCGCCATGCGCCGGACAGACGTCGTCTCGCTGCTCGCCGAGGGACGCATCTCGTGGGACGCGGCCTTCGCGCTGCAGAAGCGGGCCGCCGAGCGCGTGAAGGCGGGCGGGCCCGAGGCGCTCTTCCTCCTCGAGCACGCGGACGTCGTCACGGTGGGCCGCAACGCGGGCCTCGGAGAGCTTCTCGTCTCGGAGGACTTCCTCCGGCAGAAGGGCATCGCGCTCCGCGTCGCCGACCGCGGCGGCAAGCTCACGTTCCACGGGCCGGGCCAGCTCGTCGCGTATCCCATCCTCGACCTCTCCCCCGACCGGCAGGACGTGCGCCGGTACGTGCGGGATCTCGAGGAGGTCCTGATCCGCACGGCGCGCGACTTCGGCGTCGAGGCGGCGCGCAGCCCCGCGCCGGAGCGATGGGCGTCGGTGTGGGTGGGCAACGACAAGCTCGCCGCCATCGGCGTCCACCTCTCGCGCTGGATCACGACGCACGGCGTCGCGCTGAACGTCTCGACCGACCTCGCGCGGTTTTCCCTGTTCGTGCCTTGCGGCATCGCGGACGGCGGCGTGACGTCCCTCGCGAAGACTTCCGGCGCGCCGCCGCCGCCGCTCGACGCGGTGGCGCGCCGGTTCGTGTCTCACTTCGCCGAGGTCTTCGAGAGGGAGACGGGCGACTGGTTGACCGGCCTCTAGCGGGGCCAGAGCCACCCGAAGAAGCCGGCCGTCACGAGGCCGTAGATCAGTCCGTCGAGGACGTTTCGGAACGTCGTCCCCCACGACTTCTTGTACCAGATCGACGCCTGAATGTGGGCGAGCGCGTAGCCGTAGAACGCGGTTGCGCCCGCGAAACGGAACACCTTCATGTAGTGCGCGCCGGGGCCCAGGGCGCGCCCCGAGATGTAAGCCGCGGTGATGCTGATGAGGACCGCGTACAGGAACCACTGCAGGAGCTGCCCGCCCATTCCCGCGTACGGGCCGAGAACCGTCATCATCGCGCGGGGTCCGGCCTTGAACTTCTCCTGGAAGGCCGGCTCCTTGAATGCGGCATGACTCGTGGGACACGGCACCATGTAGTCGCCGGGCGAGATGTCGAGCTTTCGGACCGCCGCCATGAACTCGTCCTCGGCCGGCAGCCTTCGGTAGTCGGCGGAGTGGTAGCCGAGGAACATGTGGATGAGCGAGCTCACGACGAACACGGCGACGGCGGAGAGCAGGATGGGCAGCCAGAGCGAGGCGATGGACACCATGGGGGCCTCCTTCGTTACTGAGATGACGTCTCGGCTCATCCTATCCCGTCCCGGTACACTCGGCCGGTGAGTGCGGACACACGTCCCCGGTACGGCGTCACGCCGCGGCCCGAGTGGTTGAAGGTGCGCGTGCCGGCGGGCGGGTCCGAGTCCGAGATCGCCCGCCTCGTCGAAGACAAGAGCCTCAACACGGTCTGCCAGGAGGCCCGCTGCCCGAACATCTTCGAGTGCTGGAGCGTGGAGCGGACGGCCACCTTCATGCTGATGGGCGACGTCTGCACGCGGCACTGCGGCTTCTGCGCGGTGACGCAGGGCCTCGGCCGGCCCCTCGACCCCGAGGAGCCGCGACACGTCGCCGAGGCCGTGCGGACGCTCGGCGTCGCGCACGCCGTCGTGACATCCGTGAACCGCGACGAGCTGCCAGACGGGGGCGCCGCCCACTTCGCGGCGACGATCCGCGCCGTTCGCGCGCTCGCGCCCGGCGTGACGGTCGAGGTCCTCGTCCCGGACTTTCTCGGCAGCGCCGCCGCGCTCGCGACCGTCCTCGACGAGGCGCCGGAGGTTCTCAACCACAACACCGAAACCGTCGAGCGCCTCTACCGCCGCGTCCGGCCCGATGCGATCTACGCCCGGTCGCTCGAGCTGCTGGCTCGCGCCGCGAAGAGAAGAGATGAAAAGAAGAAGGAGAAAGAGAAGATTTCTTTGAAAGTTAAGAGCGGGGTCATGGTGGGTCTGGGCGAGTCGAGAGAGGAGCTCTCTGAGACTCTCCGCGATCTACGCGCCTGCGGCGTCGACGTCGTGACGGTGGGCCAGTACCTCCAGCCGCACGCGCGAAGGCTGCCCATCGAGCGGTACTACACGCCGCAGGAGTTCGACGAGATCCGGAGAGAGGGCGAGGAGATGGGGTTCGGCGTCGTCGAGTCGGGGCCGCTCGTCAGGTCGAGCTACCACGCGAGGAGAGCCCTTACGGCGGGCTCTCCCTCTTAACCTTCTAAGAAATCTTCCTCTTCTCTTCTTCCCTATTCGCCATCGTTCCCAATGGCCTCAACCGGGCAGGAGTCCATCGCCTCCTGGCACTGGGCCTCTTCCTCGGGCGTCGAGGCCGCCTTGTTGACGTACGAGTAGCCCTTCTCTTCCTCCCGGGTGAAGTTGTTCGGGGCCGTAACGCGGCACACGTCGCAGTCGATGCACTGGGTGTCCACGTAGAACTTGCCAGGTGCGTTTTCCGGGTAGCGGTCGTCCTTGTTCGCCATGGGCGCGGAAGATAGCACGGCCCGCGCGCGACGAACCCCTTCGGATGCATCATTCACGACATGTCCGGGCGCCGCCTCGTCCGCCTCTTCCCGCTCCCGAACGTCGTCCTCCTGCCCGGGACGACGATCCCGCTGCACGTCTTCGAGCCCCGCTACCGCCGGATGCTGGCGGACGCGCTCGATTCGGACCGGCTGATCGGCATGCAGCTTCTCAAGCCCGGCGACTCCGGCGCCGGTGAGCGCCCCGCCGTGTATTCCATCGGCTGTGCGGGAGAGGTCGTTCACCACGAGCCGCTGGAAGACGGCCGCTCGAACATCCTCCTCCGCGGCGCGTTCCGTTACCGGATCGACTCCGAACCGCCCACCGATACGCCGTACCGCATCGCCGAGATCACGCCGATCGCGATCGCCCCGCTGCCCCCGGCCGACGGCGCCGGCCGGACACCGCGGGACCTCCGGCGAGCGCTCGCGGACCGCCTGCGGCGCCTCGCGGACGGAGTCGGCCGGGCGGCGGCCCGGGAGCTTCCCGTGCGCCTCTCGGACGAGGGCCTCGTCAACGAGGCGATCGGACGTCTCGGGCTCGAGCCGGAGGAGGCGTATCAGCTCCTCGCGATGGATCGGCTCGAGGAGCGCTACGAGTGGACGCTCGCGCACATCGAGGGCGTCCAGCGGCGCCTGGACTTTCTTTCCCCGTTCCGGCGTCCGGCAGGAGACCCCCGTTGGAACTGACTTGAGGAGGCCGCCATGACCAGCCCGATGACCACGACCACGTTCACGCTCGACGGCTACCGCATCGCGCGCACGCTCGGCGTCGTGCGCGGGATCACCGTGCGCTCGCGCTCGATCTTCGGGACGATCGGCGGGTCGCTCCAGACGCTCGTCGGGGGGAACATCTCGCTCTTCACGGAGCTCTGCGAGAAGACCCGCACCGAGGCCTTCGACATGATGCTCGCGCACGCCCGGGACGTCGGCGCGAACGCGGTCGTCGGCGTGCGCTACGACGCGACGGAGGTCATGCAGGGCGTCACCGAGGTGCTCTGCTACGGGACGGCCGTCGTCGTGGCGCCGGAGGCGGGCTCTCCCCCGCCCCCGCCGCTGCGCTGAGCTACTTCTCCTCGCGGACTTCTTCTTCGTTGGGTCAGGCCTTCGACGCCGGCATCGCCCGGTCGTGCGCCCAGCTCTTGATCGCCTTGATCTGCTCGTCCATGGTCCGCGAGAGCGGGACCGTGTCCGTGATCATCTTGGAAAGGTCGTCCTCGGAGAGCTTGCGGCCCTGGTTGTAGGCCTCGATCGCGGCGGCCTGCACGAGGGCCTCGATCTCCGACCCGACGAACCCCTTCGTGGCCTTCGCGAGGAACACGACGTCGAAGAGGCTGGGGTCCCCGCCGACCTTCTTCACGTGCACGTTGAAGATCTGCTTGCGCTCGTTCTCGTTCGGCAGGTCGACGAAGAAGACCTGGTCGAAGCGGCCCTTGCGGATGACCTCGGCCGGAAGCAGGTGGATCCGGTTCGCGGTCGCCGCGACGAAGACGAGGCCCTGCTTTTCCTGCATCCAGGTCAGAAACGTCGAGAAGATGCGCCCGAGCGAGGCGTCGCCCTGGCCCGCCTCGCGCCCGCCCGTGATGGCCATCTCGATCTCGTCGATCCACAGGAGCGCCGGCGAGAGGGACTCGACCGTCCTGAGCGCGCGCTCGAAAGTCTGCTCGGGGTTGTCGGTCCCGAAGACGAGGTTCATGTCGAGGCGGAACAGCGGGAGGTTCCAGAGCGCGGAGATCGCCTTGACGGAGAGCGACTTGCCGCAGCCCGACATCCCCATCATGAGGATGCCCTTCGGAACCGGCATGCCGGCGTCGAGCGCTTCCTTCGTGAACAGGTTCTTCCGCTTGATGAGCCATTCCTTGAGGTTCTCGAGCCCGCCGATGTCGGCGAGGGAGAAGCGCGGCGGCACGAACTCGAGGACGCCGTCCTTCCGCGTCGCCTGCTCCTTCTCCGCGAGGACCTCGAAGTACCCGACGTCGTCGAACACCTGGCGCCGCGAGAACACCTTGGAGACGACGTGCTCCGTCTCGTCGGAGGTCAGCCCCTTGAGCGCCATGGCGAGCTTCTTCGCGTCGGCCTCGGCGAGGCCCTTCTCGCCGAAGAAGCGCTTTCCGAGTTGCCCGAGGAGAACGAGGATCTCGGTCTCGTCGGGCAGGTCGTAGTCGAGGACGTAAATCTCCTTGCGGAGGTCGTCGGGGACGACGAGCCGGGGCGACACGAGGATGAGAAACCGGCCCCGCCCCCGGAGCGCCCGGTAGGCGTCCCGGAGCCGGCGGATGACCTCGGGACGGACGAGGTGGGCCGTGAGGTCCTTCATGAGGATGAACCCGGGACTGGGGTCCGCGAGGATCGCGTCGAGGGCCTTGATGGGGTCCGCCGTGTCGGGCCGCCGCTCGGAGCCGCTCACGAGGCCGTCCACGCAGGTCCACACCGAGTAAGGCACGGGCTTCTCGTAGAACTTCTGGGCGAGCGCCTGGACGGCGCGCTCGACGCGCTGCTCTTCCCACGAAACGACGTACAGGAGCGGATATCCGCCGAGGAGCGCGCGTCTCAGACGCTCCGGACCCCGGACCGGTGTTTCGGCCATGGAGCAAATCTAGCAGGCTTCGATAGACTACGGTGCGTGAATCCCGAACACCTCGAGCTGCTGCAGACGCCGGAATGGAACGAGTGGCGTGCCGCACGCCCCTCCTTCACCCCTGATTTCACGGACATGCGCCTCTCCGGAGTCGACCTCTCCGGGAAGAACCTCTCGGGCGCCGACCTGTCGCGATCGCGCCTGGACGGGTGCAATCTCGAGGGCGCCAACCTCATGCGCGTCCACGTGACAGGCGCCTCGTTCAACGGGTCGAAGCTGGACCGCGCCGACCTTTCCGACACGGACCTCGACTACCTTCTTCTCGACCGGGTCTCCTTCGTCGGGGCCATCTTCCGGAACACGACGCTCCGCAGCGCCACCGTCCGCGAGGCCGTCATGAAAGCGGCGGACTTCACGGGCGCCAAGCTCGACGGCACGGACTTCACGGCGACGGATTTCTCCTACGGCCGCCTTCTCTACGCGAACTTCCGCGGCGCCGGCATCGACCGGTGCGTCTTCGAGGGCTGCGACCTCACGCAGGCGGTCTTCGACGGCGTCACGTACCGGAAGGGCAACTTCGACAAGGCGAACCTCACGCTCGCGTTTTTCCGCGACGCGAGGCTCACGGGCACGTCCTTCAAGGGCGCGAAACTCCAGCGGACGGTCTTCCGCGGCTCCGACCTCTCGGGGACCGATTTCACCGGGGCGGACGTCTCCGAGGCCGACTTCGAGCGCTCGGTGCTCCAGGCCTCGAACTTCACCGACGCCGTCATGCGCAAGACGAGCGCCCACCGTGCGGACATGAGGAACGCGTTGTTCGTGAACGCGCAGATGGAGGAGACCGACCTGACGGGCGCCTTCCTCGACAAGATGGACCTCCGCGCCCCGCGGATGAAGCTCGTGAACTTCACGGGAGCGCGGCTCATCGAGGCTCTCGGGGCCCGGGCGAACCTGCGGGGCTCGAACTTCACCGAGGCGGACCTTTCCGGGGCGGACCTCCAGGAAGCGAACCTCGAGGGCTGCATCCTCCCGAAAGCGAAGGTCGCGCGCGCGAACCTCCGGAAGGCGAACCTGAAGAGGGGGCGCCTCTCGGAAGCGAACGCCGTCGGCGCCAACCTGTCGGGCGCGAACCTGTTCGGCATCGAGGCCGAGAACGCCGACTTCTCCGCGAGCGACCTCCGCTTCGCCCAGCTCGTCGGCGCCAAGCTCGACGGCGCCCAGTTCAAGCAGGCCAACATCGGAGGCGCCGACTTCACCGAGGCGCGCCTCGGCGGCTCCTCGTTCGTCGGCGCCTTCGGCGAGAACGCGAAGTTCACGGGCCAGCTCCACCTCAAGTTCGTCCTCGCGGCGAGCTCGCTGCTCGGCTCGGCGAAGAAGAAGACCGAGCAGATGGAGAAAGCCAAGGAAACCGAACGGCTGCAGCGCCTCGCCTCGCTCGAGAAGGCGGCGGACGAACGGGCCAAGGCCATGGGGTACCGCCGCGAAGACGGCGGCAGCGCGTCGAAGTCGTCCGCCAGCATGACGATGACGGGCACGCGGTCGTCGCCCGGCACGCCGAAGAAGGGCTGACCGCTACCGGACGGGCGGGGGCCGCACGAGCCCGCCTGGGGCCGCGGTCGGCTCGGGCGCTGGCGCCCGCACCTTCTTCGTTTCCTTCGACTTCCCTTCGGCTTCGTCCCTCAGCGCGGCCGCCTCGCGGCGGATCTCCTCGAGCACGGTCTTCTCGACGAGAATGCGCTCCGGGCGGCCGGTCACATGGACGGCCACGAGGCCCGCGGCCGATCCGGCGGGCGCCGCGAAGAACGTCGCGGTCCGCGCCGTGCCTTCCGCCTCTCCCGCGAGGTCGACCGTCGCGAGCGCCTTCTCGGGCGCGGGCTTCCCCGGTTTTGCCGGCACGAAGCCGCGGCCCTCGGCCCGGCCGAGCACGGCCGCAAGGCCCTCGGCGTGGAGCGCCGTCACGGGTTTGCCCGCCGATCGCCACGCCCCGTCGACCCTGTCGGCCCCCGCGCGCAGATCGTCGGCGGAGAACGCGACCTTCCGGAGCGTGAACGTGTCCACGGGCGCCACGCGGCTCTCGCGGTAGGCCGAGAGCTCCTTGTCGAGGTCCTCGCGGACCCGGTCGTCGATCACGACGGCGAGGGAGCCGACCTTCGCGTACATCCTTCCGCCCGACCCCTCGGCCTTCTCGGCGCCGAAGCCGATCGTCGCCACTTTCTCGGCCCCCTTCTCGAGCACCACGGTCGCGACGGCCGGAGCGAGGCCCACGCGCGGGAGGTCCGCGTCGGCGAGCGACGGAAACTCCAGCACCCGTGCGCCCGCGAGGTCGCCGAGGAGGCGATCGACGAACGAGTCGGAGGCGAGGTCCGCGACCGGTTTCTCGAGCCGCCACGCGCCCGGCGCGCCCGAAGCCGCCTTCGCGCTGCGCGCCACGACGACCGTGTTCGGGCCACGCGTCACGCTCACGCGCGTGACGTCGCCGACGGCGACGTCGAAGAGCTGCTTGCTGCGGTACTCGTCCACCGGCTTCGTGAGGGCCGCCAGCGGCGCCTGCTTCACCGCGCCGAAGACGGGCCCGGCCGCGGCGGCCACGGCGTCGGTGCCCGGAATCGGGGCGCCGAAGGAGAAGACCTTCGTCGACTTGTCGAGGAACACGAGCGTCGCCTTGGCCTTCGGGGCGTCGAGGCCCAGCTCCTTCGGGTCGAACGCCGTGCGCGTCTCGCCGACGACCTCGAGCCGGCCCAGGTCCGAGACGAGGGCGTCGGCGCCGAACCCGTCCGCCGGGGACGCCGGGGCGTTCGCGACCGTCCAGCGCCCCTTCTCCTTTCGCACGAGCTCCACCTTCGGGAGGTCCGGCCGCTCGAGCGTCACGGAGACGACGTCCTCGGCCTTGAAGTCCGCGAGGCGCTTCGCCGCCTTTGCGCGCTCGGTGGACGTCGGCTGCTTGCTCTCGAAGAAGACGACGAACGCGAGCAGAGCGACGAAGATCCCGGTCAGGACGAGCAGTTTCCGCGTCGACATGGGACTAGCGGCGCCTCCGCACCCAGATCGCGAGACCCAGCCCGACCGCGGCCGCGGGCAGGAGGAGAAGGACGAAGAAGGCGATGAGCCCGACGTCCCGTTTCGAGAGGGTGACGGCGACCTGGTCGGCGTTCTTCGGCGGGATCGCCACGAGCGCCTCGCGCTCGAGCGCCCAGTTCGCGGCCGACGTCAGGAGAAGGCGGTTCGCGGCGTTCGCGATGCCGCCGTTCGAAACCCAGTCCGAATCCCCGAAGACGACGACACGGGCGCGCCTCTTCGTTTCCTGCCCGGCCGCCGCGCCGGACGACTCGGCGGCCGCGACGAGGCACACGGGCCCCTTCACGTCCTTCTCGTCCTTCGCGGGCCGGCCCGTCTTCTGGAGCTCCCGAATGTCCGTCTCGCCCCAGCCGTCGGCGGACGTCTCGACGAGCGGCGTCGCCGTCCAGCCGGGAGCGGGCGCCGCGGCCACGCTCACGGAGCGCGCGAGCGGAAAGACGACGGCCGAGCCGGTCAGGAGCCGCGTCACGGGGTGCGGGCGGAACGACTTCGCGAACACCGTCTCGGGCCCCATGAGAGGGAGCGCGTTCTTCGGGTCGAGAACGACGTCGCCGTCGAGCGTCAGGCCCATCGTGCCGAGGAGCGGGTTGAGGCCGAAGTCGGAGAGGGCCGGGCTCCCGGGCGTCAGCTCGACGTCCAGCATGAAAAGCGCGCGCCCGCCGGCGTCGAGGTACCGCTTGAGCGCGGCTCGCTCGGGCTCGGTGAACGCGGTGCGCGGCCCCGCGACGACCACGAGGTCCGTGCCCGCGGGGACGTCGGCGGCGCCCAGCGACGCCCACTCCTCCACGGTGCAGTTGTCGTTCTTGAGGGACTCGGCGGCCTCGGAGAATCCGTCCTTGGCGCGCGGCGAGTCGAAGCGCCGCTCGCCGTGGCCCGTCGTGAAGACGACCTTCGGGGTCTTCTGCTGCGTGACGGCGAGGATCGCGGACGTGAATTCCTGCTCGCCCTTGAACGCCTTGATCCCGGGCTCTCCGCCCATCCGGGCGCGCGAGTAGTCCAGCTCGGCGAGCTGCTCCCCCGAGACGTACTTCTTCCGGTCTCCGGATCGGAAGACGACCGTGCTGCTCTTGACGCCGAATTCGTCGACGAGCTGCTTGGCCCGCACGAGATTGCGCGTCGGGTCGAGCGTCTCGACCGTGAGCATCGGCGCGGCGGCCTTGTAGCGCTTGAGGAGCTCGTCGACCTCCGGGTAGAGCGGCGTCCCGGGCGTCATGAAGACCGTGACCTGGACGGGCGTCTTGAGGTCCCTGAGGACGTTGCGCGTCTTCTCCGAGAGGGAATAGAGCCCGCTCGTCGTCCAGTCGAAGCGCGCGTAGCGGCGCGAGCCGATGTAATTCACCAGGACGAGGATCCCGAGCCCGAGGACGACGGAGAGCGCGAGCGTCGCGCGGAACGTGTTGCGGGTGGAGGGCGTCACGGTCGTCATGTCAGCGCCCCTTGTTCGCTTCGAGGGCGCGCGTCGAGAGGAAAAGGAAGAAGAAGACGGTCGAGGCGACGTAGAGAAGGCGGCGGGTGTCGACGATCCCGCGCGAGAAGTCGTCCATGTGCTCGAGGAGGTTCAGGTACGACAGGGCGTCGCGCCAGGCCGGGTCCATGACGAAGTCCCGGAAGACGCCGACGATGAAGACGCCGAGGATGAAGACGAACCCGACGATCGCCGCGACGATCTGGTTCTTCGTCAGGGCCGACGCGAACGTGCCCGCGGAGATGAACAGCGCGCCGACGAGCGCGATCCCGAGATAGCCGGACGCGATCGGGCCCCAGTCGAGCGTCCCGAACCGCGAGAGGAGGACCGGGTAGAGGACCGTCGGGAGCCACAGGAAGAGGAAGAAGCACCAGCCGGCCGCGAACTTGCCGGCGACGACGGTCGCCTCGGAGACGGGCGCGGTCAGAAGCGCTTCGATCGAGCCCGTCTTGCGCTCCTCGGAGAGGAGGCGCATCGCGATGACGGACGAGATCAGCATCATGAAGATCCAGTAAAAGACGCTCGTGAAGAAGAGCGACATGAGCGCCGTCCGCGGCGTTTCCGGCTGGTTCAGGGCGAGGACGATCAGGTAGAACGTGTAGCCCTGGATGAGCAGGAACGCCGTCAGCACGACGTAGGCGAGGGGCGAGACGAAGTAGGAGAAGAACTCCCGCTTCACGATCGCGAAGAACGCCTTGAGCGCGCTCACTGGGGGGCCTCCGTTCCGAGGGCCGGCGTGTCGTTGCTCGAATCGACTCCCGGCAGCGTGTCTTCCTCGGTGTTGTCGCGCGACACGAGGCGCACGAAGACGTCCTCGAGCGAAGCCTGGCGCGGCGTGAGCTCGAGAAGCGTCCAGCCGCGCGTCAGGACCTCGCGGAAGACGCTCTCGCGCAGGTCGGAACCCGGGGCGCCCGCGAGCGAGACGCGCGTCTCGCCGCCCGCGCCGATGCGCGCCGCGCGCGTGACGCCCGGGAGCTGGCGCAGGACCGCGTCGGCCTCGGAAACCTCGCCCTTGAGCACGAGCGTGACGGCCGGCGCCTGCGACAGGTCGTGGCGGAGCGTGTCGGGCGTGCCGGCGGCGACGATCCGTCCGCGGTCGATGATGAGGACGCGGTCGCAGAGGACCTCGACCTCGGGAAGGATGTGCGTCGACAGGAGGATCGTGTGGTCCTTCCTCAGGTCGCGGATCAGGTCGCGCACCTTGACGATCTGCCGCGGGTCGAGGCCGACGGTGGGCTCGTCGAGGACGAGGACCTTCGGCCCGTGGACGAGCGCGCCCGCGAGTCCGACGCGCTGCCGGTAGCCCTTCGAGAGGTTGCCGATGGGTTTCGACGCGACGTCGTCCACGAAGCACTTCTGGATCGCCTCGTCCACGCGCGCCTTCCGCCGGGCGGACGGCACGCCGCAGAGCGCGGCGCGGAACGCGACGTACTCCCTCACGCGCATCTCCGGGTACAGCGCGAGCGTTTCCGGCAGATAGCCGAGCTCGCGCTTGGCCTCGAGCGGCTTCTCCGTGACGTCCACGTCCGCGAGGAGCACGCGCCCCGCCGTGGGCGGCAGGAAGCCCGTGATCATGCGCATCGTGGTCGTCTTCCCGGCGCCGTTCGGGCCGAGGAAACCGAGGATCTCGCCCGTCTCGACGCGGAAGCTCACGTCCTCGACGGCGGGCGTCCCGTAAAACGATTTTGAAAGTCCCTGAACTTCGAGCATAACGCCCCGGAATATAGCAGCCGAGGGCTTAGGATCAGCCGCCGAGGAGGCTCGATGTCCCAGCCCGTCGCCAAGGTCGTCGATCTGACCGATCCCACGCTCACGTCCCTCCGCGGAACGTCCCTCGAGGACGCCCGCGCGCGCGTCGCCCGGGGGGACGCCGAGGGTGTGGCCGCCCTCGACGGCTCGTATGCGCTCGTCGGCGTGGACGGAATCGCCGTTCGCCTCGCGCGCTCGATGGACCGGCCGCTGCGCTACTTCCTCGCCAAGGAGGCCGCGGGCCCCGTCCTCGTCGTCGCGGACCGGATCGACGCCATCCAGCGCTGGCTCGGCGAGCACGGCCACGCGGACCAGTTCCACCCGAGCTACACCCGGATGGTCCCGGCCCACCACCTCGCGACCGTGCGCCTCGTCGGCTGCCCGGATCCCGAGCCGTCCTACGTGCGGACCTTCACGCCCGAGCGCAACGCCCTGCCGGGCGACCTCGACGCGATCGGCCGCCTCTACGTCTCGGCGCTCGCGGACGAGATCGCGGGCTGGATCGAGCGCGTGCCCGCGAACGCGCCGCTCGGAGTCTGCTTCTCGGGCGGAATCGACAGCGGCGCCGTCTTCCTCGTGACCCATCACGTTCTCAGAAAGCTCGGCATGAGCCCGGCGCGCCTCAAGGCGTTCACGCTCACGCTCGGCGAGGGGCCCGATCTCGCGCAGGCCCGTGCGTTTCTCGACGCGCTCGACATGGGCTTCTTCCTCGAGCCGGTCGAGGCCGACGCCGCCTCGCTGGATCCCTTCGAAGCGGTCCGCGTCATCGAGGACTACAAGCCGCTCGACGTCGAGTCCGCGACGATGGCGATCGCGCTCCTCTCCGGAATCCGCGCGCGCTACCCCGAATGGACGCACCTCCTCGACGGCGACGGCGGCGACGAGAACCTCAAGGACTACCCGATCGAGGAGAACCCCGAGCTCACGATCCGGAGCGTCGTGAACAACCTCATGCTGTACCAGGAAGGCTGGGGCGTGGGGTCGCTCAAGCACTCGCAGACCTACACGGGCGGGCAGAGCCGCTCCTACGCGCGCACGTACGCGCCTCTCCGGCTCTTCGGCTTCACGGGCTTCAGTCCGTTCACGCGCCCGCGCGTCGTCGCGGTGGCGGAAGGGATCCCGTTCGCGGACCTCACGCGGGGCAGCGTCGAGAAGCTCTACGCGCTGAAGGGCGAGATCGTCGCGCGAGGCGTCGCGGCCGTCACGGGGCTGCCTATGCCCGTATTCCCGAAGCGCCGCTTCCAGCACGGCGCCGGCGGCGCGGCCGTCCACGCGCAGCGTTTTCCGCACGGCGAGGCCCGCTACCGCCGCGCCCTGATCGAGGCGTTCGCGGGAGCCGCGTGAGCCGGCCGAAGAAGAACGCCGTCGACGCCCACCGTCCGTACGGCTTCTTCGTGGAGGAGGAGCCCGCAGCCCCCGGGGTGCCGGTGCCGGTTGCGACGATCTTCCTGACGAACAAGGAGTGCGCGTACCGCTGCACGATGTGCGACCTCTGGAAGAACACGCTCGACGGCCCGACGCCGCAGGGCGCGGTCCCCGAGCAGATCCGGTGGGCGCTCGAACGGCTTCCCGCGGCGCGCCGGATCAAGCTCTACAACGCGGGGAGCTTCTTCGACCGCGCGGCGATCCCCGTGGAGGACCATGCCGCGATCGCGGAGCTCGTCCGCGGCTTTGAGCGCGTCGTCGTCGAGTGCCACCCGGACCTCGTCGGCGACAACGTCCTGCGCTTCCGCGACCTCCTCGCGGGGCCCCAGCTCGAGGTAGCTGTCGGGCTCGAGACGGCGAACGAACAGGCGCTCGAGAAGCTCAACAAGCGGATGACAGTCGGCGAATTCGAGACGTGCACCCGCCGTCTCGTCTCGCACGGCATCCCGGTGCGCAGCTTCGTCCTGCTTGGAGTTCCTTTTCTTAGAAAGGAAGAGTGGGGGGCGGCGACGCGCGCGAGTATCGACGTCTCGTTCCGGGCGGGCGCGGAGATCGTCTCGCTCATTCCGACGCGGATGGGCAACGGGACGCTGGAAGAACTTCAGCGAACCGGCGATTTCACGCCTCCGACTCTTCGCGATCTCGAAATGGCGCTGGAAGATTTCTTAGAAGGTGAAGAGGGAAAGGGCCGCGCGGCCGGCGCGCGGGGAATGGTTCTCGCCGACCTGTGGAATGCGGACGCGCTCCCGGCGCCTGCATGCTGTGCAGCCGCCCGCATCGAGCGCCTTCGCGCCATGAACACCTTTCAAAGAAATCTTCCTCTTCCTCGTCCTCGTCCTCGTCCTCTTTCTCCTCTCCCCTCTTGTCCCACTTGCTCGTGAACGAAGCCTTCGACGTCGCGGTCGTGGGGTCGGGGTTCGCCGGCTCGCTCTTCGCGCTCGTCGCGCGACGCGCGGGGCGGTCGGTGGTGCTCCTCGAGAAAGGGGCTCACCCGCGCTTCGCGATCGGCGAGTCGTCTTCCCCGCTCGCGAATCTCCTCCTCGAGGAGATCGCGGCACGCTTCGAGCTGCCCCGCCTCCTGCCTCTCACGACGTGGGGGACCTGGCGCCGCACCTACCCGGAGATCGGCTGCGGCCTCAAGCGAGGCTTCACGTTCTACCTGCACGAGGAGGGGCAGCGCTTCGGCGGCGCCCCCGACCGGAGCGACCAGCTCCTCGTCGCCGCGAGCCCGAACGACGCCGTCGCGGACACGCACTGGTACCGGCCGGACTTCGACCAGTTCCTCGTGCGCGAGGCCGAGGCCGAGGGCGCGGCGTACCGCGACCGGTCGCGCCTCGCGGCCGTCTCGCGCGAGGCAGACGGCTGGCGGCTCGAGGGCGACCGGCTCGGCGAGCCGTTCTCGATTCGCGCGCGCTTCCTCGTCGACGCCTCGGGCCGCGACACGGCCCTCTCCGCGGCGCTGAGCTGCGGGGACGCCCCGCCGGCTGGCCTGCCGGCGACGCAGGGGCTGTTCACGCACTTCACGGACGTCAAGCGGCTGGACGCGATGCGGGATTTCGCGGGGTTCGCCGCTCCGCCCTACCCCGTCGACGACGCGGCGGTCCACCACGTCTTCCGCGGCGGCTGGATCTGGGTGCTGCGCTTCTCGAACGGGATCACGAGCGCCGGCGTCGCGGCCGAGGACGACCTCGCGCGCGACCTGCGCCTCGAGGAGGGCGAGCCCGCCTGGCAGCGCCTGCTGGCGCGCTTTCCCAGCGTCCGCTCCCAGTTCGTGGAGGCCCGAGCCGCGCTTCCGTTCGTCCACGCGCCCCGTCTCGGGTTCCGGCGCGCGCGGGCCGCCGGCGACGGGTGGGCCCTGCTGCCGTCGGCCGCCGCGTTCGCCGACCCGATCCTCTCGATGGGTTTCCCGCTCGCGCTCCTGGGCATCCAGCGTCTCGGCCTCGCGCTCGCAGGAGACTGGGGCACGCCGCGCTTCGGAGAACGCGTCGCGGACTACGGCGAGGCCACGCTCGCCGAGGCCGATGCGGCCGCGCGCCTCGTCGGCGCCCTCTACGCGACGTTCGACGACTTCCCGCTCTTCGTGGAGCTCACGAAGCTCTACTTCGCGGCGGCGAGCTTCTCGGAATCCGCGCGGCGCCTCGGGAAAGTGCACCTCGCGAATTCGTTCCTGCTGACGAGGAATCCCGCCTACGGGCCCGCCCTCCGCCGAATCTGCGACGCGGCCCGCCAGCCGCTCGATCCGGACGCCCGCGCGCGCCTCATCGAAGACGTCGCGCGCACGATCGCGCCCTTCGACGTCGCCGGCCTCGGCGACACGTCCCGCCGCAACTGGTTCCCCGTCGAGGCCGACGACCTCCGCCGGGCCGCGCCGAAACTCGGCGCGACACCGGCCGAGGTCGAGAGTCTCCTCACGGCGTCGGGATTCGCCGGCTAGCGCTTTCGGGCGTTCTTCCTCGGCTTCGGCGTCGGCGCGGGCTTCGGCCTCGGCGTCGGCACGGGCGCCGCCCGCATCGTGACCGGCCGCGGCACCGGCCCGTAGACCTCGGGCGGCGGGCCGCCGAAGAACGCGACGAGGCCGGACGCGAGCGACTCGGCGAGCTGCTCGCGGAACGCCTTCGTCACGATGAGCGCGCGGTCCTCTTCGTTGCCCAGGTTCGCGACCTCGACGAGCGCGCGATTCGGGACGCGGTTGTAGCGCAGCACCGCCGGCACCCACTCGCGCCCCGAGCGAATCACGTGCGTGCGCACAGGCGAGAAGCTGTGCACGGGCAGCCCACCGTCGCGCAGCGCAGTGACGAGGCCCTCGGCGAGCGCCGTCGAGGCGCCTTCGGAGGCGACGCGCTCTTTCTTGTTGAAGGAGACGACGGGCTCCTCCTTCACCTCGCGGTACGCGGCGTACACCGCCCCCGACTTGCCGTACCGGTCGCGCAGGTAGCGCTCGCCGGGCACGTAGATCATCGCGCCGCGCACGGACGGGTGGAGCGAGTCGGCGTGGATCGAAAGGAAGACGGTCTTCTCCGGAGCGACCTTCGTCCCGTCGGCCGCGGGCCGCTTGAGGAGGCTGTTCGCGAGGTACCAGCGCAGGTTCACGCCGACCGCGGGGTCGGCGAGGCCGTACGGCGGCTGCGTGAGGAGCACCTGCTCGCGACGCGGGCGCAGCCGGTCCTGGTTGGGCACCGTCCAGCCAATCGAGCCATCCTTCGTCGTCATGACCACGTCGGCGCGCGTGCGCTCGGCGAGGAGCTTCCGGAGGCGGCAGGCGACGTCGTAGACGTACGTCGACTCCCAGACGCCGCCGTGCAGCGTGCCCGTGTCGCGCCCGCCGTGGCCCGCGTCGAGGATCACGCGCACGCCCGCGAGCCCGCGCGCGACCCCGGGCCGCGAGAACTGCGCGGTCTCGGCCTTCTCGCGCGCCCGTTCCACGGACCGGGGGTCGTCCTTCGGGAGGAACTCGTCGGAGAGAAACTCGACCGGGATCTTCACGGGATACCCGACGGGAATCGCGTGGACGTCCGCGATGCCGGAGCGCTCCGCGAGCTTCGCCGCGAGGTCGTTCACGTCCGCCGCGTCGAGGCGGCCCGTGAAACGCACGACGACGGCCGAGTAGAGGGCTTCGCCCTTGCGGAGCCGGTACGTGGCGTAACGGCCCTTTTCGTCCTGGCCGAAGACGAGGTTCGGCGGCTCGGTTTCCGGAATCGGCTCGGCGTCGCGGAACGGCGGGACGAGAAACTCCGCGGGGATTTTCACGGTCGCGCCGGGCGGCACGACGCCGCCGGCGAACGCGTTCTCCCTCGCGAGGTCCGCCGCGCGCGCCGCGTCACCCGCGAACCACTCGGCGAGCGACGCGAGGCTCTCCTCCTCGACCGCGATGTGGAGCCAGCCGGCCGTCGCACGGACGTCCGAGGGAAAAAGGGCCTGGACGGCGGCGCGCCGGCTCTCGAGCGAGAGCGCGCCCCACGAGAGCGTCGCCCCGCGGCCCGCGAGCGCGCCGGGCAGCGCGAGAATGCGTTGCGCGGTCGCGTCGTCCTTCGCGAGGCGGCGCGCGAACTGGATCGGCGTCTCGCCCTCGAGCGGCCGCGCCTCGACCGTGATCGCCCCGTCCTTGAGCTCGACGGCGAAGTCCCGCGAGACCTCGACGCGCCGCGGCGCAGCCGCGGATAGGGACGGGACGGCCTGCAGGAGGAGCGCGGCGGCGGCCGCGGCGGCGAACGCCCGCCGGCCGCTCAACTCAGCGCGCCCGGGGGACGCCGGTCTCCGGCCCCGAGCGCCGCCTCGACGACGCGCGAGAGCGCGAAGAGAAGAGGCTCGGCGTCGGCGGGGCCGACGAACTGCATTCCGACGGGCAGGCCCTCGGCCGAGAAGCCCGCCGGCACGGACACCGCGGGGAGCCCCGCGAGACTCGGCGGCACCGTGAAGACGTCCGCGAGGTACATCGCGAGCGGGTCTTGGGTCTTGGCGCCGAGCGGAAACGCCGGCTCGGGCGACGTCGGGCAGAGGATCGCGTCCACCTCGCGGAACGCCGCCGCGAAGTCGCGCGAGAGAAGGGCGCGCACCTTCTGGGCGCGGCCGTAGTAGGCGTCGTGGTAGCCGGAGGAGAGCGCGAACGTCCCGAGCAGGATGCGCCGCTTCACCTCGGGCCCGAAGCCCGCCGAGCGCGAGCCGCGGTACATCACGGCGAGCGACTCGTCGCCCGCGCGGACGCCGAAGCGGGCCCCGTCGAAGCGCGCGAGGTTCGAGGACGCTTCGGCGGTGGCCGTGAGGTAGTACACGGGCACGGCGAACGCCGCGCGCGGCACCGAAACGCGGGTGACGGCAGCGCCGGCCGCGCGCAGCGCCTCGGCCGTGCGTGCGAACGTCTCCGCGACCGCCGGGTGCAGGCCCCCCTCCGCGGATTCCGCCTCGGCGAGGAGCCCGATCCTGCGGCCTTTCACGCCCGACTCGAGGCCCGTCTCGGCGTCCGGAACCGGCGTCGCGAGCGACGTCGCGTCTTTCGGGTCCACACCCGCCATGACCGTGAACGCGCGCGCGGCGTCTCGGACGTTCCGGGCGAGCGCGCCCGCCTGGTCGAACGACGACGCGAACGCGATCAGGCCGTAACGCGAGACGCGCCCGTAGGTCGGCTTCCAGCCCACGAGTCCGCAGAGCGCGGCCGGCTGGCGGACGGAGCCGCCCGTGTCGGTTCCGATCGCGAGGGGCACCGCGCGCGCCGCGACCGCAGCCGCCGAGCCTCCGGACGACCCTCCCGGCACGCGCGACGGGTCCCACGGGTTGCGCACCGGGCCGTATGCGGAGTTCTCGTTCGACGAGCCCATCCCGAACTCGTCGCAGTTCGTCTTGCCGACGACGACCGCGCCTGCGGCGACGAGTCGCGCCACGCAGGTCGCGTCGTCCGGCGCGACGAATCCCGCGAGGAAGCGCGAGCCCGCCGTCGATGCGCGGCCGGCGACGTTGATGTTGTCCTTGACCGCGAGCGGCACGCCCGCGAGCGCGAGGCGCTCGCCGGCTGCGACCCGCCGGTCCACGGCTTCGGCCTGGCGCAAGGTCGCGGCTTCGTCGATCGAGAGGAACGCGCCGTAGAGGTCGCGCGCCTTCGCGGCGCGCGCGAGGGACGCCTCGGCGACGTCCCGCGCCGCCACGCGTCCCGACGACACGGCCTCCGCGAGCGCGGAGAACGGGCCGTCCAGGAGCCCGGCGGCGTCCTCCCTCACGAGTCCCTCGAGACGGCCCGCGGAACGACGAAGTGACCGTGCGCGAACTCGGGCGCGTTCGTCTCCACGAGCGCGCCCGGCGAGCCGTCCCTGGCCTCGTCGGCCCGGAGAGGAGACGGCGGCAGCGGGGGCTCGGCCGCGAGAAGCTCCTCCGGAACGGCGCGGAGGGCCTCGAAGTGCTCGACGATGCGCGTGAGCTGCCCCGCGAGGGCGTCGCGCTCGGCGTCGGTCAACTCGAGCGCGGCGAGGGACGCCACGCGCGACACGAGCGCCGCGTCGATCTTCACCGTGAAATTCTAGCAGCCGTCTTGACGCGCGCGGCGCCCGCCCGTACCGTGCAGTCGAGACGATCCATGCGGCCCTTCCTCCTGTTCCGTCCGGGAGGCGGAGTCCCGGAATCCGTGCGCGCCCCGCTCGAGCGAGCGGGCAGCGACGTGCTCGTCGCGAGCACCGTCGAGGAAGCGGTGTCCCTCGCGGCGGCGTCGCAGCCCGAGGTCGTCCTCGTCGTCCCGCCCGGCACCGTCGCGGACGCGGCCGCGCTCCTTGCGAAGCTGCCCGACTCTGCCTCGCCGCCGCCGATCTTCGTCCTCGAAGAAGAGGGCCTCCCCCACCGCCCCGCCGCGCTCGAGACGATCGCGCGCGGCCCGTGGAGCCGCGCGACCGCCGCGCTCGGCAGCGGCTCCGACGACCCGGCGCCTGCGCTCCTCCTCTCGCGTGTCCAGCTCACCGGCCTCCTCGACCTCTGGGAGCAGGTCGCCGACGGCGCCCCCAGCTTCGTCGAGCACGCGCTTCGGTCGCTCGCGCTCGCGCTCGACGCCTCGCGCGTGACGCTCTACCGCTGGAAGGCCGGCTCGGCCGAGGCCGCGGTGGAGGGATCCAGTCTCGGCCCCGGCGTCGTCGGGCGCAGGGTCGAGATCGTCCGCTACCCCGAGCTCCGCGCGGCCGCCGCCCGGTCGGGCGCCGTCCTCGTGGAGGAGATCGAGCGGGACCCTCTGATGGAGGCCGCCACCCCGTACCTCGCAGGGCAGGCGAATCGCTCTCTCCTCTGCCAGCTCGTCCCCGGCGACGGGAGCGACCTGTACCTCCACGCCGTCCGCGAGGGCACGCCGTTCGGCCTCGTCGACGTTGCGCTTCTCGCCGCCACCGCGCGCATCCTCCATGCGTCGCTCGCTGCCGCGCGCCCGTCCGAGCCGCTGGAGAAAGGCCCCGACCGCAAGCGGATGCGGACGGTCCAGCGCATCCTCACGGGAATCCCGGACGCGACCGCGATGGTCGGCCCGTCCGGGGAGATCCTCCTCGTGAACCCGCCGTTCTGCGCGATGACGCGCCGGCTGGAATCCGAGCTCGTGGGGCTCGACATCCGCTCCTTGCTCCGTCCCCTCGCGCCGGAAGACGCCTTCACGACGCTGACGCCGCAGCCCGGCACGCCGGTCGCGACGACGCGCGCGCGCCTCGTGACGGCCGCGGGCGAGACGATCCCGGTCGAGGTCCTCTCGATTCCCACGCCCGACGAGACCGCCGGCAAGGCCGGGTGGTCGACGATCACGCTCCGCGACCGGCGACACGAGGACGCCCGCGAGGCGCGCGAGCAGGCGCTCCAGCACGATGCGGACGAGACGGGACGCCAGCTCGAGGCCCTGCAGCACAGCGTGCGGGAGGGCGACGTCGTGCGCGCGCGGTTCTGGACCGCCGCGGCCCACGAGCTGCGCACGCCGCTCGCGATCGCACAGAGTTACCTCGAGGTCGTCCTGAGCGACCTCGCCGAAGACCTTCCCGAGCGCCCGACCCAGCTCCTCAAGACCGCGTCCGAGAGCCTCACACGCCTCGAGCGCCTCATCGCCGACGTCCTCGACGCGGCCGTCAGCGGGCGCGCGCGCTCGACGCTCCGGCTCGCCGAGCTGGACCTCGCGGAAGTCCTGCGCGGCCTTGCTCCCGCGCTCTCGGCCGCCGCCTTCAAGCGCGGCGTGCGGTTCTCCGTCGAGATTCCGAAAGGGCTTCCGAAGGTCCCGGGCGACCGCGAAAAAGTCGAGCGGCTCGTCACGAACCTCGTCGACCACTCGCTTCGCCGATCGCCCCGCGGCGGCCCCGAGGTCCGGCTCCTCGCATCCGCGGCCGACGGCCGCGCGTTCGTCAGGGTCGTCGACCGCGCGCCGACTCTCACGCCCGAGAAGGCGGCCCACCTCTACGACGACGTGGGTTCGGCGCGGGGCGCCGGCGAGTTCGGGCTGTCGGTCGCGCGCCGGCTCGCCGACGCGATGGCCGCGGAGCTGACGGCTCACGCCGAGCCGGACGGATCGAACGTGAAAAGCGTGGCGTGGACGCTCCCGGCGCCGGACGCGGCCGGGCCGAACGCGTGACGGACGAGACCGCGCGCGCCTGGCGGCGCCTCGCTCTGCGGCCGGACCTCGCCCTCGCGGCTTCCTGCGCGCATCCGAACGAGCACGTGCGAGCCGTCGGCGGGGCCGTGCGCGACGCGTTGATGGGACGCCCGGGCGGCGACCTCGACCTCACCGCCGCGCCGGGCTGCGCGGCGCCGTTCGCGGCGCGTCTCGCGGCGCGCGCCGGCACGCGGGTCGTCGCCGTCGGAGCGGCGCCCCGGCGGATTCTCAAGGTCCCCTTCCGCGGGCGCGAGATCGACGTGTGGGAAGAGGAGGGCGGGTCGGAAGGCGACCTCCTCCGCCGCGACTTCACCGTCAACGCGATCGCGTTCGAGCTGCCCGGCGGGACACTCGTCGAAGCACCGGGTGCGTCGGAAGACCTTCGAAGGAGGATTTTGCGGCCGCCGCGGCCGGGCGTCCTCCTGGAGGATCCGTTGAGGGTGCTCAGGGCCGCGCGCTTCCTCGCGCAGCTGCCCGGGTTTCGCGTCGCTCCTTCGGCGCTTCCGGAGGTGAAGAAAGCCGGGAGATTTCTTCGAGTGGTTTCGGAGGAGAGGCGGCTCGTCGAGATGGACAAGCTCCTCGCGGCGCCGCCGAAGGACCGTGAGCGGGCGCTGCGCTTCCTCGAGAGGGTCGGCGCCCTGCAAACCCTCATTCGAAGCAGCGCGCCGCGCATGCGGCGCGGGATCTCTCTCGTCGCCCGGTTGAAGAGCTCTGGACCCTCGCATAGCCCGCGCACTTCTCCTGATGCCGATGGGTCCGAAGAGAGCAGAAGATCTTCTTGGAAAGTGGAAGACCGGCCGGGAGGAGCAGAGGTTGGCGAGCCGGCTCTTCTCGCTCCCGCTGCGGCGAAAAGGGCGCGCGCCCGTCACGCGCCGCGACGTGGCCGTGCTGCTGCGGCACTCTTCCCCATTCTCAGAAGAATCTCTTCTCTTCCTCCTCGCGGCCGGGGATGCGCGCACGCGAGACCTGGCGCGCGCGGCCCGGCGCATTGCGCGCCGACCCGCCGCGCTCCGCCGGATCCTCAAGCCGGAGCGCCCTCTTCAACTCGAAGAAATCCGAAGCGCCCTTTCCCTCGCCGAGGGCCCGGAACTGGGCCGGGCGCTCTCCGAGCTGGATCTCGCCCTTGCATCGGGCGAGATCCGCGGCACCCGGGCCGCACGGGCGTGGCTCCTCGCGCGCGCCGGAGTTGGAAAACACACGCCCCGGCTGGTACCCTAAAGAGTCCCCTCAGAGGACATCCAAACGATGGACCTGACCGAGCTTCTGAAGTTCGTCACGAAGAAAGAGGCGTCGGACCTTCACCTGAAGCCCGGCCGGCCGCCCCTTCTGCGCGTGAACGGGCGGCTCGTCCCCCTCAAGACCGACCCGCTGCAGCCGAAAGAGATCGAGGACATGGTCCTCCCGATCCTGACGCCCTACCAGCGGGACAAGCTGCAGCAGAACTACGCCGTCGACATCGGCTACGGGATCACGGGCGTCGCCCGCTTCCGCGGGAACATCTACCTCCAGCGCGGAACGTGGACGGCCGTGTTCCGCCGCATTCCGTTCCAGATCCCGCAGGTCTCCGCCCTCAACCTCCCGGACGCCCTCGAAACGTTCGCGGACCTTCCGGCCGGACTCGTTCTCGTGACCGGGCCTACGGGCTCGGGCAAGTCGACGACGCTCGCGGCGCTCGTGAAGCTCATCACCGAGCGCCACCCGGTCCACATCGTGACGATCGAGGACCCGATCGAGTACCTCTTCCAGGACAACATGGCCTCCGTCTCGCAGCGCGAGATGGGAACCGACACCATTTCCTTCCAGGAAGCGCTCAAGAACGTGATGCGGCAGGACCCCGACGTGATCATGGTCGGCGAGATGCGCGACTGGGAGACGATGTCGACCGCGATCACGGCGGCCGAGACGGGCCACCTCGTCTTTTCGACGCTCCACACGAACAGCGCCGCGCAGACGATCGACCGCATCATGGACTCCTGCCCGCCGTCGCAGCAGAACCAGGTGCGGCGCCAGCTCGCGCTCGTCCTGCGCGCGATCGTCTCGATGCAGCTCATCGAGCGGGTCGACGGCAAGGGCCTGATCCCCGTCGTCGAGGTCCTCGTGGCCTCCCCCAAGATCGCCAAGCAGATCGAGCTGGGCGAGACGAAGGAGATTCTCGAGGAGATCGAGTCCAGCGTCGCCTATTTCAAGATGCAGTCGATGAACCAGTCGCTCATCGCGCTTCTCGTGAACGGCGCGATCGACGTCGACGCGGCGATGAAGCTCACCACCGACCCCGAAGACCTGTCCCTCAAGCTCCGGAAGCTCTTTCCGAAGATCGAGGAGCGCGGCCGAGGAGGAATCATGGCGTCCGCAAACGACTTCTCCGCGATCACCGAGCTCATGGACATCAAGCGCCTGTACGAAGAGCAGGAAGAAAAGTGGCGGCAGCGCGTCACGGAGAAGGACGAGGTCATCGCCGCCCTCGAACACGACATCGAGGAGCGCGAGCGCCAGGTCCAGGCGAAGGCCCAGATGGGCGCGGAAGCCGAGAGCGAGATCCAGAGGCTGCGCGCGGACGCCGAGCGCCAGCGTCAGGAGATGGCGAACAAGGTCGCCCAGCTCAACGACCGCATCCGGGACCTGAACCAGAGGCTCCTCGGCACGGGCGGACAGTCCGCCGTGGCCGCGACGCCCGGGAACCCGCAGGGCTTCTTCAAGCGCTGACGGAGGATCAGCCGCTCACGGGCACACGCAGCCAGCGCCGCGCGAGCCTCTTTGCGGCTGCCGGCGCCTTGGGGACCGGCCGGACCCTCCAGACGCCCGCCTTCCGCGTCCCGAGGACGAGCCCGAGCTCCCGGAGGCGTTCGCGCCGGAACACGGTGATCCGGATCCGCGCACCGGGCCCGGCCTCGATCGCCTTTCTTCGAAGGAAATCCTCCGACGCCCGCACCCCGTCGATCGCCACGATCTCGTCCGCCGCGCTCATGCCGGCGCGCATCGCGGCGCCGCCCTCGCGGACCTCGGCGACGAGGAGCCTGCCGTTCTCCGTTTTCGTCTTCCACCCGAAGTCCCCCCGCGTCTTCACGGGGCTCTCTTCGGTCACGCCCTCCTCGGCCTCCGGGACGAGCTTCAGCTCGAGACCCGCCGCGGGCAGCAGCCTCGCGAGGTCGGGCGTCTCCGTGCCGCGCACGTACCGGTCGAAGAAGCGGCGAGCCTTCGCCCGCGACGCCAGCACGCGCACCGCGGCGTCCTCGACGGCGCCCTCCGGATAGCCCTTCCCCTTTGCGCCCCAGCGGCGCCACAGGAGCCTCATGACGTCGTCCAGGCCCCGCCGGCCCGCGGTCGCGCCGCGGATCGTGAGGTCGAGTCCGAGGCCGAGAAGCTGGCCGCGGCGGTAGTAGCTCTCCGCCACGTTCACTGAGTTCTCGTCCGGGCGGTAGAAGCGGATCCACGTGTCGAAGGAGGCCATCTCGGCGCTCTGCACCGCGCGGCCCGGCGTTTCGAGGTGGCCCGTCCACGACGTCGCCCACTCCTCGAAGCCCTGCGCGGGCGTCAGGAGGCCGGCGCGCACGGCGAGGAGGACCTCGTAGTACGAGGTGACGCCCTCCATGGCCCAGAGGTCCTTCGTGTGTGGACTTCCTTCGTGTAATCGAACGGTCCGAGGGCCTCCGGCCGGATGCGCTTGACGTTCCAGGCGTGGAAGAGCTCGTGCGAGAAGAGAAGCAGCGTGTCGCGGTACGCCTTTGCCGGCTTGAACGCCCACGGGTCGATCGCGACGGACTGCGAGGCCCGGTGCTCGAGGCCGCCGCGGGCGCCCGGCGCGAGATGCGCGAGGAAGAGGTATCGCTCGTACGGAAGGCCGCCGAAGATGGACGCCGCTTCCGCGACGAGCTTCTTCAGGTCCTTCACGAGGCGGGGTGCGTCCTCGTTGCCGGCCCCCCAGATCGCGAGCGTATGCGGGACGCCCTTCACGCGGAAGTCGAACGTGCGGTGCGTCCCGCATTCGAACGGCGAGTCCACGAGCTCGTCGTACGACGCGGCGCGGAAGACGCCGCCGCGCGCGGGCAGCGCCATGGAGGTCTTCCAGCCGCGAGGGAGGCGGAACGCGACCTCCATGGGCTCGTCCTTCCGGCCCTCGACGTAGAAGAACAGGTTCGCGCCGTTCCCGTAGCCGTGCGACGCGTCGAGATGCGACGTCCTCACGGTCAGCTCGTGGGCATAAACGCGATACCTGATGGAGAGGAGACCGGGGGATTCGGATTTCTTAGAAGGTAAAGAAACGCGCCAGCGGTTCTTCTCCACTTTCAGGGCGGAAAGGGGGCGGCCCCTCTTCCCTTTCGCAGAAAAATCTCTTATGTGCCTTGAAAACTCCCTGACGAGATAAGAACCCGGTGTCCAGACGGGGAGGACGAGATCGAGAGTCGTCGCGCCCCGCGGGTCGATCTCCATCGTGATCTCGTAGAGATGGGTTTCGGGCCGCGGCATGGCGACCGTGAAGCGTGTCGTGCGCATGGGGGGATTATGTGCGGGATCTGGCGTCGAGGAAGGCGACGACCCTGCGCGCGAAGGCCACGGGCCGCTCGGTCGGCGGGACGTGGCCGCACCCCGGCATGACCTCGAGGCGGGCGTTCGGGATCGCCCGGGCGATCGCCCGGCCTGCCGCAAGCGGGAAGATGCGGTCCCGGTCGCCCCAGAGGACGAGCGTTTCGTGAGGGATGCGCGCGAGGTCGCGCGGCGTGAAGGCGTCCTCCCCCGCCGCGAGCGAGGCGGCGAGCTTCAGGAGCTGCGGCCGGTTCCGACGGCGCCCCTTGTAGACGGCCGCAGCAAGAGCGACGAGCGGGTGCGAGAGGAAGCGGTTGTTGACGCTGGTCGCCAGGAGGCGACGCGAGTCTTCGTACGTACCGGGCACGAAGGAGAGCGACGCCGCGAGGGGGTCGATCGACCGGGCCACCGGAAGGCCCAGCGCATCCACGAGAACGAGCCGGCGGACGAGGCGCGGGTGCCGGCGCACGACGTCCAGCGCCACGGCGCCGCCGAGCGAATGGCCGAGGAGATCGACGCGCTCGGGCGCGTCCGGCAGCGCCTCGATGCCGCCGCGGACCGCCTCCGCAAGGAATCGCACGCGGTAGACCACTCCGGAGCCGGCGGGTTTGTCGCTCTTCCCGTGGCCGAGGAGGTCGAACGCGAGGACGCGCCTTTTCCGCGCGAGCAGCGCGAGCGACAGCGCCCACTCGCCGTGGTCGGCGCCGATGCCGTGCAGGAGCACGAGCGGCGGCGGCCCGCCGGGGCGGGAGGCGCCCGCGTCGAGGCACGCGACCGTCAGGCCGCCCGGGATGTGCAGGCGTCGGAGCTTCAGTACTTCCTCATCAACCCGACGACGACGCCCTGCACTTTGACGTCTCCCTCGGCCGCGTAGATCGGCGCCATGCGGTCGTTCGCGGGCTGCAGCCGGATGCGGCCGTCGCCCTCGTTGTAGATGCGCTTGAGCGTCGCCTCGCCGTTCACGAGCGCCGCGACCATCTCGCCGTTCGCGGCCTTCTCGCGGCGGTTCACGACGACGAAGTCGCCGTCGTGGATGCCGTCGTCGATCATGGAATGGCCGCTCACCCTGAGGACGTAGTTCTGGCCCTTGCGCGTGAGCGCCTCCGGCACGGCGACGGACTCGCCCTCGGGCTCGACCTCGATGGGCTGGCCGGCGGCGATGCGGCCCGCGAGCGGGATCTCGACGGCGCCCACATGACGGTCCTCTTCGGCGAGCGCCAGGGAGCGCCGCTTGTTCCAGTCGCGTACGAGCACGCCCTTCTCGAGAAGCAGCCGGATGTGCTTCTGGAGGGTGCCGAAAGAGGAGTAACCGAACTCCTCGCAGATCTCGCGCTGCGTGGGCGAAACCCCGTGCTTGGACCGGTAACGACGGATGAAGTCGGCTATTTCTTTTTGTCTTGGAGTGAGCGTCAGCGCCATAATTTATTCGGCTCCAAAGCCATTTTGCCTTATTTTCTTAGAGAGTAATGCGTTCGGATGCCCAGCGGGCTGCCGGCAGAGCGATGGCCGCGCCCGGCCCTCTTCACCTTCAAAGAAAATCCTCTTTCTCTCTCCGAATCCTCTCGTCGACGCAAGATAGGCGTAAATCGAGACGCCGTCAAGCGTCTCGATTACGCGCACGCGCTATGATCCGCGTTCGTGCCCGACTCTCCGAAGCAAACCTCTCCAACTCCTCCCGCCCGCGGCTCGTTCCTCCGCAAAGCGGGGCGCTGGACGATCGGGATTCTCGTGGCGGCCGCCGTCCTCTGCGCCGCCGTTCTCTGGCTCTACAACCGCAACTTCACTTCCGAGGCGCCCGTCGTGCGCGCGTCGCGTTTCACGTCCGGAAACAGGGTGTTCCCGGTCCAGGTCGCCGTCTTCGCGGACCGCGTGTCGAACTACAACCCGCGCTTCCTCGGGCACACGGAAAACTCGATCACTCTGCGGCAGATCGCCTCCGTGAAGGTGAAGTCCGGCCCGGTCTTCGCCGACGTCGTCATCGACACGACGGGAGGCTCTCCGCCGGTCGTGATCCACGGACTCTGGAAGAAGGACGCCGAGGCGCTCAGCGCGAACATCGCCACGGCCCAGTCCAGGTCGCCGTTTCCGGTCCGGGCCGTCGACCCCGCCGCCGCCGCCGTGACGGCGCCCGCACCCGCCACCCGCTGAACCCCGCCGCGGGCGAATCCCGCGGCGTTTCACACACGAAAGGAACTGGAGGAAGCCGAATGAAGAACGTCCTGAAGATGACCGCCCTCGTCCTCTGCTGCGTCGCGCTCGTCGCATGCAGCCAGAAGGGCCCCGCCGAGGCGGCGCTCACCGCCGCCCAGACCGCCGTCGACGGCGTGAAGGCCGAGGCCGCCAAGTACGCGCCCGATCAGGCCAAGACCCTGATGGCATCGCTCACGTCGGCCCGCGAGGCCTTCGACAAGGGTGACTACAAGATGGCCCTCGAGGCCGCCACCGCGATTCCGGCCAAGGCCAAGGAAGCCGCCGCCGCCGCCGCCGCCAAGAAGGACGAGCTCACGAAGTCGTTCAACGACCTCTCGGCCTCCGTGGGTCCGATGATTCAGCAGGTGAAGGACAAGATCGCGGCGCTTTCCGCGATGAAGAAGCTCCCGAAGGACATGGACAAGGCGAAGCTCGAAGCGGCCAAGACGACGCTCGCCGACATCCAGAAGGCGACGGACGACGCCATCGCGACCTTCAAGGCCGGCACCCTGACGGACGCCGTCGCGAAGGCGAACGCCGTCAAGGCGAAGGTCACGGAGACGATGGCCGCCCTGGGCGTGACTCCCGCCGCTCCCCCGGCGGCCCCGGCCGCGGCCGCGAAGTAGAGCCGGTCCCGATCCCGGAAGCCTCGGGCCCGCGGGAAACCGCGGGCCTTTTTCTTTTGGGTTCAGCGGCCGCTGCCCTCCCAGAAGCCCGGATCACGCGTGACGAAGTCCGTCAGGAGACCGAACGCGTAGAGAGGCCCGGTCCCGGTGAGCCTTTCGACAACGAAAGTCGCCCTATCGACGCCCGCGGTCTCGTGCGAGGCCTCGAGCCGAAGCAAGGCCCCGGGTGCGAGCGCCCGGACCCTGTCCGCCGAGCACGGCAGCACCGTCGTCAGATAGACGCTTCGAAACGACGGGCAAACGGAGACAGTGTCGGGCCCCGCGTTCAACACGAAGGCGTCGCCTGTCGTCGCGGCCGTGATCGGCACGTACGAGACGAGCGTCGTGCCGTCCGGCCGGGAGGTCTGCCCGTCGATGACGACACCCTCGGTTCCCGTGCCCTCGGGAAATCCCCCCACGAAAGTCCCGAACCGGCCGTCCCGCGTCGCGAGGCGCGCAGACGCAGCCAACCCTGTAATCGGCCTGCCGTCGGCGCGACGCACTCGGACGCTCCCATAGCGGCTGAGCGCGGCGCGCACACCGAGAGTTGCGCCGTTTCGACGAAGCGTGTCCACGAAATCCGGAAGGAAGACCTGGCGACCCGCCGGCACCGCGACCCTGGTCGAGAACGTCGCCAGCTCCGGGATCGACTGCCTGAATTCGAGGGTGAGATCGACCGGGGCATCGCCGCTGTTCGCGAGCGAGATCTCCGTGTCGTGCTCGCCGGTTTCCAGGACGAGCGGAACGACCGTCGCGGAAACGCCCGCCGGCCCCGCCTCCGCCGCAGGCGCGACAAATCCCCCGTCCGAGGTCGTCGCCTCGTTCACGACGCCGTATGCGTAGAAGCGGCTCGTTCCTTCGCTCCGCTCGACGCGAACCCATCCCTGCGCAGGAGCCGGAAAGCCCGCGGCCGCAAGCACCGAAGGGATCTGCCTCCACTCGGCCCGGCGGAGCGTGACGTCGGGAAGCGCGACCCGATGCCCCGTGGCCCCGTCGACCGCCGTGATGCGCAGGACCAGCGGGTCGTCCGTGAGGCCGGGATGCACGAGGGCCACGTTCGAACGGAAAGCAGCGTCCTGCCGGAGACCCGGGAGGACGACGGCCGAACCCTCGAGCCGGTGAACAGGGACCGAGTTGAAAACGACGCCCGGCTGTCCGACACGATCGCCGTTCGCGACCGGGGTCGTCACGCGGATCTGATTTACGCCGAAGCCGGACGCGACGTAAGAGATCATCCCGCCGGCGAACGTCCCCGGCGCAAGGCCGGGATGGTCCTTTCGCAGCTCCGAGACGACATCCCCAGGGCCCGTGAGCCGCGTGCTCGTGAGAAGCGAATCGGACCCCATGTCGAGAATGCGAGGGCTCCGCGTGATCCCACCGGCCGCGGCCACGGCGGTCGAGAAGAACGCGCCGTTCGGGCCCGGAGCGCTCACGATCACCGGCGTCAGGTTCAACGCGAAGCCGGGGGCGTAGGGTGTCGGAGCGAGCGCCTCGTCCCATTCGGCGAAGGCGCGCAGCCGGAAGTCCGCTGAATCCGCATAGCCCGCCGTGTTCCGCGCGCGGACCCAGAGCACGTAGTCGCCATCGAAGAACACCGGCACCGAGGTGCCCGTCGCGTTGCGAGGCGCCCAGGCAATCGGAGACGACCCGATGGGATCCCGCGCCCCGTGGCAGAAGACCTCGAAGGCGTCTTCCCTTCTCACGTTTCCCCACGTGGTGGAAAGGACGCCGGGCTCCAGTGCCGCCCCCGGAACGTACGTCGCCTGAAAACCCGGCACGAGGTCGGGCTCGGTGTTGAAGGTTCCGAGAGAGAGCGGCGCCGAATACGGACCGGGGCCCGCGAGATTCGTGAAGCGAGCGCGATAGACGACGTCATGGTCCGGAGAAAGCGAGCTGTCCGAGTACGTCGAGGAGCGGGCGGGCGGCAAAGCCGCGATCGCGACGAACGGCCCGTCGTCGATCGACCTCTCGAGCACGCCCCCGTCGATATAGACGCTCTGTTGCGCAACACGAAGGAAGTTCGCGTTCGCGCCGCCGTAGCCGTCCAGAGCCGGAGCCGGAGGCGGTGTTCCGCCCGCCACACTCGGAGGCGTGGGGTCGAGACGTCCCCGGGCGTTGAACGACGATACCCGGTAGAAGCCGGACGAGAGCGGGCTCGCTTCCACCCCATACGACGTCGTATTCGCAGGGACTACCGCCCATGGGCGGAAACTCCCGTCCTGCGCCAGGAACTCCACGAGGTATCCCTGTTCGCGTCCGCTGACGTCGGACCACCGGAGGCGGAAGCCGGGACCGACGGGTGCGGATTCGAGCCCGCTTGGAGGGAGCGGCTCGGTGGTCGGAAGAACCGCGAAGAACTCGTCCGAAGGAGACTCAGCACCCACCGAGGAAATCGCGACGACGCGGTAACCGAGGGACACGTCAGTCGGGGCACCCGGATCCCGCAGAACTCCCGCCCGCGGCGGATCCGGCTTCGGGTCGAAAGGATCGAAGAGAGAGATCGTCCCGACGGGCGTGAAGTCTCCCGTGCCATACGGCCGGCGCTCGACCCGCAATCGCAACGGGTAGGTATCGTCGGAGCGGGCCGTGAACCGGACCGTCAGGACCCCGGATTCCTCCTTGACGGACATGACCGTCGGGCGGCCGGCGACGCTCGTGGGTGCCGAAAGCAAGCGGACGGACGACACCCCTCCGTCCGAGCGCCCGATCCACAGGAGTGTCGGCTCCGCCTCGTCGAAAGCCAGTGCCGTCACCCCCGTCGGCGCGGGTGAGACGTCGCGCCATGTCGCGCCGGCGTCGGTCGTCCAGCGCAACCCGGTGCCTGCGACGGCATACCTGCCCGGCGCCGTCCGGTCGACGGCAACGGCCGTGACGGCGCCCGCGAGGCCGAGCGTCCAGGATCGTCCCTCGCCCGCAGAAATCCAGGCACCCACGCGGCCGCCCGCGACGAGCCGCTCCGGTCGGCCTCGCTCCCGCGCGAGAGCGACCACGGCGTCGTCGGGGATCGACCCAATGCGCTCCTCGTCCGCGACGTTGGGGACGGAGAACCGAATGCTGGCGCGCAAGACTCCGCAAAACGTCCGTTTGGGCGGGTGTCGACGAACTACGGCGCGTCCAGATCGCCCAAGGCGAGAACTCCGAAGACGGCGCGAGGAGGCGTACCGGAAGGAGAGCACCGAATCGGTACGGGCCACCCGCGGCGAGCGTCGACCCCGTGCGAATCCAGGAGTACTCGAGGTAGGCGTCGTAGCTGAAGCCCGAAGACCCCGTCAGATACGTGGGTTTTTCGTCGCTCAGGGGATCGTCGTGGAGCCGCGGCCGGCCGGGTCCCGGATCGACCGGCTGGTTGGGCACTCCCGCCGCTACGACCGTCCAGCCAGTTCCGTCAAACGAGAAAACCTCGAAGTCCCCGCAGGACACGAACACGTTCTTCCGGTCTTCGCTCAGGGCGACGTCGCTCACGACACCCCCGGAGCAGGCGGCCTCGTTCAACCGCGCCCAGGTGACTCCTCGATCGCCTGAGCGAAGAAGGCCCCCTCCGGCGGTTCCGGCGTAGACCACCGGATAACGAGGCAGCGAGAGACCTGATAGGCAGCTCGGTCCCTTGGGCGCACGCGCCTCTCGCGATCGAAAGCACGAGAGCGATCCAGGACGCGGCAAGGAGCCTGCGCGTCTTCATCGGCCGCTTCACCACACCACAAGATAGTGTCGTCGGAGCCCTCCTGCCCACGCTTTCCGGTCGGGACGTCAGCTCCGGTAGTCCGCGTTGCAGGACACGTAGGCGTGGCCGAGGTCCGAGGCGAGCTTGAAGGCCGAGGCCTTCCCGGCGCCGAGGTCGACCACGACGGGGACGCGCTCTCTCGCGAACACTTTCGCGGCGTCCTTCTCCCGGTACGCCACTGGAAGGCCGCGGTCGACGAGGACGAGGCGTCCGAGCCTCAGAGACACCTTCGAGGCCGAGAACCGCGCGCCGCTGCGCCCGACGGCCGCGAGGATGCGGCCCCAGTTCGGGTCGCCGCCGTTCAGGGCCGTCTTCACGAGCGGCGACGTCGCGACGGCGTGCGCCGCCGCCTTCGCGTCGGCCTCCGTGCGCGCGCCGGTGATCGAGACGTCGAGGACGCGCGTCGCCCCCTCGCCGTCGCGCACCATGAGCCACGCGAGCTTCCGGCAGACCTCCGTGACGGCCGCGCGGAGAGGCGCGACGTCCTTCGCGGACGTCATCTCCGGCCCGCCCATCGAGCCGGACGCCATGAGGAGCACCGTGTCGTTCGTCGAGGTGTCGCCGTCGACGGAGATCGCGTGGAAGCTCCGGTCCGCGGCGTGCGTCAGGACGGCCTTCAGGTAGGCCGGCGTCGCCGGCGCGTCCGTCAGGACGAACGCGAGCATCGTCGCCATGTTCGGGTGGATCATCCCGGCGCCCTTCGCGATCCCGACGACGGAGCACTGCCGGCCCCTCCACGTGAACGTGGCGCGCGCAACCTTCGGGCCGACGTCCGTCGTCAGGATCGCGCGCGACGCGGCGTCCACGCCCCGGGCCGAGAGGCCCGCGATCGCGCCGGGCAGCGCCGCACGGACCTTCGCGTCCGGCAGGACGACGCCGATGACGCCCGTGGAGGAAACGAGAACTTCCCTCTTCCGGACGCCGAGCAGACCCGCGGCCGCGTCGCGCACGCGGCGCGCGGCCGCCATGCCGGCCTTCCCCGTGACGGCGTTCGCGCAGCCCGCGTTGACGACGACCGCGCGCACGCGCCCGCCGCTGGCCGCAAGGTCCGCCTTTCCGAGCACGACGGGCGCGGCCTGAAAGAGGTTCTTCGTGAAGAGGGCCGCGGCGTTCGCGCCCTCTTCGGCCACGAGGAGCGCGACGTCGGCCAGAGGTTTCTTTCGGACGCCCGCGTACACGCCGGACGCCCGGAAGCCCTTCGGCAGCCTCACGATGCCCCTCCCGACAGGCGGCGCACCGCCGCCCGGGCCGCGCGCGCGACCTGCCGCGGGGCGGTTCCACCGAAGACGTCGCGCTTGGCGAGCGCGCGCCGCACGTCGAGCGCCTGGAGGTCCTTGTCCGTGATCTCGTCCTTCGGCCCGAGCGCGAGAAGGGTCACGCCGAGCGCCTCGGCCTCGGCGATCCGGCGGCCCACGATCTCGTGCGCCTCGCGGAACGGGATGCCCCGCTTCGCGAGCGCGTCCGCCAGCTCCGTCGCGAGGAGGCGGTCGTCCGACGCCGCCGCGGCCATCCGCTCGCGGTCCAGCCGAAGCCCTTCGACGACGCCGGTGAGCGCCAGGAGCGCGACCGGCACGATGCCGCGCACCCGGAACACGGGCTCCTTGTCGAGCTGCAGGTCCTTGTCGTAGGCGAGCGGCAGGCCCTTGAGGAGCGCGAGGAGGCCCGTGAGCTCGCCGATCGTGCGGGCCGCATGGCCGCGGGCGAGCTCGAGGACGTCGGGGTTCTTTTTCTGCGGCATGCGCGAGGAGCCCGTCGCGAGCGCGTCCGGGAGCGCGGCGAAACCGAACTCGTCGGACGTGAAGGCGATGAGGTCCTCGGCAAGGCGCGAGAGGTGCACGAAGAGGAGCGCCGCCGTGAAGAGGTATTCGGCGGCCGCGTCGCGGTCCGAAACGGCGTCGAGGGAGTTCGCGGTGGGGCGCAGGAACCCGAGGCTGCGCGCGAGGGCCTCGCGGTCCACCGGAACCGGCGTGCCCGAGAGCGCGCCCGAGCCGAGCGGGCACTCGTCGGCCCGCGAGAACGCGGCGTCGAAGCGCGCGGCGTCCCGCCTCAGCATCTCGACGTACGCGAGGCACCAGTGCCCGAACGTGACGGGCTCGGCGCGTTTCAGGTGCGTGTAGCCGGGCATCGGCGTCGCGGCCTCGGCCTCGGCCCGCCTCGCGAGCGCGAGAGCGAGCGCCCGCGCCGCGACGGCGCCTTCGGCGAGGGCGTCCTTGACGTAGAGCCGGAAGTCCGTCGCGACCTGGTCGTTGCGCGAGCGGCCCGTGTGGAGCTTGCCCGAGAGCGGCCCGACCTTCGCCGCGAGCCGCCCCTCGACGAACGAGTGGACGTCCTCGTCGTCCGCGTCGGCGGGGATACCCGATCGCGCGGCCTCGGCCGCGACCTCCTCGAGGGCCGAGACGAGCTTCTTGACCTCCCCTCCCGTGAGGACGCCGGCTGCGCCGAGCGCCTGCGCCCAGCCGATCGAGCCGCGCACGTCCTCGGCGAGGAGCGCGCGGTCGAACGCAAAGGAGTCGTTGAACGCCTTCAGGGCCTGCGCGGGCGGCTCGGAGAACCGGCCGCCCCAGAGCTGCTTGCGGGTCAAGGTCAGCCTTCCCCGCCGACGACGGCCTGGTACGTGCCCGGCCTGAGGTGGAGGCGGCCCTTCGTCGGCAGGCCGAAGAGCCGGATGAACCCGGCGGCGTCCGCCGGGGTGTAGCCGCGCATGTCGAAGGACGCGAGGCTCGTCGAGTAGAGCGCGAAGGGCGACGTGCGCCCGACGACGGACGAGGCGCCCTTGAAGAGCTTGAGCGTGACGTCGCCCGTCACGGTCGGCATCAGGGCGTTCATGAAGGCGTCCAGCGCCTCGCGCAGCGGCGAGAACCACTGGCCGAAGTAGACGAGCTCGGCGTAGCGCGCCGCGAGCTTCTCCTTCTCGTGCGCGCTGTCGCGGTCGAGCGTGAGCGTCTCGAGCGCGCGGAGCGCCTGCACGAGCAGCGTGCCGCCGGGCGTCTCGTAGACGCCGCGCGACTTGATCCCGATGAGGCGGTTCTCGACGAGGTCCACGCGGCCGACGCCGTGCCGGCCCGCGATCGCGTTCAGCGTCTCGATGAGCGGGACCGGCGCGAGTTTCTTTCCGTTCACGGCGACGGGCAGGCCCGCCTCGAACGAGATCACGACGCGCTCGGGCTCGTCCGGCGCCTTCCTCGGGTCCACGGTGAGCTTGAACATCGACTCCTCGGGCTCGAAGCCCGGCTCCTCGAGCGGCCCGCCCTCGTGCGAGATGTGCCAGAGATTGCGATCCCGGGAATAGGGGTCCTTCTTCGTGACGGGCACGGGGATGCCGCGCGCCGCGGCGTAGTCGATCGCGTCCTCGCGCGAGCGGATCTCCCACTCGCGCCACGGCGCGATGATCGCGAGCTCCGGCGCGAGCGCCATGTAGGCGAGCTCGAAGCGGACCTGGTCGTTGCCCTTGCCGGTGCAGCCGTGGGAAAGGGCGTCGCAGCCGGTCTGGAGCGCGATCTCGACCTGCTTGCGGGCGATGAGCGGCCGCGCCGTCGAGGTCCCGAGGAGGTAGTCGTGCTCGTACACGGCGCCGGCCTTGAGGACCGGGAAGAGGAAGTCCTTCGCGAACTCCTCCTTGGCGTCGATCAGGTGAAACTCCGACGCGCCCGTCTTCTTCGCCTTCTCCTCGAGGCCGGACGTCTCCTCGGCCTGGCCGACGTCGACGGCGACCGCGACGACCTCGCAGCCGTAGTTCTCCTTGAGCCACGGGATGATGACGGACGTGTCGAGGCCTCCCGAGTACGCGAGGCACGCCTTCTTGATCTTCGGCTTCACGGCTTTTCTCCTTGGGCATTCGCGGGCGTCTCGCGGAGGATCTCCTCGAGCGCCTTGATGAACCCGGCGAGCGCCGGGCGGGGAACGACGTACGGGGGCAGGAGGCGCAGGACGTTCGTGCGGGACGTCCCGACGACGAAGCCCTTCGCGAGCAGCTTCTTCTGGACTTCGGCGGCGTCGCGGTCGAGCTCGACGCCCCACATGAGGCCGCGCCCGCGCACGTCCCGGATCGCGCCCTTGCTCTTCCGCTTCGCGGTCTTGAGCTTCTTTCCGAACCACGCGCCCGTCTCGAGGATCTTCGGGAGCAGTCCGCCGTTCACGATCTCGTCCAGCGTCTCGAGGCCGAGCCGGCAGGCGACGGGATTGCCGCCGAACGTGGTGCCGTGCTGGCCCGCCTTCACGAGCGCCGCGATCTTCGGCCCGACGAGAACCGCCCCGAGCGGGAGGCCGCCGCCGAGCGGCTTGGCGAGGGTGACGAGGTCGGGCGTGACGCCGAGCTCCTGGAAGACGAAGAGATGCCCGGTCCGCCCGAGGCCGCTCTGGACCTCGTCGAAGACGAGAGACGCCCCGACGCGGTCGGCCGCCGCGCGAGCGGCGGCGACGTACTCGGGCGTGAGCGGGATGATGCCCCCCTCGCCCATGATCGGCTCGAGGAAGATCGCGGACGTGTCCGGCGTGACGGCCGCGTTCAGGGCGAGGGCGTCGTTCGGCGGCAGGAAGACCGTCGTCCCGACGAGCGGCTCGAACGGCTTTCTGTAGCCCTCGTTGCCCGTGAGCGCGAGGGCGCCCATCGTGCGGCCGTGGAACCCGCCCTCGAGCGCGATCATCCGGCTCTTTCCGGGCGTCGCGAGGCGCGTGAACTTCACGGCGGCCTCGGTGGCCTCGGTCCCCGTGTTGCAGAAAAAGACCTTCGGGAAGCCCGAGAGCTTGACGAGCTGCTCGGCGAGGAGGCCCTGCGCAGGCTGGTAGAAGAGGTTCGAGACGTGAAGGACGTGAGTTGCTTCGTCCTTCAGCGCCTTCACGAGGCGCGGATGTCTGTACCCGAGCGCGTTCACGGCGATGCCGGCGAGAAGGTCCCAGTAGACCTTCCCGTCCGCGTCGACGAGCTTCGCGCCCTTGCCCGTGCGGGGATGGAAGGACGTGCGCTTGTACGTCCCGAGGATGTACGCGGCATCCCGCGCCTCGACGGCGGCGGTGTCTTCAGCCGATGTTTGCAATGCGAGTCCCTCCGATTCCCTCGGCAAGGGCCGAGGCGTGGCGCCCCGGCCCGGCGATGACGACCTGCGAGACGCCGGCCTTGAGCGCCTCGAGGCAGGCGACGAGCTTCGGACGCATGCCGCCCGCGACGGCGCCCGAGTTCAGGAGCTCCCACGTCGCGTCGGGCCCGAGCCCTTCGATGACCTTGCCGCTCGCGTCGAGGACTCCCTCGACGTCGGTCAGGAAGACGAGCCGCTCGGCCTGCAGCGCCACCGCGAGGGCGGACGCGGCCGAGTCGGCGTTGACGTTGAGGAGCGTGCCCTCGCGGCCCAGCGCGACGGACGCGACGATCGGCAGGAGCTCGGCGCCGAGGATCGCGCGGATGAGGCGGGGGTCCGAGAACGTGACGCGCCCGACGTAGCCGAAGTCGACGCCGTCGAGCCGGGGGTGGAACTCGGCCCAGAGCGTCTCGCCGTCGGCGCCCGAGACGCCCGCGGCCGTGACGCCGAGGGAGCGCAGCTCGGCGACGAGCGACTTGTTCACGAGGCCCGACAGGATGGACACCACGACGTCGAGCGTCTCGGGGTCCGTGATCCGGAGGCCCCGGTACGTCTTCTTCGGGATCTTCAGGGCCTGCAGCGATGCGTCGATGCGCTTGCCGCCGCCGTGGACGACGACCACGTTTTCGCCGGACGTCCAGCTCGCCGCGATCGCTGCGAGGGCGTTGGCGCGCGGGACGGCGTCCTCGAGGAGGCTTCCCCCCAGCTTCACGACGATCGGGCGGCCGGGGCGGTTCGCGCTCAAACGAGTCCCTCCGTCTCCGCGAATCCGAAGACACGGTTCATGTTCTGCACGGCCTGCGAGGCCGCTCCCTTGAGAAGGTTGTCGATCACCGAGACCACGACTCCGCCTCTCCGGCCCGGAAGCAGCGCGAATCCGATCTCGGCGCGCGGCGTCCCGACGACGCTCGCGAGGTCGGGCAGCTCGCCTGCGGGCCTCACGGACACGAACGGGGCATCCGCGTACCGCGCGTAGGCGGCGGCGACGTCGTCGGGTCCCACGCCCGCGCGAAACGTGACGTGCAGGGTCGAGAGGATGCCGCGCACGACCGGGAGGAGATGCGGGACGAAGACGAACGGCGCGCCGCCGGAGAGGCCGAGCTCCTGGCGCATCTCGGGCTCGTGCCGGTGGCTCCCGACGCCGTAGGCCTTGAAGTTCCCGGCCAGCTCGGAGAACGAGAACGCGAGGTCGGCCTTCTTCCCCGCTCCCGACACGCCGCTCTTGCTGTCCGCCACCACGGAAGCTCCGGGCTCGAGCAGGGAGAGCACGGGCTTCAACGCAAGGAGGACGGACGTCGGATAGCACCCGGGATTCGCGACGAGGCGCGCGCCCGCGAGCTCCGGCCCGCACCACTCCGTGAGGCCGTAGACGGCCTCGGCGAGAAGCGCGGGCGCCGGGTGGTCGAAGCCGTACCACTTCGGGTAGTCCGCGGCGTTCCGCAGACGGAAAGCTCCCGAAATGTCGACCACCTTTGCGCCGAGCGCGAGAATCTCCGCCGCGACCTCCGCGGACGTCTCGTTCGGCGTCGCGAGGAATACGACGTCGGGCTTGCCCGCCGCGAGGGCGTCGAGCGAGAACGCCTCGGTAGAAGGACCCCTGGCGCCGCCGAGCGACGGATGCAGTCGCGCGAACGGGATGGGCTTCGCGTCTTTCCGGCCGGACGAGAAGACCGACGCGATCGACGCGTGCGGATGGCGCGCGAGGATCGCCGAGAGCTCGCCGCCGGAGTAGCCGGTCGCGCCGACGACGGCGGCGCGCACCGCGGAGGCGCTCAAGGCCGTCCCCGCCGCGCGCGGCGGCCGGCGATCCCGCTCTCGAGGAGGCGGGCGAGCTTCGCCGCAGCGGCGGCCGACGGCGTCGCGAGGAAGATCGTGTCGTCGCCGGCGATCGACCCGGCCATCCCGTCGAGCCCCGCCTCGTCGACGGCGCGCGCCACGTGGTGGGCGGCCGCGGGCGGGGTCTTCAGCACGACGAGCGTGCCTGCCGTCCTCGCGTCGAGCAGCCACTCGCGCAGGGCGCGCTCGAGCTTCTCGCGGGCGCGGGCGTCCCGCTCGGGGTCCGGCATGGCGCCGGCTTCGCCGGGGACGACGTAGCCCGACGCCGTCTTGGCGAGGCCGAGGTCCTTCAGGTCCCGAGAGAGAGTCGGCTGCGCGACGTCGAAGCCCCGCCGCGCGAGGCGCTGCTGGAGCTCCTCCTGCGAGTGGACCGCCCCGTCCTTCAGGACCCTCAGGATCTCGTCGCGGCGCCGCAGGGCGGAGCCGGTCGCATGAGTATTCACGAATGAGAATATTCATTCATTCGAGCCCCGTGTCAACCGATTTCTTTCGGTGACGGAGAGCACCCCACCCCGGGGGCCGCACGGCTAGAATCGGAGCGTGGACACCTCGCATTTCTCCGACGCCTACGAGACGGAGCTCGGGCGCCTCCCGGAGAAGCTGCGCCGGTTCTTCCTTTCCCGCGGCGTCCGCACCGAGGACGACGCCCGGGACCTCGCCCAGGAGACCCTCCTGCGCGTCCTCCAGCGGATCTCGCGAGGCGAGCGGATGGAATCGCACGAGGCCTACGCCCTCGGTGTCGCAAAGAACGTCTTCTTCGAGTACTGCCGGCGCGTCGCGAAGGCGAACACCCACGACGGCCTTTCGGGCGCCGTCGACCTCGCAGGCGTCGACGATCCGCTCTCGGACGTCCTGATCTCGAGCCAGGCTCTCCGGTTCCGGAGGGCCCTCCAGCTCCTCCCCGACCGGATGCGCGACCTCCTCGTCAAGCGCTTCGTCGAGGAAGTGCCGTCGCGCACGATCGCCCGCGAGGAGGGCATCACGACGGACGCGGTCGACATGCGCGTCTACCGCGCCAAGCGCGAGCTGAAGAAGCGCATGGACAAGGAGAAGTCCGACAAGGAGAAGGCGCTGCTCGAGGGGCCGCGCCCGCCGGGAGGCGGAGGACCGGCGTGAGCGCGACCGCCCCCGGATCCCCCGAGATCCGCGACTACCTCCTGCGCCGGATGACCGACTCCCTGCGCGCGAAGTTCGAGGAGGCGTACTTCAAGGACGACCGGCTCCTCGACCGCATCGAGAGCGAGGAAGACCTCCTCGTGGCCGACTACGTCCTCGGGCGCCTCCCCGACACCGAGCGCCAGCTCTTCGAACAGTCGCTCCTCGACACGCCGTATTACCGCGACCGCGTCGAGACGACGCGCGGCATCAAGCTCCAGCTCGCCGAGGAGCGGTTCTTCCGCAAGAAGGCTGCGGCCACCGCCGGCCCGCAGGCCTCCCGCGCCGCGGACTCGCGCCTCTTCCCCGGCGGGACGGGCATCGCCGTCGGCTTCGGCCTCCTCGCTCTCCTCACGATCGCGTCGCTCGCGTCGGCGTGGTTTCTCAAGTCGGCGCTCTCCCGCACCCGCCGCGAGCTCGCGGAGCGCGCGCCTCACGCGGACGCCGCCGCCGAGGCGGGCGTCGTGCCGCTCGCCCGCACGGTCGTCCTCGCGCCCGCTCAGGGCGCGGGCCCGTCGATCGTGCGCGTGAACCGGCCGGCCGGGGGCGCGCTGCTCCTCGTCCTTCCGCGCGCCGCGCTCGCCCCGCAGGCGGTCGCCTTCGGCGTCACGCTCGCGAGCGGCGGTCAGGTCGTCTGGGACTCCGGCGAGCTGCCCGCGAAAAGCGCCGAGGACGGAGACCTTTCGCTCCGTCTGCCGCCGGGCGTGCCGCCCGCGGGCGGCTACGCGGTCCGGCTCCGGTCGCGCGGCCCGGCCGGACCGCCGCAGGACAGCTTCCTCGGGACGCTCGACATCGTCGAACGCTGAGCGCCCGCCCGGCTACTTCGCGAGAAGGCCCGCGAGGAAGAGGTCCGCGAAGGACTCGCCCACGTCGTCCACCGAGGCCCCGCCGCCGGCCCGGTACCAGCGCGCGAGCCAGTTGATCGCGCCCAGGATCGCGAACGTCGCGAGCTTCGGGTCGACCGGCCGGAACACCTTCTTCGCGATCCCGTCGGCGACCACGTCGCGGACGCTTCGCTCATAGGCGTCGCGCGCGGCGACGACGGTGGCGCGGCGCTTCGGGTCGAGGGCGTCGAACTGGAGAGCGAGCGCCGTGCCGTGGAACTTGTCGACCATGACGCGCGCGTGCTCGAGGACGATGCGGCGCAGGGCCTGGTCGGGCGGCAGCTGCGAGGCCCGCACGCGCCCGGTCACCTCGAGCATCGCCTCGAGGGCCGTCTCGTGGCAGAGGGCGAGGATCTCTTCCTTGTCCCTGAAGTAGTAATAGAGGCTGCCCCGCGTCAGGAGGAGCTCTTCGGCGATGTCGTCCATCGACGTCCCGTAGAAGCCCTTGGCGGCGAAGCTCCGGACCGCGCTCTCGAGGATGCGCGCGCGCTTGGCCCGTCGCTTCGTCTCGACGTGCGGCGACGGAGGGCGGCGGCGCGAGAGGACGCCTCCGCCGCGGGACTCGGGACGGACGGGTCGCGTCATGGCGGGGAGATCTTACCGACCCACGGTCCGGGAATGAAAAAGCCCCGCCTTCGGGAGCGGGGCTGACGTGAGAAGTGGTCGGGGCGAGAGGATTCGAACCTCCGACCCCACGGTCCCGAACCGTGTGCGCTACCAGGCTGCGCTACGCCCCGAGGAGGGCGGACGATAACACGGGATGTCGATTTGGGGCACTCCCGTTCGACCAGGAGGAAAGGCCCCCGAGGGGCCGCGAGGAGGCGCCCATGGAATACCTGCTGCTGATCTACGAGAACGAGAAGAGCTGGGAAGCGATGCCGAAGGCCGAGCAGGGCGCGATGTTCGGCGAGTACATGTCCTTCACCGAGGACATCAAGAAGAAAGGAAACTACAAGGGCGGCAATCCGCTGCAGCCCACGTCCACGGCCACGACCGTGCGCGTGAAGGGCGGCAAGACGCTCACGACGGACGGGCCCTTCGCCGAGACGAAAGAGCAGCTCGGCGGCTACTACCTCGTCGAGGCGAAGGATCTCGACGAGGCGATCGCCATCGCGGCCCGGATCCCGGGTGCTCGGACCGGCTCGATCGAGGTCCGGCCGATCCAGAAGATGTGACGCCCGCAGCGAGCGAAGCAACCCAGGTCCACGGGCTTGCGTATCTCCCTACGCCCGTGGACCTCGACCGCCTTTTTCGCGAAGAGTCCGGACGCATCCTCGCGAGCCTCATCGCTCTCGTCGGGGACTTCGACCGCGCCGAGGAGGCCATGCAGGAGGCGTTCACGGTGGCGGCCGAGCGCTGGCCCCGTGAGGGCGTCCCCGCGACCCCCCGGGCGTGGATCGTCGGGACGGCCCGCCACAAGGCGCTCGACCGGCTGCGCCGCGAGCGCATCTTCGCGGGCAAGGCGGCGCTCCTGAAGGATGAGGAGGCCGTGAACGCGCCTGACCCGGACGGCGCGCCCGAGGGCCTCCCGGACGACCGGCTGCGGCTCGTCTTCACGTGCTCGCACCCGGCGCTCGCCCTGGAGGCCCGCGTCGCGCTGACGCTGCATACGCTCGGCGGCCTCTCCACGCCGGAAATCGCGCGCGCGTTCCTCGTCCCGGAGAGCACCCTGGCCCAGCGCCTCGTGCGCGCCAAACGGAAGATCCGGGACGCGGGAATTCCCTACCGCGTCCCGGGCCGTGCCGAGCTCCCCGAGAGGCTCGACGGCGTTCTTGCAACGCTCTACCTGATCTTCAACGAGGGCTACGCGGCGACGGGCGGCAACGCGCTCGTGCGCCGCGACCTCTCGGCCGAGGCGATCCGCCTCGCGCGACTCGTCGTCGAGCTCCTTCCGGGAGAGCGCGACGCGCGAGGCCTTCTCGCACTCATGCTCCTGACCGACGCGCGACGCGAGGCCCGCGTGGACGGCCGGGGCGATCTCGTCCTCCTCGAAGAACAGGACCGGCGCCTGTGGGACCGTGCGGCGATCGCGGAGGGCATGGCGCTCCTGCCGGGCGCGCTCTCAGGCTCCCCTCCCGGACCCTACGCCGTCGAGGCCGCGATCGCGGCGCTCCACGCGCGGGCGGCGTCGCCCTCCGAGACGGACTGGCGGCAGATCGCGGCGCTGTACGGCACGCTCCACCGCGTGCGCCCCTCCCCCGTCGTCGCGTTGAACCGCGCAGTCGCCGTCGCGATGTCGGCCGGGCCCGAGGCGGGCCTGCCGCTCGTCGAGGAGCTCGAGCGCTCCGGCGCGCTCGCGGGTTACCACCTGCTGCCCGCCGCGAAGGCCGACCTGCTGCGCCGGCTGGGCCGCCACGCCGAGGCCGCGGAGAGCTACCGCGCGGCGCTCGCGCTCGCCGGCAACGGGTCGGAGAGGCGGTTTCTCTCGAGGAGGCTCGAGGAGGAGGAGGTCGCGTTCTCCGCCCCCCTCGCCGCGCCGTAGCCGCGCGGGTCGGCCGCCGCCGTCAGCGAGCCGTCCTTTTCGAACGCGACCGCGTGGACGCGGCCGATCTTCCCCTCCGTGAACCTGTCGCCGCGCACGTAGAGCGCGTGGCCCTTCGCGCGGAGCGCCGCCAGCACGTCCTCCGAAAACGCGCCTTGCTCGACCTCGATGCGGTCCGGGAGATGCTGGTGATGGAAGCGCCGGGCCGCGACCGCCTCGCCCAGGGGCTCGCCGCGGACGAGGGCGTTGAGGTACACCTGCAGGACCGTCGTCGGGATGAGGGCACCCCCGGGCGAACCGAGCGCGAGGCGCGGGCGGCCGTCCTCCAGGACGATCGTCGGCACCATGGACGAGAGCGGCCGCGCCCCGGCGCGCACCGCGTTCGACTCGCCCTGCACGAGGCCGTAGGAGTTCGCGGCGCCGGGCTCGGTCGCGAAGTCGTCCATCTCGTTGTTCAGGAGCACGCCGACGCCGGGCACGACCGTGTGGTTCCCGAGCGTGTCGTTGAGCGTGTACGTGACGGCGACCACGCCGCCGTCGGCCGTCGCCGTCGTGAAGTGCGTCGTCTGGTCCGGGTCGCGCGGCCATGCGCCGCCCGCGATTGCGCTGGACGGCGTCGCGCGGGACGGGTCGATGGAGAATCCCAGGGCCGCGAGGCGCGCCGGCGCGAGAAGGGTGGCGAGGGGGACGTCCACGCACGCGGGGTCGCCGAGATAGCTGTTGCGGTCCGCGTACGCGCGGCGCTCGGCCTCGGCCACCAGATGAATCGACCCGGCCGCGTCGCGGTCGGCGATCGACCCGTGGACGAACCGGAGCTGGCCGAGGATCGACGCGAGAAGGAAACCGCCCGAGGAGGGCAGCGGCATCGTGACGAGGCGGAATCTCCCGTCGTCGAAGACGAACGGCGGGCGCCATTCGGGCCGGTAGCCCGCGAGATCCGCCTCCGTGAGGACGCCGCCGGTCGCCTGCACGAACGCAGCGATCCTGCGCGCGACGTCGCCCCGGTGGAAGCCGTCGGCGCCCTTCGCGGCGATGATCTCGAGCGTCCGCGCGAGGTCCTCCTGCACGAGGAGGGAGCCGGGAGGGAGCGCCCGGCCGTTCGCGAGAAAAAGCCGCGCAGCCTCCGCGTCGCGCGCGAGATCGGCTTCGTAGGCCGCAATTATTCGCGTGAGCCCCGGCTGCACGCGGAAGCCCTGGCGCGCGAGGCGCACGGCGGGCGCGAAGAGCCGCGCCCACGGGAGCCTTCCATACCTCCGGTGCAGGGCCTCGAGCCCGCGCACGGTGCCGGGCGTCCCGACCGCGAGGCCGCCGTTCATCGACGCGCCGGGCCGGGCCCTGCCGTCCGGACCGAGGAAGCTGTTTCGCCACGTGGCCGCGGGCGCCGTCTCGCGGAAGTCGAGCGCCCAGAGCTCGCCCGACGGGGTGCGCCCGACCGCGAAGCCCCCGCCCGCGAGGTTTCCGGCGGACGGATACGTCACGGCGAGGGCGAGCGCCGTCGCGACCGCGGCGTCCACGGCGTTCCCTCCGGACGCGAGGATCTCCGCGCCGGCGTCCGACGCCTCGGCGGTCGCGGACGCGACGACCCCGCGCCTCGAGTGCGCGACGGGAGCCGGGCCGAACGGGGCCGACGCGGACGGAAGGAGTGTGGCGGCGAGAGCCGCGGCGAGGAGGGCGTACATCCCCGCAGACTACCGCAGGGAAACGGCGAGCTTCTTCTGGGAGTCCACGTCGAGAGCGAGCGTGCGGCCCTCGCCCACGGTCAGCGGAACCACCTGGTACTCGCTGACGCTCCGGTCCGTCGCGATGACCCAGACCTTGTACTCGCCCGCTCCCGATGCGACGTCGACCTCGCCCTCGAGGGTTCCGCCGCCGGACTTGCGGCCGAAGTCGAAGGCGCGGCGCCAGATCTCGACGTCGTTCCGCCGGATCATCACGTAGCCCTGCGGAATCGGCGCCTTGAACGCGACCTTGAGGCGCACGCGCGGCCCCGCGGCCGCGGGGGCGGGCGCCGGCAGGGGCTCCGCGGTGGCCGGACCGGCCGCAACCGGCTCGGCCGCCACGGTGGGCCTCGGCCTCGGCGAAGCTTTCATCGTCCGAATCTGGCTCTCGGCCTTCTTCTGCGCCGCCCGGCCCTGCTTCCGGATCTCGGCCTGCGCGGCGTCGCGGATCTCCTTCGCCTCGGCGTTCGCGGGGTCGCTTGCGAGGGCGCCGTCCGACTCGACGACCGCCCGGGCCCAGTCCCCCGACGTGCGGGCCCGGCGCGCCTCGGCGAGATACGCCCCGGCCTCGGCGGCCTTGCGCTCGGCCTCCTGCGTCTTCGCGAGGAGCTGTTCGGCCTGCTGCAGCGCGCTGCGGGCCGCGGCCGACTCCGGGGCGAGCCGGACGAGCTCGAGGAACTTCAGCCGCGCCTCGGCGGGCTGGCCCGCGCCGAGGAGGCGCGTTCCGTCCTCGAGGAGCTTCTTGTTCGCGAGGGTCTCACGGGCGGCGGCCTCGTCGGCGCCGCGCCCCGCGATCGAGGACGAGCGTTGGGCGAGAAGCCCGACGATCGCGACGCCCGCGAGGATGGCAGCCCCGATCACGACGAGAACCCAGCGGCGATTGACGCTCAGGCGAAGCGCCTCCCTGAAGTTCTTCGCCTTCGAGTCCGCGAGCGGGAGCGGTCCCGTCGCGGGACGCGGGCCGACCGGACCCGTGAGGTCGCGGCCGGGAGGGCGCGGCCCGCCCGGGCGCGGGCCCGCGGAACGCTGCTGGGGAATCGGCGCCGAAAGGTCGCGGACCGGCGGCGCGCCGGCGGGCCGGGCCGGAGACGCCGCGACCGCGGGGGGGAGGGTGGGAGCGGCGGGCGCGGGCGGCGGGGCGGGCCGCGGCAGCGGTGCGACGGGCGACGCCGGCGTGCGCGGCGGGACCGCCGGCGTCGGCACGGTCTGGAGCGCCGGAACGCCGCGCACGGGAGTCGGCACCGCACCGTTCGGCGGCAGCGAAGCGACGCGCACCGGAGGCGGCCCCGCGATCGGCGGCACGCCGCGCGGCGGCGTCGGGACGGAGGCCTGCGACGGAGGAGGCGGAACCGGCGCGGGCCGCTTTATTTCCCCCGTCGAGATCTTCGCCTCGTCTGGCGGCGGCGGGACCGCCTTTTTTCCGCGCTGAAGGTCCGAGACGAGCGTGCCCGGCGAGGACACCGGCTCGGGCGTCTCCCGCTCCTTCTTCTTCGCGGCTTCCCGCTCGGCGGGCGATTTCAGCGCGTCCGTGTCGAGGCTCCAGTCGGGGATCGAGCTCTCGAGATTCGTCGGCGCGGGCCCGACGAGAGCGGGGTTGAGGTCGCTGCGCCCGCGCCGCGCCAGGTCCTCGAGGCTGGTCGCCCCGCCTCCCATACCCGCGGGACCCTTCGAGAGGCCGCCCTGCGGCGGGGCCGGCACTTCGGGAAGAGGAGTCTTCTTCGACTCGACCGTGGACACCGGGCCGAGGTTCTCGGCCTGCGCGACCATCTCGCCGAGGTCCTTGAGCATCTCCATCTCGGCGTGCCGCGTCCGGAACTCGGCCAGCGCGGCGTGGAAGTCCTTGCCGCTCTGGAACCGCGCCGCCGGGTCCTTCGCGAGCGCCCGAGCCAGGATCGGGCCGAACTCGCCCGGGATCGTGGCGTCGTACGTCTCGGGCGGCGGAAACTCCTCGTGGACGATCTTGTACGAGATGGACGTGAGGTTGTCGCCGATGAACGGCTTCCTCTTCGTGAGGAGCTCGTACAGCACGACGCCGAGGGAGAAGAGGTCGCTGCGGCCGTCCACGGTCTCGCCCGTGACCTGCTCGGGCGACATGTAGTTCGGCGTGCCGAGGAACTGGCCGGTCTCCGTGAGGCTGGACGCCTCGATCTTCGCGATTCCGAAGTCCGTGATCTTCACGGTTCCGTCGCTGGTGAGGATGATGATGTTCGCGGGCTTGACGTCGCGGTGGACGATTCCCTTGCGGTGGGCGTAGTCGAGGGCGTCCGCGACGGACATCGCGATCTCCGCGACGCGGTCCCACGAGAACGCAACCTTGTCCTTCAGGAGCTGCTTGAGGTTCTTGCCCTCGACGTACTCCATCGCGATGAAAGACGTCTGGGTCTCGACTTCCTCGCCGACGTCGTGGATCGTGACGATGTTCGGATGCGACAGCGTCCCGGCGGCCTGAGCCTCGCGCATGAACCGTTCGTTGAACTCGCGCTGCTCCGAATCGTCCTCGGCGGTGGCCCGGATCGTCTTGAGGGCGACACGCCGGCCGATGACCGGGTCCCGGCCGAGGTAGACGACTCCCATCGCCCCCTTGCCGAGCTCGCGCTCCACCTCGTAACGCGCGAACTTGCGCGGCGGGTTCGGCGTGCCTGGTTCGCGCGGCAGACGGCCTCCATGAGCGCGCAGGGCGCAGAGCGCGATTCTATCAGCGGGCCCCTGGCCCGCCGGCCCCCGAGCCGTTCACGCAGGGTGTCCGCGGGGTGCGCACACGGGACCGGACCTGATGCAATTGCCGGGGCTCGCTCCGGGCCTTCCTCTCCCTATAATCGCGCTCCCTTCAAACAGGGATCGGAGGGTTGTTCATGAAGGTTTATCCCGCGTCCGCCATCCACAACGTCGCCGTCGTGGGGCACAACGGCGTCGGCAAGACGACGCTCGTCTCCGCGCTGCTCCACGAAGCCGGCGCCACGCCGCGGTTCGGCCGCGTCGAGGAAGGCAACGCTCCCACGGACTTCGACCCCGAGGAGGTCGAGCGGAAGATCTCGATTGGCCTCGCGGTCGCATCGCTCGAGTGGAAGAAGAAGAAGATCAACCTGATCGACACGCCGGGTTACGGCATCTTCGTCTCGGAGATGCTCTGCGGCCTGCGCGCCGCCGACGCGGCGATCATCGTCGTCGACGCCGTCGCGGGCGTCGAGGTCCAGACCGAAAAGGCCTGGAAGGTGTGCGACGAGCTCGGCCTCCCCCGCCTCGTCGTCGTGAACCGCATGGACCGCGAGCGTGCCGACGGCGGCCGCGTCATGGACCAGCTCCAGAAGAAGTTCGGGCGCGCGTGCGCCTGCGTAGAGGCCCCCATCGGCAAGGAGAAGGGCTTCCGCGGCGTCATCGACCTCGTCGCGATGCAGGGCTGGCTCACGGACGACGCCGGCAAGACGGCGCCGGGCGTCATCCCCGACGAGTTCGCGGCCGACGCCGCCCAGCTCCACGAGACCCTCGTCGAGCTGGTCGCCGAGGGCGACGACAAGCTCATGGAAACGTTCTTCTCGCAGGGCAACCTCAGCGAGGAGCAGATGAAGCCCGCCCTCAAGAAAGCGATCCAGGAGCGCAAGATCGCCCCGGTCCTCTTCACGGCGAGCGGCAGCCACGAAACGGGCGTCGAGAAACTCCTCGACGAGATCGAGGACCTGCTCCCGACCGCAGACGCCTTCCAGTCCGTCGCGAAGGGCAAGAGCGGCTCGGCCGAGGCCCTCGCGCCCGATCCGGCGGGACCGGTGGCCGCCCTCGTCTTCAAGACGATCTCCGACCCGTACGCGGGCCGGCTCACGCTCTTCCGTGTCTATTCGGGCACGGTGAAGGGCGACGGAACGTACTGGAACGCCTCGCGCGAGACCGCGGAGCGCTTCGGCCCCGTCTTCTCGCCCCTCGGCAAGAACCTCCAGACGGTTTCCGAGATCCCGGCCGGCGACATCGGCGGCGTGGCCAAGCTGAAGGAGACGCTGTCGGGCGACTCGCTCTCGACCAAGGACAAGCCCTTCGTCTTCGACCGGATCGCCTTTCCCGAGCCCGCGATCTCGTTCGCGATCGAGCCGAAAGCCAAGGGGGACGAGGAGAAGATCTCGGTGGCGCTCGCGAAGCTCATCGAGGAAGACCCGTCGCTGCACTTCTCCCGCGACGCCGACACCCACGACTTCCTCCTCTCGGGCGCGGGCCAGCTCCACGTCGAGATCGCCGTCGCGCGCATGAAGCGGAAGAGCGGCGTCGAAGTCATCCTCCACCCGCCGAAGGTCCCGTACCGCGAGACGATCACGCGCCCGGCCGAAGGCCATGGCCGGCACAAGAAGCAGACCGGCGGCCACGGACAGTTCGCGGACTGCAAGATCCGCATCAAGCCGCTCGGCCGCGGCGCGGACTTCGAGTTCGAGGACGACACGTTCGGCGGCTCGATCCCGCGGAACTACATCCCCGCGATCGAGAAGGGGATCCAGGACATCAGGAAGCGCGGGTACCTCGCCGGATTCACGATGGTCGACTTCCGGGTCGAGGTCTACGACGGACAGTTCCACGACGTCGACTCGTCGGAAATGGCGTTCAAGATCGCCGGCTCGCTCGCGTACAAGGACGCCATGGAGCGCGCGAAGCCGACGATCCTCGAGCCGATCATGAAGGTCGCGATCCATGCCCCGCAGGAGTACATGGGCGAGCTCATGGGCGACCTCACGTCGCGGCGCGGGCGGCCCGCGGGCATGGACCAGGAGGGCGAGGACTCGATCATCCGTGCCGAGGTCCCGCTCGCCGAGATGATCTCCTACGGGTCGATCCTCCGGTCGATCACGCAGGGGCGCGGCAGCTTCCACATGGAGATGGGCCACTACGAAGAGGTCCCGCGGCCCCTCCAGGAGAAGCTCATCGCCGAGCGCGCCAAGCACCGCAAGGTGGAGGTCGTCGAGGAGTAGGTCTCCAGAACGCATCAGACGATCCAGGACGAATGAAAGCCGCCCGCGCGTTGCCCGCCAGGGACCAACGCGCGGGCGGTTTGCTGTTTGCAGGGAGCCGAGACGTGCTCCACAGGCTCCTGATCGCCCTCACCTTCGCCCTTGCGCTTCGGCCAGCCGTTCTCGCGGGGCAACCCGAAGGCCCCCCAAAACCCACGTTGCAGCTCGGAGGCCTTTCCGAACCGGAGGTCATGGAGTTCCTTCTGCCGGGTTACGAGGCGCCGCCTGAACCCGCCCATGATCCGCAAGCCGAGCCCGAATGGAACGTCACGAGGGCAAAGGTCTTCGAGGCAATCGAAACCGATCTCGGCCTCCTCAAGGGCCGATACCTTCTCGCCATCGTGAACGGGAGCACGGGGGCGTGCGCACAATGCGGGTTCACCATCGTCGGGATCATCGACCTCACGCGTTCGTTGCTGGTTTGGAAAGTGGAGCCTGACCACTACTGGGGGCACGGATTGGAGCTCCTCAGACTCCGTCCGGGCGACTCGCAGCTCGCGTTTGCTTTCCAATGGGACCGCGGAGCCCATGAGCACAACTCGTACGGGATGAAGGCGATCTACCGGCCGCGGCGGACGGAGGCGGGCGGCGTCGACTGCGACCTCGTTTGGTCGGATCTCGTCTCCTCAAGAGCTGGTCTGGGAGCGAACGGAGTCATGTGGCACTCGCGCTGTGCGTCGATGACTCCGGGGCCGCGAGCTAGGGAGTGGACTTATCGTCGGCGCACCTTTTTCGGTGTGGCCGCAAACGAAGAGGAGTACGACACCGAGGACGAAGATCCGGAATTCTCGAACATGCCATGCGAAAGCGACTGGGGCGGGATCGTAGAGATCCGCAGAAAAGAGCTCTGGGTCGTACAGAGGGAGTCGGGCGTCATGTCAAGGGTCTCCACGCGCAGCGAGCGCGTCGATCGGGCGCCCTCGTCGACGTTTCCCCTCTCCTTGCCGGTTCGCTCCGACACGTGGGTGCGTGTGAAGCCGCAGCTGACAGGACTCACCGGCCTCGAAAGGTCCGTGAATTCGCCGAACGGCCGATTCCGCATCCGCCTCTCCGACAGCCCCTCGACGGAGAACGAAGTGATACTGACTACCAGAGAGGGCCAAGTCGTTCGCTCACTCAAGGGCTGGAAGACAGATTTCTTCATCGGCGAAGTGGAGGCTCTCGGTTGGGCGAAAGACGAGAGCCGTTTCTTCGCCGTCCTCACTTTCGAGTACGAGCGCGCCCTTTTGTCGTTCAGCGTCGAAGGAACCGACGACTACTGGGAGGAAGTCCTCGACCCGTACGACACGTCTTGGCACGACGGGTTCGTGATGCGGCCACGGGGTGTTCGCCCGAAGTGAACGTCGCGCCAATTAGTGCAGACGCGTCACGCCGGGATAACCGTCGAATCCCGCGTCGAAGGTCAAGATCTCGCTCACGCCCTGTTCCTCCATGACCGCGAGGTGCAGGGCGTCACGGGCCGAGAGCTTTCGGCGCGCGAGAACGATCGCCTTCGCTCGTTCGACTGTCACGGCCTTGATCGGGAACACTTCGTCGACGACGCCGAGAAGGGCGTCGAACGCCGGTTGGATCATTTCCCGGCGGTCGATCGCCGCATAACGGTGGAGGATCTCCTGGAGGACCTCGACGTCCGTCACGAGACGCCTTTTCTCGGAGATGAATCCTTCGACGATGCGTTGCGCGTCCGCCTTGCGTGGATGCGGCGCGCCGACGAGGTACATCGGAATGTTGGAATCGACGAAGATCACTCGCCCGATCCGTAGCCCTTCTCGATTTCGGCGAGCATCTGTCCGATGTCTCCGGTCGGACCCTGGTGGCGAACGGCGCGTCGGATCGCTGCGAGCTTGTCCGACACGTCTCCAAGCGGCTCACGCCGGCGCGCCTCGCGCAGAGCGCCACGCACCCATTCCGCGACCGTCATCCGTTTCGCGCGCGCCGCACGCTGGATTTCCCGGATTTCCGGCTCGTCGAGAAGCACTTGCAGTCGCTTACTCATCGCTATGAGTCTATCAGACTCCTCTTGGCACTTCACGCCGCTGGCGAGGGCGCACGCGGACTGGAAGTTTTCGGCGTTTTTCGCCCTGATCAGCCCGCATCATGGCGGCCGGAAGCGCCCGGCGAGACGCTCTCAAGTCGGGGGTGTGCCCATGGTTAGCGTTGCTCTGCCCGGGGAGGAAGTCCTCGGCAGTCTGAGGGCGGACGGGACCGCCGCGCGCCCGCCCGCGCCCGCTCCGGATACGCTCTGGTCCCAGCGGTTTGCGCAGCGCACGCAGCGCATCACGGCCTCCATGATCCGGGAGCTCCTGAAGCTCACGGAAAGCCCCGAGATCATCAGCTTCGCCGGCGGGCTCCCCGCCCCGGAGGTCTTCCCCATCGAGGCGATCCGCGCCGCCACCGAGCGCGTCCTCTCGGACTGGGGCACGTCGGCCCTCCAGTACACGACGACCGAAGGCTACCGCCCCCTCCGCGAGCTCCTCGTCCGGCACATGAGCCGCTACGGCGTGAAGGTGGGCCCCGAAAACGTCCTCATCACGTCCGGCTCCCAGCAGGCGCTCGACCTGATCGGCAAGCTCCTCATCAACCCGGGCGACCGCGTCCTGACCGAGGCCCCGACGTACCTCGGGGCGCTCCAGGCGTTCAACGCCTACCAGGCGGACTATCTCTCCGTCCCGATCGACGACGACGGCATGGACATGGAGGCCCTCGACGTCCAGCTCCGCGGCGGCCCGAAGTTCGTCTACGCGCTCCCGAACTTCCAGAATCCCGCGGGCGTCACGATGAGCCTCCCGCGCCGCCGCCAGCTCGTCCAGCGCGCGTCCGCGCTCGGGATTCCGATCGTCGAGGACGACCCCTACGGCCAGCTCCTCTACGAGGGCGAGCACCTCCCGTCGCTCGTTGCGCTCGACGCCGAGACGCACGGCTGCGCGAGCGGCGAGAAGACGTTCACGGGGAACGTCCTCTACCTCTCGACGCTCTCGAAGACGCTCGCTCCCGGCCTGCGCATCGCGTGGGTCGTCGCGCCCGAGGTCGTCATCTCCAAGCTCGTTCAGATCAAGCAGGGCGCGGACCTCCACACGTCCACGTTCTGCCAGTACGTCGCGTACGAGGTCGCGCGCGGCGGCTTCCTCGACCGCCACGTGAAGGTCATACGCCGCGTCTACGGCGAGCGCCGCAACGCGATGCTCCGCGCCCTCGACCGCTACGCCCCTCCGGGCGTCCGCTGGACGAAGCCGGGCGGCGGGCTCTTCCTGTGGGCGACGCTTCCGGAGGGCTTCGACACCGTCAAGCTCCTCGACGAGGCGATCGCCGAAAAGGTGGCCTTCGTGCCGGGCGCCGCGTTCTACCCGGCGGGCGGCGGCGAGCGGACGATGCGCCTGAACTTCTCCTACGCGGCGCCCGACGTCATCGACGAGGGGATCAAGCGGCTCTGCCGGGTCATCGAGAAGGCAGGCGAGCGCCTCGGAAGGCACTGGCAGCGCACGCTACCGGCCCGGGACTAGGGTCTTCCGCCCCCTCTACGCCCCGTGGACGCCTTCCTTCGAGGCGACGATGAAGTCTCGGAGGAACTTCACGTCGTCCGAGGCCGCGGCGAGCGGCTCGAGGCCGGCGAGGAGCGCGGTCTTGTCGTGGCGGTGCTTGTGGAGGATGCGGTAGGCCTTCTGAAGGGCGTCGACGCGCTCCTTCGAGAAGCCCTTCCGCGAGAGGCCGACGGCGTTCACCTTGTAGGCCTTCACGTCGCGGTCCGAGGAGCTCCACACGAACGGCAGGATGTCGCGGTTGATCCCGGAGAACGCTCCGACGAACGCGTAGCGCCCGACCCTCAGGAACTGGCGCACCGCCGCGTAACCGCCGAGGATGACGTCGTCCTCGACCGTGCAGTGGCCCGCGAGGGACGCGCCATTCGCGAAGACCGTGCGGCTCCCGACCGTGCAGTCGTGGGCGACGTGCGCGTAGGCCATGAAGAGGTTGTCGTCGCCGATGATCGTCGTCTTGTGTCCCGTGACGGTCCCGCGGTGGATCGTGCAGAACTCCCGGAACATGTTCCGGTTCCCGATCACGAGCGTCGTCGGCTCGCCCTTGTACTTGAGGTCCTGGGGCGGCCCTCCGAGCGCGGCCAGCGGGCAGATGCGGTTGTCCTCGCCGATCGTCGTGGGCCCCTCGATGACCGCGTGGGCGCCGACGGTCGTGCGGGCGCCGATCGTGACGTTCGGGCCGACGATTGCGTAGGGGCCGACGTCGGCGGTGGGATGGACGGAGGCCGTCGGGTCCACGACGGCGGTCGGGTGGATCGGCATCACACGGCTCCCGGACGGTTCACGAGGCTCGACATGATCTCGGCCTCCGTGCAAAGCGCGCCGTCCACGCGGGCCTCGGCCCTGAACTTCACCATACCGAGCTTCACATTCACGATCTCGCCCGACACCATGATCTGGTCGCCGGGAAAGATGGGCCGCCGGAAGCGGGCCTTGTCGACTCCCGACAGGAACATGAGCTTGGCGGACGGATCCGGCTCCTTCGCGAAGAAGAGGCAGCCGGCCACCTGCGCCATGCACTCGATGATCAGGACGCCCGGCATCACGGGGTTCCCCGGGAAGTGCCCCTGGAAGAACGGCTCGTTCACCGTGACGTTCTTCAGGCCGACGACCTTCGAGCCGACCGCTACGGGGCCCGGCGACATCTCGAGAATCCGGTCGACGAGCAGAAACGGGTAGCGGTGCGGCAGCAGCCGCAGGATCTCGAGGATGTCGGCCCTCGTAACGGGTTCGCTCACGAGTCTCCTCCCTTGAGCAGCCCGGCCTTCTCCGCGAGCCGGCGCACGAGACGGGCGGTCTCCGGCAGCCGCCGGAGCTCGATCCAGGATCTCTGGTAGTCGCGATACCCGAACGCGGGCGAACCGTGCAGCGCCTGCTTCGGCGGCACGTCCGCGCCGATTCCGCTCTGGGCCTGCACCTGGGCGCCCGCGCCCACCGTGAGGTGCCCCGCGACCCCGACCTGGCCGCCGAGGACGACGCCGTCCTCGAGCACGGCCGAACCCGCGATGCCGACCTGGGCGCAGATGACGTCGTGGCGGCCGACGATCACGTTGTGGCCGATCTGGACGAGGTTGTCGACCTTCGTGCCGGCCCCGAGCGTCGTCGTCTCGAGGGCGGCGCGGTCGACGCAGGTATTCGCGCCGATCTCCACGTCGTCCCCGACGGTCACGACGCCGACCTGCGGGATCTTCACGAGCCCTTGCGCGGTCGTCGCGTAGCCGAAGCCGTCCGCCCCGAGCACGGCGCCGGCGTGGATCTCGACGCGCTCGCCGAGGGCGATGCGGTCGTAGAGGACGACGTGGGGGGTGGAGCCAAGACCCGGCGCCGACGCGGCAGCGGGCGCCGACGACGGCGTGCGCCTCGACGACGGCGCCGGCTTCGACCCGGCTCTCGGGACCGATCACGGCGTAAGGCCCGATCTCGGCCGAGGGATCGACGGACGCAGCGGGATCCACGGCCGCGGTCGGGTGGATCCCCGGCCGGGCGGTCCGGCGCGGGTGAAAGAGGCGCAAGACGGCGATGCGCGCCAGCTGGGGGTCGGCCACCTCGATGACGGTCCGGCCAGGCAGATCCGTGGCCGAGCGCGCCAGGAACGCTCCGGCACGCGACGCGGCGGCGCGCTTGAGCGCCTTCGCGTCGGTCACGAACGAGAGAGACTCGGGGTCCGCGCTCTCGAGGGCGCGAACCCCGGTCAGCGACGCGCCTCCGTCGCCGGCGACGCGCCCGCCGCAGGCGGCGGCCACCTCGGCGACGGTGAACGCAGCCACGCGGCCGTTACTTCTTGGGCGCGGCGGCGGCCGGCTTGGCGGCAGCCGGGGCGGGCGCGGCGGCGGCCGGCTTCGGAGCGGCCGCCTTCGGCGCGGCGATCTGCGAGTTGAACTTCGTGATGACGGCCTCCGTCAGGTCGACGGACTTGTCGTCGGCGAAGAGGAGCCCGCTGTTGAACTTGTTGAAGACGAGCTGATAGCCCTGCTCCCTCGCCACCTCGGTGATGACGGGCATGATCCGCTTCTCGAGGTCGCCGAGCTCCTTGCGCTGGGTTTCCTCCAGCTCCTTCTGCGCGTCGTCCTGGAAGCGCTTGAGCTCTACCGCCTTGGCCTGGTATTCCTTCTGGAGCTTCTCCATCGCGTCCTCGGACAGGGCTTTGCCCTGGTCCTGGATCTTCGTCTCGAGGTCGCGAAGCTCCTTCTGGCGCCTCGTGAGCTCTTCCTGCTTCGCCTGCTGAACCTTCTGGACGCGGGCAAGGCTCTCCTTGCCGATGGCCGACTCCTGAACGATCCGCTGGACTTCGATGACGCCGATCTTCGAGTTCCCGGCGGCCGGAGCGGGGGCCGCGGCCGTCTGGGCGAAAGCCGGAGCGGCGGCGACGGCGAGGGCGAGGGCGCCGGCCGCGAACGTGACGATGCGCTTCATGGAATCTGACTCCTTAAGGTGTTTTCCGGGGCCGGAGGCCGGCCGAGCGCCGGATGATAGCAATTCGACGGTCAGAACGTGGTTCCGATGGAGAACTGGAAGTCCGTCTTGCTCTCCTCGCCGTTGGCCAGCGGCTTCCCGGTCTGGTCGAGGATGAGCTTCGGATGGAGGTTGATGCCGTAGATGAAGCGCAGGGGGGCCTGGAAGATCGGCAGGAAGATCCGCATCTCGAGGCCGACCGCAGTCCTCATCTTGAGGAGGTCCACCGTCTGGCCCTCGATCCAGGTGTTTCCCGCGTCGAAGAACACCACGAGCTTCAGCGGCTGGGCGAGCTGGTAGACGTACTCGAGATTGAAGACGACGAACCGGTTCCCGCCGAGAAGGGCGCCGTTCTGGTCGAAGAACGCCCGGTTCTGTTCGTCGAGCGGGAAGATCGCCCCGTACTTGAAAGAGCGCACGGACCGGTCGCCGCCGATCCGGTAGCGCTCGAAGATCGGGATCTCGCTGTGCCCGGCCTCGCGCTGCGCCTGACTGTCGTACGGGAACAGCATCCCGAGCTCCCCGTTCACGGCGAAGTTCGACTTCTTCGTGGCCGGGAGGTAGGTGGTGAAGCTGAGGGCGCTCTTCACGTAGGAGAAGTCGCCCCCCAGCGCGCCGCCGGCGATCGTCACCGAGGCGCCGTAGCGCGTGCCGCGCGTCGGGTCGAAGGGGTCGTTGCGGCTGTCGAAGCGGTAGCCCGGAGTGATCGAGGACGTCGTGCCGGTGTAGTCCGCGAACGCAGGCGGGGTGTACCCCCCGCCCGGAGGCGCCGGGGGCGGGTAGACCTGGTAGCGGCTCTTCGTGTCCGTGAACCCGTAGAAGAAAGAGACCACGTCCCACACGCCCAGTCCGACCCCGAGCGAGAGGTTCAGGCCCTTCGAGCTCTGGTTGGTGCCGCCGGCGACGTCGGCGTAGTCGAGCGTGCGGTTGAAGATCGCCCCGCCGACGGACATGCGCTGGTCGAGAAACCACGGCTCGGAGAACGAGACGTCGAAGAAGTTCGACCGGTTGCCGCGCTGGAACTGCAGGCCGAGCGTGTCGCCACGGCCGAGGAAGTTGCGCGTGTTGAACTGGAACTGCCCGAAGAGGCCGTCCAGCTGCGAGTAGCCCGCGCCGAACTGGACCTCGTTGCGGTTCGTGTCCGTGCCCTTGATCGTGATGTCGACCGTCTTCTTGTCGTTGTTGACCTTGAAGTCGGGGTCTTCCTCGACCTTGAAGTAGCCCAGCTGCGTGACCTTCTGGATGCTCTTCTTGAAGGTCTCCATGTCCATGATGTCGCCTTCGTAGAGCTGCAGCTCCCGGCGCAGGACCTTGTCGCGCGTCGTCTTGTTCCCCTGGAACTCCACCCGGCCGAGCCGGTACTGGTCGCCCTCGGCGATCTTCACGGTGACGTCGACGGTGCGGTTCGGCTTCTCCGCGAACTCCGGGTTCATGAACACGTAGATGTAGCCGCGGCTGCGGTAGATCGCCTCGATCGACTTCATCCCGTCCGCGAGGACGGCACGGCTCAGCGGCTTGCCGGTGCGGTACCCGAAGAACTTCTCGAGGACCTCCGGCTTGTAGACGGTCGACCCGTCGACGTTGAGCTTGCCGAAGAACCAGCGCTCTCCCTCGACGATCGGGATCGTGAGTCGCGCGCGGCGCTTGATCTTGTCCGGGCGCTTCTCTTTCGGGTTCACGACGAAGGTGTCGATGACCGCGTCCTTGACGACGACGTCCTTGTAGCCCGCGTCCTGGTAGGCCTTGCGAAGGCTCTCGACGTCCTCGTCGTAGCTCGCCTGGTTGAACGTGGACTTGCTGTCGAAGAACCGCCACCAGTGGGCGGTCGCCGTCTTCTTCATCGCGTTGCGCAGCGTCTGGGCGCCGAAGACGGTGTTCCCCGAGAAGTTGATGGACTCGACCTTCATCTTGTCGCCTTCGTCCACGTTGAAGACGACGCGCCGCTGCGCGGGCGAGACGATCTCGAGCTGCGCCTCGACGACGGCCGACCGGAAGCCCTCGGCCTTGTAGCCGTCGAGGAGGACGCCCTTGGCCTTGGCCACGTCCCGCAGGGAGACGGGGGCGCCGATCCGGATCTCGGCCTTGCCCTCCTTGAGCTTGTCCTTCAGCTGCGAGGTCGTGAGCTTCTTGTTTCCCCGAAACTCGAGGTCCGCGATGGTCGGCCGCTCGACGACCGTCGCCGTGAGGACGACGCCCTGCGGCGTCTCGTCCTTCTCGAGCGTGACGTCCTCGAAGAGGCCGGAGTCCCAGAGCTTCGAGAAGTTGCGTTTGACGAGATCGTCGTCGTACGGGTCGCCGGGCTTGAGGCCGAGGTAGAACCCGACGGTCTCGGACGCGGTGGTCTTCCCGCCCTTGACGACGATCTGGACGAGCCGGGGAAGCGTCCGGGCGGCCCCCTTTTCCCCCTCCGGCGCGAGCCGGACCGAGGGAGCGGCGCCCATGGCGCCCGAGAGCGGCGACTCGGTCTTCGGGCCGAAACCCTGGTCGGGAGCGGGAGTCGGTGCGGGAGCCGGCGCGGCGGCCGGCGGCGGGGCCTGCGCCCGCGCGGGTCCGGCCAGGAGGAGCGCGCCGAAAAGGCCTGCCCCTGCGAGAGCGCGGATCGAGCGCACGACACTCCCGGCGGCGGCGCCGGAGAAGCGGAGACAGGGCATCAAGGCGGTTACCGGCCCGTCCCGACGGGCTCGGGCGCCCGGATCTGGACCTTGAGCTCGTCCCCTTCCACGGTCACTTCGACGCACTCGATAGGCTCTCGGGATGCGATCAGCAATTCCGATACCGCGTCCTCGACGTGCCGCTGGATCGTCCGCCGGAGCGGGCGGGCGCCGGAGTGCGCGTCGTGGCCGGAGGCCTTCAGGAGCCAGTCGACCGCGGCCTGGCTCGCGACGAGCGTGAGCCCGCGGTGCTTGAGCGTGTCGGCGACGTCGTCGAGGAGCAGGCGGCCGATCGCGCGCAGCTGCTCGAGGCCGAGCGGGTTGAAGACGATGACCTCGTCGATGCGGTTGATGAACTCCGGCGAGAACTCCCGCCGAAGCTCCTTGAGGACCATCTCCTCGACCTCGCGCTGCTCGGGCGCGTTCTTGCCCTCGCCGAAGCCCATGCGGCTCCCGGTCACGAGGTACTTCGTCCCGACGTTCGAGGTCATGATGATGAGCGTGTTCTTGAAGTCGACGACGTTTCCGTAGGCGTCCGTCAGCTGCCCGTCCTCGAGGATCTGCAGGAGCAGGTTCGCGATGTCGGGATGCGCCTTCTCGATCTCGTCGAGGAGGATCACGGAGTAGGGCTGGCGGCGGATGCGCTCCGTGAGCTGCCCGCCTTCCTCGTGGCCGACGTAGCCCGGAGGCGAACCGATCAGCTTGGAGACCGCGTGCTTCTCCATGTACTCGGACATGTCGAAGCGCACGAGCGCCTTCTGGTTGTCGAACAGGAACTCCGCCAGCCGGCGCGCGGCCTCGGTCTTTCCGACGCCCGAGGGCCCGAGGAAGATGAACGAGCCCATGGGGCGGTTCGGGTTCTTCACGCCGAGCCGCGAGCGGCGGATCGCGCGGCTGATCGCGCCGATCGACTGATCCTGCCCGATCACGCGCTTCTTGAGCGTCTCGTCCATGTGGAGGAGCTTCTCGGCTTCTTCCATCTGGAGCGACGTCACGGGGATCCCGGTCCAGCTCGAGATGACTTCCTCGATGTCGGCCCGGGTGACGTCGACGGCCGCGGACTCGTCCTGTGCGGCCGTCTTCGTCCGCTCGATCTCTTCCTTGATCTCGATCTCGCGCTCGCGCAGGAACACGGCGCGCTCGAAGTCCTTCTCGGAGATCGCCTTCTTCATCTCCTTGACGATCCCCTTGATCTCGTTCTCGAGCCTGCGGAGGTTCTGCGTGTCCGCCGTCTTGCGGAGCTTCACCTTCGCGCCGGCCTCGTCGAGGATGTCGATCGCCTTGTCGGGGAAGAAGCGGTCGGGGATGTAGCGGCTCGCCTGGTAGACGGCGGTCCTGATCGCGTCGGGCGTGTAGCGGACGCGGTGGAACTTCTCGTACCGCTCGCGCACGCCCTCGAGGATCTGAAGCGTCTCTTCCTCGTCCGGCGGAGCGACCGTGACCGCCTGGAACCGCCGGAGGAGCGAGCGGTCCTTCTCGATGTACTTGCGGTATTCCTTGAGCGTCGTCGCGCCGATGCACGAGATCTCGCCGCGCGAGAGGGCCGGTTTGAGGATGTTCGCGGCGTCGAGCGAGCCCTCGGCCGAGCCCGCGCCGATCAGGGAGTGGATCTCGTCGATGAAGACGATGAGATCCTGGTTCTCCTTGAGCTCCTTGAGGATTCCCTTGAGGCGCTCCTCGAACTGGCCGCGGTACTTCGTCCCCGCCACGATCAGCGAGAGGTCGAGCGCGAGGATCTTGCGCTGCGCGAGGAACAGCGGCACCCCGCCCTCGACGATCTTCTGCGCGAGGCCCTCGACGATGGCGGTCTTGCCGACGCCGGGCTCGCCGAGGAGGATCGGGTTGTTCTTCGTGCGGCGCGAGAGGATCTGGACGATCCGCTCGACCTCCGCGTCGCGCCCGACGAGCGGGTCGAACGAGCCCGTCTGCGCGAGCGCCGTGAGGTCGCGCGAGTACTCGGCGAGGAACGGAAGCTCCTTCTTCTGCTTGGAGGCCTCGCGCTCCTTGATGAGCGCGATCGTCTCCTCGCGGACGCCGTAGAGGTTGAAGCCGTGCGCCATCAGGATGCGGCCCGCGACGCAGGGGTCGACGCGGAGGATGCCGATCAGGAGGTGCTCCGTGCCGACGTAGGGATGCATCATCGACTCCGCCTCGTGCGAGGCGTAGGCGAGGATCTTCTTGGACTCCTCCGAGAGCGGGAGTTCCTGGGTCGAGGAGACGCGCTCGACGAAGACGCGGTCGCCCTCGATCTCGTGCCGGATGTCCTCGGGCCTCACGTTGAAGCGCGCGAAGATCTCCTTGATGACGTCCTCACCCTCCCGGAGGATCCCGAGGAGGATGTGCTCGGACTCGATGACCTTCGAGCCCAGTTTCGAGGACTCATACCGGGCGAAGAACAGGGCCCGGCGCGCCTTCTCGTTGTATTTCTCGAACATCGTTTTGACTGCCGTTTCGGGCCGGAAAAAGGGTCGAGCCGCGCCTACGCGCCGTCGCTCAAGCCTTCTCCTCCCAACGATTTGATGCTAGCACAGCGACGCGCCCATTCCGGGTCGTGGGTGACGACGATCGCCGCCCCCGCGCGCTCTTTCGCGACCGTCGTGAGGAGGTCGAAAACGGCCGCCGCGTGGACCGCGTCGAGGCTGCCCGTCGGCTCGTCGCAGAGGAGGATCCGCGGCCGCCTCACGACCGCGCGTGCGATCGCGACGCGCTGGCGCTCGCCCCCGGAAAGCGTCCGCGGGAGGGCCGACGCGCGCGCCGAGAGGCCGACGCGATCGAGCACGTCGCGAGCCTCCTTCCGCCCGTCCGCCTCGGACCGGCCCGCGAGGAAGAGCGGCAGCGCGACGTTCTCCTCCGCCGTGAGCTCGGGAAGGAGGTGGTGGAACTGGAACACGAATCCGATCGTCGTCCCGCGCAGGGCCGCGCGCGCCTCGGGCGAAAGGGAGCTCCAGTCGGTCCCGTCCACGCGCACGGCGCCCGCGTCGGGCGTGTCGAGCCCGGCGAACAGGTGGAGGAGCGTCGACTTTCCGCAGCCCGACGGCCCCGTGATCGCGAGAAGGTCGCCCGCGCGCACCTCGAGCGAGACGTTCCGGAAGACGTCGACGCGCCCGGCGCCGGAGCCGAAGCCCTTCGCGAGGCCCTCGGCCGCGAGGAGCGGCGCGCCGTCAGGCGCCACGCAGCGCCTCCACGGGCGAGAGCCGCGCGGCCGTCCGCGCCGGGATCGAGGCCGCGAGGAGCGACCAGAGGATCGAAAGGACTCCCACGGCGAGAACGTCGAGGGCCTCGACGCGGAACGGCGCGTGCGCCATGCCGTAGAGCTGCGCGGGCAAAGGCACGAGCCCCGCGCGCTCGAGGAGCACCGCGACGCCGACGCCGAGGGCGAGGCCGCCGAGCGTTCCCGCCGCGCCGACGCCCGCGCCGGCGGCGAGGAACACGCGGCCCACGGCACGCGGCGAGGCGCCGAGAACCGACAGCACCGCGGCGTCGCCCGCGCGCGTCGCCGCGAGCACGGCGGACGTGGCCGCGAGGTTCAGGCCCGCGACGATCACGATCAGGAACACGGCCGCGAAGAGGACCGTCCGCTCGATCCTGAGCGCGAGGACGAGGGCGCGGTTCTGCTCTTCCCACGTCGCGACCGCGACCGACGGGCCGAGCGCCGCGGCAACCGCCGCCGCGGCACGCGCCGGATGTTCAGGATTCGTGAGGCGCAGTTCGTAGCCCGTCGAGCCGTCCGGCCCGAGCGCGAACAGGCGGCGCGCCTCCTCGAGAGGCATCGAGGCTTCCGCGGCCTTCCGCCCCGTGGCGGAGGGCACGACTCCCGCGATCTTCATCGTCGCGACGATGGGCACGGGCCCGAGCGGCGACAGGCGCGAACGCGACGAGACGAGCGTGACCGTCTCGCCCGCGACGAGGCCGATCGGCCGCGCCTGCGCCACGTCGAGGACGAGCCCCTGCTGCTTCTCGCGCCCGACGACCATCGCCGGCATGGCCTGCGAGCCGAGGCTCACCCACACGCGACCCTTCGCGACGGGCGAGACGGACGCGACGCCCGGCACGGCGGCGAGCTTCCCCGCGATCCGGTCGACGTCGTGGAACTCCCCGCGCCCCGCAGGCGTCACGAGGAGGTGGGGCGTCTCGGCGAGGAGGCGGTTCTTGATGTTCGTCTGGAAGCCCGAGAGAAGCGCGAGCGACACGACGAGCGCCGCGACGCCGAGCAGAAGGCCGAGGAACGCCGCGAGGGCGACAACCCCCACCTGCGCGTCGCGCCTGGACGCGAGGAGATATTTCCTGGCAAGAAAGAGGGAGATCACTTCGGCCGCATCAACGGGAAGAGGATCACGTCGCGGATGGAGTGCGAGTTCGTGAAGAGCATCGCGAGGCGGTCGATGCCGACGCCCTCGCCCGCCGTCGGCGGCATCCCGTACGCGAGCGCCTCGACGTAGTCCTCGTCGTAGAGCATCGCCTCGTCGTCGCCCTTCGTGCGCTCGGCCACCTGGGCGCGGAACTTCTCGGCCTGCTCGTCGGGGTCGTTCAGCTCGCAGAACCCGTTCGCGACCTCCATCCGGCCGATGAAGAGCTCGAAGCGGTCGGCGGTCGAAGGATCTCCGGGCTTCGTCTTCGAGAGCGGCGAGATCTCCGCCGGGTAGTCGATGACGAACGTCGGCTGAAGAAGCCGCCGCTCCGCGACGGCTCCGAAGATCTCTGCAAGTAATTTCCCCTTGGACTCGCCGAAGCGCTCGACGGATTCCACACCAACCTCACTGGCGATTTTTCTTAGAAGGTGAAGATCGCCGAGGGCTTCCCTCGTGACGCGCGTGCGTTCACTTGCCCGCACGGGACCACTCGAAGAAATCTTCTCTTCCTCCGAAGCAGAAATATTCTCCAGAATCGCGTCCACCATAGAGACCCGCTTGAACGGCGCCTTCAGCGAGATCGTCTCGTCGCCCCAAGGCAGCTCGGTCGTCCCGAGGATCTCCTCGGCCGCGCCCGCGAAGAGCTGCTCCGTGAGCGCCATCTGGTCGCGCGCGTCCGCGTACGCCGTGTAGAACTCGAGCATCGTGAACTCGGGGTTGTGCTGCGTCGAGATTCCCTCGTTTCGGAAATTGCGGTTGATCTCGTAGACCTTCGGGAACCCGCCCACGACGAGCCTCTTGAGGTAGAGCTCGGGCGCGATGCGCAGGAAGAGCTGCAGGTCGAGCGCGTTGTGGTGCGTCACGAACGGACGCGCGGCCGCGCCGCCCGCGAGCGTCTGCATCATCGGGGTCTCGACCTCGACGAAGCCGCGCCCGTCGAAGAAGCGCCGGATGTACGCGACGATCTTCGCGCGCACCTCGAACGTCTTGCGCGTCTCGGGCGAGACGACGAGGTCGACGTAGCGCTGGCGGTACTTGCGCTCGACGTCCGTGAGGCCGTGCCACTTGTCCGGCAGCGGCCGGAGCGACTTGGCGAGGAAGTCGAGCTCGGCGCCCTTCACGGAGAGCTCGCCCGTTCGCGTCCGGAAAACCGTGCCGGCGACGCCCACGTGATCGCCGAGATCGAGCTGCTCGAGGAGCTCCCAGTCGCCGGGGCGGAGAAGGTCCTTCTTGAGGTACGACTGGACGCGGTGGGCGCCGTCCGAGAGGTCGACGAAGATCGCCTTCCCCATCTTGCGGATCGCGAGGATGCGGCCGGGAACGCGCACGCGGCGGTCCGCCTCGGGCTCGGCCTCGAGGGCCGCGGCGTCCTTCGCGGACCACCGGGCGACGACGTCCGAGACGAGGTGCGTGGGGTCCCAGCGGTTCGGATAGAGGGGCCGGCCGAGCGCTGCGATGCGCTCGCGGGACGCGCGGCGGTTCGCGATCTGTTCGGGGACGTCCGCTTCGGGGATCTTCGGCTCTGCGGTTTTCGGGGTCTCAGACATCGAGGCGGATTAAACCACCTCGCCGCGCCCCGGCGCGCTACTCGCCGCCGAGCGAGCTGTAGAGGAGCCAGAGGCCCGCGAAGGCCCTGAGGTGCCGGAATCGCGAGCGCGTGATCTGCTTCCAGGCCGCGCGGTCGCTCTCGGCCGCGAGAAGGGCCTCGCGGAACGTCCGGTCGACCTCCCGGGCGCGGACGAGGCACTTTCCCGCCGGCGCGATCGTGGCGTCCGAGGCCGACGACTCGCCCACCTCCTGCACGAGGTCGCGGAGCTTCTGCGCCTCCTCGTCCATCCGGCACCGGAGAACGGCCCCGTTGAAAAAGAGGCGCTCGTGGGCCGTGATTGGCTCGGAGTCCGGCTCGTGATTCGCGCGGGTGACGCGGAGCGCCGCACGCACCTCCCAGTTTTCGAGGCGCGCCGAGGGGTCCGCCACGGACGGCCCGCCGCCCGAGCGCACGAGGTCCACGGCCGACAGGATTCGCCGCGCCGTCTCGCTCGTGACCCGGTCGTTCTCGGCCCTCCACCCCGCGATGCTCTTCGGCACGGGCGTCGATCCGGAGACCGCGGCCTTGCGGCGGCGCACGCCGCTTCCGCTCCGCCCGCCGCCGGAGCGGCCCGCGGTCGAGTCGGACCCGATGTCGAGCTCGTCGGCGGCCGCCGGGTCGAGCCGGGCGAGGAGGCGGTGGAGGGACTCCTTCAGTCGCTTGACGTCGCGGGGCCTCACGCCGTGCTTGCGGCTGGCCTTCTCGAACTCGTCCTTGTCCTTGCGGAAGCGCTCGAGGTCCTCGCGGAACTCGGCGCTCATGAAGCGCGTGTCCTTCTCGAGGTCCTTCTCCTTGGCGATGACGTCGCGCGACGCCGTGAGAATGCGCCGCTCCTCTTCCTTGTAGAGGAGCTGGAACTTCTTCTTGAACGCGACGTTCGAGGCGAGGACGGCCTCCATGACCTCGGCCGAGTAGAACGCGGCGCCGAGCCGGTGCTTGAGCGTGCGGAGGTTCTCGAGCGTCTTCTTCTTCGTGAGGTCCTCGAACCGCTCGCAGGCGTCGAGGTCCCGGCGCAGCAGGTCGAGCAGCGTGACGACGGACTGGACCTCCGAGGGCGCGATCGGCGGGCGGGCCGTGAGGCCGAGCAGGGCGCCCGAGAGCTTCTCGAGGTCGGCCGCGGGCTTCAGGACGATCTCGCCGTCCGCGTCCTTCGCGGTGCCGAGGCGCGTGAGGAGGAAGTCGACCTTGTCCATCTCGTCCGGTCCGAGGCTGCCGGCGTAGTAGTAGAACTTCAGGATCGAAAGGAGCAGCTCCTCGTCGCCCGCCTTCACGCGCTCGAAGAACTGCCGGAGCGTGCTCGGGGGGATGAGGCGGTCGTCGTCCGCGAGCGCGGCGTGCAGGCCGTCCAGCTCGCCGTCGAGCCGCTGCATCGCGGCCTTCGTCGCGTCCTCGGGCTCGACGCCCTTCGTCTCCTTGATGCGCTTGATCTGCTCGTAGAGGGGCGCGAACGGAACGTCGGGCAGGGGCGCTCCCTTCAGGCTCGTGCGGTGCACGCCCTGCAGGAACTGGTGGAACATCCAGAGGGCCTTGAACTTCTCCGACAGGCGGGCGTATGCCCGGGAAACGCTCTCAGGCTCGCGTTCTGGTTCGCTCACGATGACCACCTATTCTACGATGATATCTTCCGCGCCGTGATCGACCACATCCTGCTCTCCGAAGAGACCATCGCCCGGCGCCTCGACGTCCTCGCGAAGGAGATCGACGCCCGCTACGTCGGCAAGGACCTCCTCGCGGTCGGAGTCCTGAAGGGATCCGTCTTCTTCCTGACCGACCTCCTGAAGCGGCTGAACGTGCCCGTCGCCGTCGACTTCATGCAGGTGCGCTCCTACGCGGGCACGAGCTCGTCGGGCAACATCCAGCTCCTCAAGGACCTCTCGATGGACGTCGCGGGCAAGGACGTCCTGCTGTTCGAGGACGTCGTCGACACGGGCCTCACGCTCCGCAAGATCCTCGAGCTTCTCTCGTCGCGCGGCCCGCGCTCGCTCGGGATCGCCGCGCTGCTCAAGAAGAAGCTCCCCGAGAATCGCGACATCCCCGTGGACTTCCTCGGCTTCGAAATCGGCCCCGAGTTCGTCGTGGGCTACGGCCTCGACCTCGACGAGAAATACCGGAATCTGCCGCACGTGGCGGTCTGGGACCCGAAGAAATGAGCGACTTCAAGACCATCGCCGTCGACAACGCCCCGAAGGCCATCGGACCCTACGCGCAGGGCATCGCCGCCGGAGGCTTCCTCTTCACCGCCGGGCAGACGCCGCTCGATCCCGCGACGATGAAGCTCGTCGAAGGCGACGTCGCCGCGCAGACGACGCGCGTCCTCGACAACCTCGAGGCCGTGCTGAAGGGCGCCGGTCTGACGTTCGCGGACGTCGTCAAGGCGGGAGTCTTCCTCGTGGACATGGGCGACTTCGCGAAGATGAACGAGGTCTTCGCGGCGCGCTTCGGGAGCCACCGTCCGGCGCGCACGACCGTGCAGGTCGCGGGCCTTCCCGCCAGCGCCCGGGTGGAGATCGACCTCGTCGCAAAGCTACACTAGGGGTTCGCGTCGGCGCGGACGGCGGCGGGAGGAGATTTCCATGAAGAGTACCCGTGCAATCCTTGTCTTGTCCGCACTCCTCTCCCTCCCCGCTTTCGCGGACGAACCCGCGCCGTCTTCCACGCCCGCCGCGACCCCCGCGGCTCCGGCCGTGAAGACCGAGGCGAAGAAGGCCGCGAAGAAAGCTGCGCCGCTGCCCGCGGCGGGCTCCGCGAACATGATCGTCACGAAGGACGCCGAAACCGGCGAGCTGCGCCCGGCTACGCCGGCGGAGCGCGAGAAGCTCCTCGGCCGGCAGCCGCTGGCGGCTCCCGAGCACAAGGTCGTCACGCTGCCGGACGGAAGCGTGATGGTCGAGCTCGGCGAGGCCGACCGGTCCTACGCCGTCGCGACGAAGAACCCGGACGGCACGATCTCGCGCACCTGCGTCCACGGCGCCGCGGAGGCCGCGAAGGCCGTCGCGTCGCCCGCCCCCGCCGCGGCCCCCGCGCCGGCGCCGAAGACGGACCGCTGAGGAAGGCGCCGATGAAGACGCACCTCCTCCGGGCCACCCTCGCCCTCGCGCTCGGGGCCGCCGCCCTGCCGCTTCCAGCGGCCGAATTCCAGATCGTGGTGGCGGACGCCGCCGGCGTCGGCTTCAACGATCCGACTCCCGCGACTCCGGTCGGCGGCAACACGGGAACGACGATCGGCGCGCAGCGCCTCGTCGTCTTCCAGGAGGCCGCGCGCGTCTGGGGCGCGCTTCTCCCCTCCAACGTGACGATCAAGGTCAACTCCAGCTTTTCGGCCCTCACGTGCAGCTCCACGACCGCCGTCCTCGGTTCGGCGGGCGCGACGACCGTGCACGCGAACTTCGCGGGGGCGCCCGTCGCGAACACCTGGTACAACAAGCCCGAGGCCGACAAGCACAGCGGGACGTTCCTCGGCACGAACGCGGCGTCGATCAACGCGCAGTTCAACAGCGAGCTCGGAAAGACGGGCTGCCTGACCGGCACGTTCTTCTACCTCGGCCTCGACAACAACCACGGCTCGAACGTCAACCTCCTCACCGTCCTCCTCCACGAGTTCGGGCACGGCCTCGGGTTCACCTCCTCGGCGAACTCGAGCGGGAAGTTCATTGGCTCGGGCTCGAACCAGTATCCCGGCGCATTCGACCGCTTCCTCTACGACGCCACCGCCGGCAAGACGTGGGACCAGATGGCGACGGACGCCGACCGCGTGACCTCGGGAACGAACACCGGAAAGCTCGTGTGGAACGGCCCGAACGCGACCACGTACGCGAAGGCGAACATGGGCCGCAAGGCCACGCTCGTCGTGACGGCGCCCGCCGGCTCGGCGGGCACCTACGCCGTCGGCACCGCCGACTTCGGCGCCTCCCCCGCCGTCGTTTCCGTCTCGGGCCCCGTCGTGCTCGCGACGGACGCCGCGGACGCCGCCGGGCCGCTGACGACGGACGGCTGCAGCGCGATCACGAACGCCTCCGCCGTCGCGGGGAAGATCGCCCTCGTCGACCGCGGGACGTGCAACTTCACCGTAAAGGCGAAAAACGTCCAGAACGCCGGCGCGATCGGGTTGATCGTCGCCGACTGGGATCCGACGGTCGGCGTCGCCGGCATGTCCGGCACCGACGCGACGGTCACCATCCCCTCGGTGCGCGTGGTTTTCGACGACGGGAACAGGCTGAAGGCGGCGCTCCCGACCGCGGCCACGATCGGCCCCGACCCGGTCGTCCTCGCGGGCACGGACGCCTCCGGCCGCCTGCTCATGTACGCGCCGAACCCGTTCGAGGGCGGCTCGTCCGTTTCGCACTTCGACACGAGCGCCTCCCCGAACCTCCTCATGGAGCCGAACATCAGCAGCGACCTCCCGATCGCGACGGACGCGACGCTCTCGCTGTTCCGCGACATCGGCTGGTTCGAGGGCTCGACGGCCCTCCCCACGGCGTGGATCCTCCCGTCCAGCGCGCACGCGCAGGGCGCGAACGGCGCCTTCTACAAGACGGACCTCACCGTCTCGAACGCGGGCTCGGTCGCTGCGAACCTCACGCTGAAGTTCCTCGGCCACGACGGGGACGGCCGCACGGGCGCGGAGGTCACGCGCGTCGTCCAGGCCGGACAGACCGTCACCTACACGGACGTCCTCGCCTCGCTCTTCGGAGTCTCGAGCGGGTTCGGTGCGCTCCGGATCAACGCCGACACGAACAACCTCAGGATCGTGAGCCAGACCTCCACGCCGCCGCCCTCGGGCGTCGGCACGTTCGGCCAGGCCGTGCCCGCGGCCACGGGGAACGATTTCGTCACGACGGCGGCGGCGAAGGCGCTCTTCTCCCTCCGGCAGGACGCGGCGTTCCGGACGAATGCCGTCATCGCGAACGCGACGGAGGCCGCGGCGCACGTGGACCTCGCGCTCTTCAACTCCTCGGGCGTGCAGATCGGGAGCGGCTCCGCCGACCTGAACCCGCTCGAGATGCGGCAGATCAGCGGGGTCGTCACGAACCTCGGCGGGCCCGACGGCACGAAGGACGCGTTCCTCGTCGTGTCGACGCCGACCGCCGACGCCCGCATCGCGACGTACGCCGCCGTGATCGACCAGACGACGAACGACCCGCGCACGATCCTGCCCGCGACGCTCGGGACGCTCGGGACGAACGGCGCGTGGGTGCTCCCGTCCAGCGCGCACGCCCAGGGCGCGAACAACGCGTTCTACACGACGGATCTCACGATCGGGAACGCCGGCACGGCCGCCGCGACCGTGACGCTCAAGTTCCTCGGCCACGACCAGGACGGCAGCGGCGGCCCCGAAGTGATCAAGACGATCCCGGCGAACTCCGTCGCCACGTACACGGACGTCCTCGGATCGGTCTTCGGCGTTTCCAGCGGCTTCGGGGCGATTCTCGTCACGTCGACCTCACAGAACCTCAAGGTCCTGAGCCAGACGTCGACGCCCCCGCCGAGCCTCGTCGGGACGTTCGGCCAGTCGGTTCCCGCGGCCGGCGCGGCGGATTTCGTGACGCTGGCGGCGCCGAAAACGCTCGTCGGCCTGCGGCAGGATTCGGCCTTCCGGACGAATGCCGTCATCGCGAATGCGACCGCTCTGCCCACGCACGTCGACCTCGTCCTCAAGTCCGAGGGCGGCGCGGTGATCGGCTCGGGGTCGGCGGACCTCCTCCCGTACGAGATGCGGCAGATCGGCGCCGTCGTCACGGCGCTCGGCGCGCCCGACGGCACCGCGAACGCGGCTCTCGTCGTCTCGACGACCACGGGCGGCGCGCGCATCGCGACCTACGCCGCGATCATCGACCAGAAGACGAACGACCCGAGGACCGTCCTGCCCTGACGTGAATCCGAAGCGCCCTTGACGGGGCGCCCTGGCGGCACGACCTTGCAAGAGGGGTCGTGCCGCCATGAATCACTCTCTCTCACACGCGGCCGTGGTGGCCTGCATGTGCGCCGGTTCGCTCTCCGCCACGCAGCCACGGCCGGTTCCCACGCCCACGCCGACGGCGGATTCCGTGCGCCTTCGTGCGCTCCGGTCGGCCTTCGAGGCGGCGCGGCCGTTCCCGGTGACTCAAGCCTCCCTGCAGCAGCTCGTCGACCGGCAATTGGCCCTGCCGGCGAAACTGACGGGCGCACAGGCGGCGCAGATGCAACAGATCGCTCAGCTCGCCCGGAGGGGACCTTCGCCTTCTCTTCAGCGGAACTGGGAACAGCTCCTCCGGAGCCTGCCGAAGGAGACGACGGCCTCGGACGTGGAAACCCTGATGCAGTGGCTCCTCCGCGAGACCTACCGGGAGACGGCCGAAGACCTTCGTTCCGCCGCGGAAAAGGTGAAGAAGACCAACGGGACGAAAGCAGCGATCCGATCCGACCTCGAGAAAGCCCGTTCCAGGACCCCCGCCAGCGGGACGGCCGACGCGTCCGTCAAGCAGCTCGAGGTCCGGCTGAATCAGGCTGGCGACGACGCCCAACTCGCCAACGTCGACCTTCAGAACGTACTCCAGAAGGCGCAGCAATTCGTGTCGATGCTGTCGGAGATTTCGAAGATGATCAGCGACTCCACGATGGCAGTCCTGCGCAATATGGGAGGGTAGGCAGGCGCCCCGGGGCTCAGTGACCCTTCGCGATCTCGCCGAAGGCGCGGAGCGCGCGCTCGACGTCGATGTCGTTGACGTCGGCGTGCGTGACCATCCGGATCGCGTTCGAGCCGCCCGAGCCGGTGAGGACGCCGCGATCGGCGAGGCGGGTGATGAGTGATTCCGCGTCGCCCCACTTGTCGTCGAAGGAAAACCGCAGGATGTTCGTCTCGACCTCGCTCGGGTCGATCCTTATGCCGCGCAAGCCCGCGAGCCCCGCCGCGAGCTTCGTCGCCCGCGCGTGGTCCTCCGGCAGGCGGCTGCGCTCCTCCTCGAGCGCGACGAGCGCCGCGGCCGCGATGACGCCCACCTGACGCATCCCGCCGCCGAAGAGCTTGCGCACGCGCCGCGCCTCGGCGATGAAGTCCTTCGATCCCGAGACCGCGCTCCCGACCGGGGCCCTCAGCCCCTTCGAGAAGCACGTCATGACCGAGTCGAAGCCGGCCGCGAGCGACGCTTCCGTCACGCCGAGCGCCGCGGCGGCGTTCCAGAGGCGCGCGCCGTCGAGGTGGACCTTGAGTCCGTGCTGCTTCGCGAGCGCCAGGAGCGGCTCCGTCGCCTCGCGCGGCGTCACGGTGCCGCCCGCGCCGTTGTGCGTGTTCTCGAGCGCCAGGACGGACGTGCGCGGCAGGTAATAGACGGACTCGGGCCTGATCCACGCGGCGACCTGATCCGGCGTGATCCGCCCGCGGACGCCGTCGACCGGGCGCGGCAGGAGCCCCGACAGCGCCGCCATCCCCGCCATCTCGTAGTGGAAGATGTGGCAGCGGCTCTCGAGGATGACCTCCGTGCCCGGGCGCGCGTGGACGCGCAGCGAGAGCTGGTTGCCCATCGAGCCGGTCGGGACGAACAGAGCCGCCTCGTGCCCGAGGACCTCGGCGGTCTTTTCCTCGAGGCGGCGGACGGTCGGGTCTTCCCCGTAGACGTCGTCGCCGACCTCGGCCTCGGCCATGGCCTGCCGCATGCGCGGCGTGGGCTTCGTGACGGTGTCGGAGCGGAAGTCGGAGACGTGGGCGCTCATGCCCCGATCATCCCAGAACGAGCGCGGCGAGGGCGAGAAGGAAGCCGAGGAAATCGATTTTGCTCCCGCGCGCACGAGCAGCGTCGCGGCGGGCATGCCAGGGCGCTCGAAGATTTTCTTCGAAGGTGGAAGAGCGCTCGTCGTAGTACCGGGCCTTCGGCGCCACGACCATGACGGCATAGACCAGCGATGCGAGGAGCACGAAGATCGTCACGGCCCGCCAGACGTGCCGCGGCGGCAGCGAACTTCCCATGACCTGGACTTCCAGCAGGACGCCCACGAGCAGGGAGCCCGCAGCCACGAATCGTGCCCGCCCGAGGCGCTCTCTCCCCTCTTCACCTTCTAAGAAAATCTTCCTCTTCTCTTTCTCTTTCTCCTCTTCCCCTCTCGTCATCCAGCCGAAAAAGCGGGCCAGGGGGATGCCCACGAAGACGGAGAGGCCCAGCGCCACGAGGACGCGGGAAGCCTCGAGCGGAAGATCGGAAAGGGGCATTTCGCGAGTCTAGCGGGATAATGGGGGCGCACATGGGCCTCTACCTCATCGAGACGTTCCCCGTCGGGCCGCTCGCGTGCAACTGCGCGATCCTCGCCGACCCCACGACGCGGGAGGCCGTTGTCGTGGATCCCGGCGACGAGCCGGACCGCATCCTCGAGACGCTCTCCGGCGCCGGCCTGAAGGCCATCGCGCTCGTGCACACGCACGCCCACTTCGACCACGTGGGCTGCTCGGGGCTTCTCAAGCGCATCACGGGCGCGCCCATCTACATGCACGAGGACGACCGGCCCCTCTACCAGAACCTCGACGAGCAGGGTAAAGCGTTCGGGATCACCTTGGAGAAGCCCGGAATCATCGACCGGCTCCTCGTCCACGGGGACCGGATCCCGGTCGGCTCGGGCACGCTCCACGTCCTCCACACCCCAGGCCACACGCCGGGCAGCCTGTCGTTCCGGATGGAGGGCGCGGAGGGGGACGTCCTGTTCTCGGGCGACACGCTCTTCCGGCGCTCGATCGGGCGGACGGACCTCTGGGGCGGCTCGCAGGAGCAGATCCTCGACTCGATCCGGCGCGAGCTGCTGACGCTGCCGGGCGGCCTGCGGGTGATCCCCGGCCACGGCCCGGACACGACGATCGCCGAGGAGGGCCGCCGCAACCCCTTCGTCGGGGATCCCGGCTACAAGCCCGCCTGACCTGATTTATCATTCCCGCACATGAGACTCACGTACGAAGAGAGCGCGGGGCTCCTGCACAAGTTCTGGTCGGGCGAGCCGGTGCCGTCTCCGAAGACGGGCAGGCCGATGCGTGCCTTCTTCGTCGAGCGCACGTTCGCGCCGCAGGTCGTCATGATCGGGACGAAGGGCGAGCACTTCCGCTTCGACCAGAAGCCGCGTCAGATCGTGTTTTCGGCGTCGCACATCAAGTCGATGGTCCGCGACGCCAAGGAGCGCGAGAACCCGGTCTGCCCGCAGGACTTCGAGGCGCTGTACGTCAAGCGCGTCCCCGCGACGCGATTCCCCGGCGAGTGGGACTGGACGTTCTGCTGCCCGAAGTGCCTCTCCTTCGGCACGTGGGAGTACACGGACAAGAAGGACGAATCCACGATCCCGCCGACGAAAAGGAAGGAAGAGGCTCCGCCGTTCCACGACGAGACGATCCCGCTCCCGAAGCGGATGGAGATGGCGAAGACCGGCGACCTCGCGCTGAAGCTCTACGCGGCAATGGCGCAGACCGACTGCACGGCCTGCGGGTACGACTGCGAGGGCTACGCGAAGGCGATCGCGAACGGCACCGAGAAGAACGTCACGCTCTGCGTGCCGGGCAAGGAAGAGACGGAAGACGTCGTCAAGAAGCTCATGGCGGGCACCTACACCTTCGCCTGAGCCTCCGCGAGCATCGCCTCGATCACGGGGCGGCAGCGCTCGCCCTGACACTCCCCCGTCGTGCAGCCCGTCGCCGTCGCGACGTCCTCGACGGTGCGCGCGCCGCGCGCGATCGCTTCCGTCACGCGCGGTCCCCGGATCGTGTTGCAGATACACACGGGGCGGAACTTCAGCAGCATGAGCTGGCGCTTCTCTTCGGTTGTGAGCGGGCGGGCCGCGGACATCAGAAGTCGACGGTGTAGCGGATCGACGTCCGGTCCCTGACCCGGTCGAGGTAGACGACGCCGTCGAGGTGGTCGCTCTCGTGCAGGACGACGCGCGCGTGGAAGCCCTCGGCGACGTACGTCACGGGCTTGCCGCTCGTATCGAGCGCCTTTACCCGGATCGCCTTCGGCCTCGGGACCTTCGCCGCGAGGAACGGCACCGAGAGGCAGGCTTCGAAGTCCTCCTCCTCGGCCGGGTCGAGGACGTCGAACGACGGGTTCACGAGGATGGTCGGCGGGATCTCGAGCACGTCCTTGCCGCGCTTCTCCCCGTGCACCTCGTAGAGGACGACGCGCAGGCCCGTCGAGACCTGCGGCGCGGCGAGGCCCGTGCCGTGGTACTCGATCATGGTTTCCATCATGTCCTCGAAGAATGGCTTGAGCCGCCCCTTCTTGAGGTCTGCGGGTTCGATCTCGGAGGCCCGCCGGCGGAGGATCGGCGAGCCGAGCTTGGCGACTCTGAGAATGGCCACGGGGGCATTGTAACGGCCCGTCCGCCTACAATCGGGCATCCGCACCGTCTTCGTCTTCAACCCCGCCGCCGGCAAGGGCCGCGTGGTCCGTGACCGTGACGCCATACACGCCGCGCTGGAGAAGGCGGGCGCGCACGGGACGTTCGTGGAGACCGAGCGGCCCGGCCACGGGATCACGCTGGCCGAGGACGCCGCGAAGGACGGCGCCGAGGCGGTCGTCGCGGTCGGCGGCGACGGCACCGTGAACGAGGTGGCGAACGGCCTCCTGCGGGTTCCGGAGGCGAGGCGCCCCATCTTCGGCGTCGTGCCGGACGGGACCGGCAACGACTACGGGTACCTGCTCGGCCTCAGGCCCGGCGACCTCGACGGCGCCGCGCGCGTCATCGCCGCCGGCGCCACGCGCGTCCTCGACGCGGGCGAGATGAACGGCCGCTTCTTCGCGAACGGCGTCGGCCTCGGCTTCGACGGCGCCGTCGCCGAGACGGCCGCGAAGGTGCGATACCTCAAGGGCTTTCCCGCCTACCTGTGGTCGGTCTTCGCCGTACTCAAGAGCTGGGAGAACTTCGAGCTGACGATGACGTGCGACGGCCGTACGATTTCCGGCCGCGCCCTCCTTGCGGCGGTCGCGAACGGGCCGCGCAGCGGCGGCGGGTTCCTCCTCGCGCCGGATGCGAACGCCGACGACGGCCAATTCGACGTCTGCCGCCTGGGCGATCTCGGGAAGCTCGAGGCGCTCCGCCACCTGCCGAAGGCGCTGGACGGCTCGCACGTGGGTCTGCCCTGGGTGACGATCCTGCGGGCCCGCGAGGTCGTTCTGGCGTCGGACCGGCCGCTCACGGCCCACATCGACGGGAACCTCGCGACCGGCGTTGCGCACCCCGAGCCTCTCCGGATCAGGATTCTTCCGCGCGCCCTGCGCGTCTTCGCGCCCGCCGGAAGGAAATGATGGTGCCCAGGGGCGGAGTTGAACCGCCGACACCGCGATTTTCAGTCGCGTGCTCTACCAACTGAGCTACCTAGGCACTCGGCACCACGCCCGGGCACGCCTCTTGCGGAGGGAATCGCCCCGGACGCCTGCGCGTTATAAGTGGCGCGCCTAGAATAGTCAACCGAAGGAACACGATGCTGATTTCCGCTCTCGCTCTCCTTGCTCAGCTTGTTCAGACGCCTCCGGCTGGGGGGGCCTCTATGCCGGCCCCCCCAGGCCCCCCGGCTACGGCCCCCCCTGAGAACCCCCCCGCTACTGGTTCAGCATTTGCCGGTGCCGCCGGCCTCGACGTGATCTGGGCCGCGACCCCGGAGCAGGCCCAGGAGAGCGCGCGGGGGATGAAGGACGGGCGGATCCTGTTCTTCTTCACCGACCCCGACTGCGGCGAGTGCAGCCGGATGCTCAAGATCATCGCGCCGTCCACCTCGTTCTACTCGTTCACGCGCGACAAGGTGCCGGTGCCCGTGCCCATCTCGACGCCCGAGGGCCTGAAGCTCGCGCAGAGGATGCGCGTCGTGGGGGTCCCGACGTGGATCGTAGCGACACCCGATCTCCTCGAATGCAGCCGGCAGGAGGGCGTCACGACTCAGCAGGGCTGGGTCAACACGTTCGTCGCCGGCGAGCGCTCCTGGGCCGAATTCCGGAGGGCCCAGGCCGCCGAGAACGCGAACCCCGCCAACGCCACGGCCGTCTACGAGGTCGCCAGGCAGCTGTTCCAGCGCGGCGCCCGGGAGCAGGCCGAGGGGCGCTTCCGCCGCCTCGCGGCCGACCCCGCCGTGGGCCCGGATATCCGCGAGCAGGCGAGCGCGTACGTCGCCTCGATCGACCTCGACGCGGGCCGCATCGACGACGCGGCGCGCATCCTCGACGAGCTCGTCAAGGACGCGAAGAACCCGCAGCTGCGCGAACGGGCCGAGCTCCGCCGGGCCGACGTCGACGTCGCCCGCGGGCGCCGGGACCTTGCCGCGTACCGCCTCCGGGAGTTCAAGAAAGCCCATCCGGACTCACCGCTCGCCGCCGAGGCCCAGGCGCTTCTCGACGCCTTGCAGGGCAAGCAGCCCGCCGCGCCGGCGCCGGCAGCGGCCCCGGCGGCAAAGGAGAAGTGATGTCCCCGATCCGAGGCCTCCTCGCGGCGGGCGCGATCGCCCTCGCCGCCGGCTCCGGCCGCGCGCCCGCACAGGGCATTCCGAAGTCGTCCGAGATCGTCGCGCCCAGGCTCGTGGCAGACGCCGACCGGCTCGTCGCCGGCAAGGCGTTCCGCCTCGCCGTCGTGGCCGACGTCAAGCCCGGCTGGCACGTGAACAGCCACACGCCGAAGGAAGACTTTCTGATCCCGACCGAGGTCAAGGTCACGCCCGTGCCGGGCTTGAAGCTCTCGGCCGTCGCGTACCCGAATCAGCTCGAACGAAAGTTCGCGTTCTCCGAGCAGAAGCTCGCCGTGTACGAGGGCCGGACCATCTTCGTGGTGCCCGGCGCCGTCGACGCCGCCGCCGCGCCCGGCCCGCGCACGATCAAGGCGGTCCTCGCATACCAGCCGTGCAACGACAACTCGTGTCTCCCGCCCGCGGAGCTCACGGCGACGCTCACGATCGAGGTCGTGAAGACGGGCGACACGAAGCCCGCGAACGCGGACGTCTTCTCACCGCCTCCCGCAGGCGGTGGCGCCCACGGGTCTGCGGCGATCGACGCCGGGTCGGGCAGCGGCGCGGCGTCCGGCGCCGCGCCGGGCGGCACGGCCGCCCTGCGCGAAGCGTGGAAGGTCGTGGGCGTCCCGACGATCCTCTTTCTCGGCCCCGACGGGAACGAGCGCGGGGGCCGCGTCGTCGGCTTCGAGCCGCCCGAGCAGTTCCTCGGCCGGATCGCCGGCGGCTCCCCTGAGGAGAGCGGCGGCCTCGCCGGCAAGTCCCTTCCCCTTCTCCTCGGCCTCGTCTTCGTCTCGGGGCTCGCCCTCAACCTCACGCCGTGCGTCTACCCGCTCATCCCGATCACGCTCGGCTTCTTCAGCCGGCAGAGCGGCGGGAAGAAGGGCGGCACTTTCGGGCTCGCGGTCGCCTACGTCCTCGGGATGAGCGTCACGTACTCGGCGCTCGGCGTCTTCGCGGCCCTCTCGGGCTCGCTCTTCGGCGCCTGGCTGCAGATGCCGGCGGTCCTCATGGGAATCGCGGCGATCGTCGTCGCGCTCGCGCTGTCGATGTTTGGGCTCTACGAGATCCAGGCTCCGCACTTCGTCACGGACCGCACGGGCTCGCAGGCCGGCGCCCTCGGCGCCCTCACGATGGGCCTCTTCGTCGGCTTCGTGGCGGCCCCCTGCATCGGGCCGTTCGTCCTGTCGCTCCTCACGTACGTCGCGGCGAAGGGCTCGGCGCCCCTCGGCTTCGCGCTCTTCTTCACGCTCGCGATGGGCCTCGGCCTGCCCTACCTCGTCCTCGGCACGGTCTCGGGCAGCCTCAAGGCGCTCCCGCGGTCGGGCGAGTGGATGACGGCCGTGAGGAAGGTCTTCGGCTTCGCGCTCCTCGCGCTCGCCGTCTACTTCCTGCGCCCGCTGCTCGCGCCCCGTGTCTACGAGCTCGGAGTCGCGCTGCCGCTCCTCGCAGGCGGAGTCTGGTTCCTCTTCTTCGAAAAGACCGGCTCCTCCCTCCGCGGCTTTGCGGCCGTGAAGGTCGCGATTGCGGTCTTACTCCTCGCCGCCGGCGCCGCGTTCGCGCTTCCGCGCAAGGCGGGCGCCGAGCTGAAGTTCACGCCCTACTCCGACGCGGCGGTCGCCGCGGCGAAGGCCGCCGGCAAGCCCGTGATGATCGACTTCTACGCGGACTGGTGTCTGCCGTGCAAGGAGCTCGACCACAAGACCTTCACGGACGCCCGGGTGCAGAAGGCGCTCGAGGGCTGGGTGCTGCTCAAGGCGGACCTGACCCGCTGAGCCGCTCGAGCATGGCGTCGGCCGCCCGGCTCTGCGCTTCCTTCTTGGAACTCCCTTCGCCGATCGCTCTCAGGGATTCTCCGAAGGCCACCTCGTAGACGAAGCGCCTTTCGTGCGCCGGGCCGGACTCCTCCACGAGACGGTAGAGAGGAAGTGGCAGCCCCTCTCCCTGCGCGCGCTCCTGAAGCGCGGTCTTGGGATCCCGACGGTGGAGACCGCCGAGGTCGAGCGCCACGATGTCCTCCTCGAAGATCCTCCGCGCGAAGGACCGTGCCTCGTCGAGGCCGGCGTCCAGCGCGAGCGCCGCGAAGACGGCTTCGAATGCGTCCGCGAGCCGCGCGTCGCGGTTCCTCCCGCCGGCGCGCTCCTCTCCCGGCGACAGCCGGAGCGCGGCGCCCAGGTCCATCCGGCGCGCGAGGTACGCGAAGTGGTTTTCCGATACGAGAACGGACCGCGCCTTCGACAGCGTGCCCTCGGTCTCGAGCGGGAACGCGTCGAAGAGCATCTCGGAGACGAGGTAGTTCAGGACGCTGTCACCCAGGAACTCGAGCGTCTCGTTGTCCTCGGCGTCCGCGTCGTCGTTCGCGAAGGAGGAATGCGTGAGCGCGCGGACCAGGAGCCGCCTGTCGCGAAAGCGCCGCCCCAGGACCCGCTCCACGGCGTCGAGCTCGTTCTCGCGGGTCGGGTGAGGGCTTTCGGTCATGTCGTCTCGTGGTACCGGAGGAGGGGCTCGAACCCTCACGACCCTTGCGAGTCCGGGGATTTTAAGTCCCCTGCGTCTGCCATTCCGCCACTCCGGCGGAATCAAGCTTACGACGGGGATGGAATCGCCTTGACACCGGCCCGGCGCACGGTCAAATTGAGTCTCAATTGCCCATGAGAACCGCCGCGGCCCGCATCGACGACGCCCTCGAGCTCATCGCCGAAGCACGTGCGGCGGCGTGCGGCATCGACCGCCGCCACCGCATCGTCTTCTGGAACGACGGCGCGCGCGAGCTCCTCGGCTGGACGTCCCGCGAGGCGCTGGGCAAGAAATGCTACGACGTCTTCGCGGGGCACGACGTCTTCGGGAACGTCTGCTGCTTCCGGGACTGCGGCGTCGCGGTCGCCTCCTCGCGCGGGGAGGCTCCGGCGCCGTTCGTGATGGACGTGCGGAAGCGGGACGGTACGGCTCTGCGGCTCGTCACGCGCACGATCGCGCTCCCCTCGCCGGGAGACGCCTACCGCAGCCTCGTTCACGTTTTCGAGAACGGCGACGGCGCCGCTCTCGACGCGATGCTCGCCAGCATCAGGTCCGTCGTCGCGGCGCCGGCCGAGCCCATCGCCGGCCCCCCGGAGGAGACCATCACGCTCTCGCCCCGCGAGCAGCAGATCCTCGAGCTCCTCGCCGGCGGATACGGCTCGATCAACATCGCGGCCCGCCTCGGGCTCTCGCACGCAACGGTCCGCAATCACGTCCAGCACCTGCTCCGGCGGCTGGACGTGCACAGTCAGGTCGAGGCGGTGTCGCTGGCCTTCAGGCGTGGGATGCTCGGCCGGGACGAAGCTGGAGGCGACGGTCGGAGTCGAACCGACGAATGAGGCTTTTGCAGAGCCTTCCCTTAACCACTTGGGTACGTCGCCGTCCCAGAGCCGGACGCGGATCTTAACCGGGACGGCGGCTATTTCGCCATCGTCCGGAGAAGCTCGAAGAGCGACGGATCGAGGGGCTTTTTCGCCCCGGCGACCGCGTGGAGCGGGGTCGCGGTGATCCGGCCGTCCCGGAGGCCCATGAGGACCCCGCCCTGCCCGTCCATGAGGCTCTTGACCGCCGCGAACCCGAGCCGCGTCGCGAGAAGCCGGTCGTAGGCGCCGGGGGCCCCGCCGCGCTGCACGTGGCCGAGGATCGTGACTCTCAGGTCGAAACCGAGACGCTTCTTGTGCTCTTTGAAGTAGTGCGCCAGGCCCTCGGCGTCGTAGGACGCTCCCTCGGCGACGACGATGATCGCGTGTTTCTTGCCGCGCTCGCGCGACGCGTCGAGCTCGCGCGCGAGCTCCTCGGGATCGACGGGCACCTCGGGCACGACGACGGATTCCGCGCCGCCCGCGATGCCCGCCATCAGGGCGAGGTACCCGCAGTCGCGGCCCATGACCTCGACGAGGAACGCCCGCTCGTGCGAGGACGCCGTCGTCTTGAGACGGTCGATCGCCTCGAGCGCGATGTTGAGGGCCGTGTCGACGCCGATCGTGATGTCCGAACCGAAGAGATCGTTGTCGATCGTCGACGCGACGCCGACGACCGGAAATCCCAGCTTCTGCAGCTCGTGCGCGCCCGCCTGCGAGCCGCTGCCGCCGATCACGACGAGGCCCTCGACTTCGTTCCGGCGCAGGACCTCGAGCGCCCCGGCGCGCCCCTCGGGCGTCCGGAACTCGTCGCAGCGGGCGCTGCCGAGAATCGTGCCGCCCTGCTGGATGATGCCGCCCACGGCCCGCGCGCCGAGCGGGACGAGATCCCCCGCGATGAGGCCCGAGAACCCGTGCCGGGCGCCGATCACGCTCGCCCCCCGCACGATCCCCGTCCGCACGACCGCCCGGATTGCGGCGTTCATGCCCGGGGCGTCTCCCCCGCTCGTGAGGACGGCGATGCGTTTCATGCCGCGGGTGTCTCCTGTCCGGCGTTCCGGCCGAACGGCCATTCTCTCGCGAGACGGGATCTCACGAGGAACGCGCCGACGCCCGCCGCGATCACGGCGAGGCCCGCGGCCTTGAAGCCCTTCTCGGGCGAGGAGAGGACGAAGGCCCAGAGCGCGAGCGCGACGAGCGCCGGGAGCGGGTAGAGCCACATCTTGAACGGGCGCTTGAGGTCCGGGCGCGTCTTCCGGAGGACGAGCGCGCCCGTGATCTGCGCGATGAACGGGATGATCGCGCGGATCGAGATGATCGCCGAGACGACGACCCTGAGGTCGAGAAACGAGAAGAGCGCGGCCGCCCCGCCGAGGGCCGCGATCGCGACGATCGGGTAGCCCTCCGTCGGGTGGAGGCGCGAGAACACGCGGAAGAAGTTTCCGTCGCGCGCCGCGGCCCACAGAATCCGCGAGTAGCCGAGCGTGAGCGAGAAGACCGAGGCGAAGGCCGTCCACAGGATCAGGAGCGTGACGCCCCGCGCGACGGGCCTTCCCGCGAGCACCTCGACGAAGTCCGCCACCGTCGACTTCGACGTCATCGCCTTCTCCATCGGAAGGACCGAGACGATACAGACGTTCATGAGGATGTAGAGAACCGCGACCACGAGAATGGACACGACGATCACGCGGGGAATCGTCTTCGTCGGCTCGACGATCTCCTCGGCGAGGTAGCAGATGTTGTAGTAGCCGAGGTAGTCATAGACCGCGAGGAGGAGCGCGGCGCCGAGCCCTCCGAGGACTCCGGGCGGCGGGACCCCCGCCGCGGAGACCACGGGCGCTTCCCAGAATCGCCACGCCTCCATCTTCATGTGCGGGAGGCCCAGCCCGATCACGATCCCGAGCGTCGCGAGGACGCCGATCCACAGAACGACGGAGAACTTCCCGATCGCGCCGATGCGCCGCATGAGGAGAAGGGTGACGGCGACGCAGAGGACCGACGCGACGGCGCCCTCCCAGCCGGATGGGATCCCCGGAAAGACGAAGCGGAGGTACCGCGAGAAGCCGATGGCGCCGGACGCCATCGAGAGCGGCGCCGAAAACGCGATCTGGAAGAGAAAGAGAAACGAGACGAGCCGCCCCCAGCGCGCCGGTCCGTAGGCCTCGCGCAGGAACGCGTACGAGCCGCCCGCGCGCGGGAGCGAGGCCGAGAGCTCGGCCGTCACGAGCCCGTCCGAGATCGCGAGGAGGGCGCCGAGGAGCCACGCGAGGAGCGCCTGCCCCCCACCCATCGCGGCGAGGATGAGGGGAAGGGTCACGAACGGACCGATCCCCACCATGTCGATCACGTTGAGGGCGGTCCCCTGCCAGATGCCGATCTCCCGGCGCAGCCCTCCCCCGGTGCCTGCCGTGCCCTCCGCCACGCCGCGCACCTTACCTGATGGACACCCCCGCCCGCACGTCCCGTCCCACCCTGGGAACTCCGGTCAGCTGATGTCGAAGCGGTCCAGGCTCATGACCTTGTTCCAGGCCGCGACGAAGTCGCTCACGAACTTCTCCTTGGCATCCTCCTGCGCATAGACCTCGGCCAGGGCCCGCAGCTGGGAGTTGGAGCCGAAAACCAGGTCCACACGGGTGCCGGTCCACTTGAGGGCGCCTGTCCTGCGATCGCGCCCTTCGAACGTGTCCCCGGCATCGGACGTGGGCTTCCACACGGTGCCCATGTCGAGCAGGTTCACGAAGAAGTCGTTGGTGAGGGTTCCGACCCGTTTCGTGAACACGCCGTGCGTCGATCGACCCGCGTTGGCACCCAGCACGCGCAGGCCGCCGACGAGCACCGTCATTTCCGGCGCGCTGAGGGTCAGGAGCTGCGCCTTGTCCACCAGCATTTCCTCGGCCGGCACGGTGAAGGCCTTCTTCTGGTAGTTGCGGAAACCGTCGGCCTCCGGCTCCAGCACGGCGAACGACTCCACGTCGGTCTGGCCCTGCGAGGCGTCGGTGCGGCCCGGGGTGAAGGGCACGTCGACGGCGTGCCCGGCAGCCTTGGCCGCCGCTTCAACGGCAGCGCAGCCCGCCAGCACGACGAGGTCCGCCAGGGAGACCTTCTTGCCGCCCGTCTGGGCGCCGTTGAAGGCCCGCTGGATGGTCTCGAGCACGCCCAGCACCCTGGCCAGTTGCGCCGGCTGGTTGGCTTCCCAGTCCTTTTGCGGCGCCAGGCGAATCCGCGCGCCGTTGGCACCGCCGCGCATGTCCGAGCCCCGGAAGGTGGAGGCCGAGGCCCATGCAGTGGAGACCAGATCCGCCACCGACACGCCCGAGGCCAGGACCTTGGCCTTGAGGTCGGCGACGTCCGTGGAATCGATGATGGCGTGATCGACGGCGGGGACCGGGTCTTGCCAGATCAGGTCTTCGGCTGGAACTTCAGGACCGAGGTAACGGGCCTTGGGCCCCATGTCGCGGTGGGTCAGCTTGAACCAGGCGCGGGCGAATGCGTCGGCGAAGGCCCGCGGGTCCTCGTGGAAGCGGCGCGAGATCGGCTCGTAGATCGGGTCGAGACGCAGCGACAGGTCGGCGGTTGTCATCATGGGCCGGTGCTTCTTCGACGGGTCGTGGGCGTCGGGAATCATGTGCTCTTCCTTGACGTCCTTGGCCTGCCATTGCCAGGCGCCGGCCGGGCTCTTGACCAGGTCCCACTCGTAGCCGAACAGCATGTCGAAGTAGCCGTTGTCCCATCTCGTCGGGTTGGGCTTCCACGCGCCTTCGAGACCGCTCGTGGTGGTGTGCGCGCCCTTGCCGGTGCCAAACCGGTTGATCCAGCCCAGTCCTTGCTCTTCGATGGGAGCGCCCTCGGGCTCCGGGCCCACGAGCTTCGGGTCGCCCGCGCCGTGCATCTTGCCGAACGTGTGGCCGCCGGCGACGAGGGCGACGGTTTCCTCGTCGTTCATGGCCATGCGGGCGAATGTCTCGCGCACGTCGCGGCCCGAGGCCACGGGGTCGGGGTTTCCATCGGGGCCTTCGGGGTTCACGTAGATCAGGCCCATCTGCACGGCGGCCAGCGGGTTCTCCAGGTCGCGTTCGCCGGAGTAACGGCTGTTGGGCTTGTCGCTGGTGGCCAGCCATTCGTGTTCTTTGCCCCAGTAGATGTCCTCTTCGGGCTGCCAGATGTCCGCGCGGCCGCCGCCGAAGCCGAAGGTCTTGAAGCCCATCGACTCCAGCGCGCAGTTGCCGGCGAGGATCATCAGGTCGGCCCAGGAGACCCGGTTCCCGTATTTCTGCTTGATGGGCCAGAGCAGGCGGCGGGCCTTGTCGAGGTTGCCGTTGTCGGGCCAGCTGTTGATCGGCGCAAAGCGCTGGTTGCCGGTGCCGCCTCCGCCGCGTCCGTCCGCGGTGCGGTACGTGCCCGCGCTGTGCCACGCCATGCGGATGAACAGGCCGCCGTAGTGGCCCCAGTCGGCTGGCCACCAGTCCTTCGAGTCGGTCATCAGCGCGACCAGGTCCTTCTTCAGGGCGGCCAGATCGAGCTTCTTGAATTCCTCGGCGTAGTCGAAATCGGGGCCCATCGGGTTCGACGCGGGCGCGTGCTGGTGGAGGATGCCCAGATTCAGCTGCCTGGGCCACCAGTCGCGGTTCGATGTGCCACTGCCGACGGTGGCTCGGGCAGAGGTGCCTGTGATCGGGCACTTGTCGTTCATTTTCTTCTCCTGTGCTGGCCGCGTGGCCGTTTACGCTTCGGAAGAGGGGAAATCCGGGCGATCTCCGTCGCACATCGGGCGTAGGACGAGCGCTCCATGTTCCTCTACTTCTGCGCCGAGCGGCCGGTCTTCGGCGGCTCCCGACCCTCGCGCGGAACCCCGGTTCCATCGATCCGCAGCTCCGTGACCCGCGCAAGGCCCCAGGCGTGCACCCCCGCCCATCCCGGGGCGGCGGGAGCGTCCTCCAACGCAGCGACCTCCCGTCCCTCCACGAGGAACGCGACGCGGGGGCCGCGGCAGACGAGCGCGAGTCGGACCGGCCCGCGGCGCGGGTCGGCTCCGGTCGCGGCCTTCTTCTCGCCCCCCGGCCAGAACAGAACGGCCTCGCCGTTTCCTCGCAGGAGTCCGAGGACTCCCGAGTCGCGGAACCCGTCCGCAGGCCCCGAGCGCCGCGCCGCGACGCCGACCCAGTTGTGCGCGGAGCCGAGATCGTCGGTGAGGCGGACCGTGGCCGTCACGGAGCCGTCGGCCCACGGCCCTTCGGAAGCCAGGATGGTGACGTCCTTCGAGAACGTCTCGATCATGTCGCGAGACGCGACGCCTCCGCCTTTCGGAAAACGCACCCCTCCGCCGAAGAAGCTCCAGACGTGCGCGCCGGGTTCGACCGCCCGGCCTGACTCGAATCTGTAAACCGCCGTGTCTTCCGCGGCTGTCGCCCGCCACCACGGCGCCGTGAGCCGGGCGTCGACCGCAGGGGGTCCGGGGTGGTGCGGCGTGCGCACGACCCAGAGCGGCCGCCCGGCGCCGATCGCTTCGCCGAGGGCGGCCTCGCCGTCCGCGAGTCGCACGCCAGGGCCCGCGGGCCATTGCGCGGAGAGCGCCCAGTAAGACCAGCCGTCCGCGGCGACGACGTCGCCCGCGAGCCCCGCGGCGTGGGCGGTCTCGATTCCCCGGCTGACCGAGCGCCAGTCGGGTCGCCCCTCCCGGACGACGTTTGCGACCGCCGGCGCGAGCGGAGCGAGAAGGAGGAACCCCGCCGCAGCCCGCAGGGCCCCGGGCCGCACGCGCGCCAGCGCCTCCCCGATCCCCCACGAGAGCGGGAGCAGCGCGAAGAGGAAGTACCGCAGCGCGACGAACCAACCGAGGGCGCCCAGCACGAGAACCGGGCCGCCGAGCGTCGCCGCGAGAAGGAGCGCGAGGCGCGGCCGCTCGCGGCCCGCGGCCGCGACGCCGAGGAGAGCGACGGCCCACAGGATCGCCGCGAGGACGGGCCATTCGAGGCTCGACTCGCGGAACGTGACGAGGCCCGAAAGAATGCCCGGCAGGTGGCGCAGGAGCCCCCCCGGCGCGACGGGCGACGGCGGCCGCGGCCCGATCCAGAGGAACCACGCGGCAAGGAAGCCCGCCGAGACGGCGAGTGCGGCGGCTGCGCACGCGGGGAACCGGCGCCCCTCGCGCCGGGCGCGCCACGCCGCGTCGGCCCAGAGCGCGACGAGCGGAAAGAGGGCGAAGTAGAGCGTCGCGACGGAGGCCGCCGCGAAAACGACGTGCGCGATTCCGGCCCCGCGCACGCCGCGCCGCGCGGCGTCGAGGGCGAGGTCGGCCCCCGCGACGCACGCGAGGGCGAGCGCGTAGGGCCGCACCTCCTGGCCGTAGTGGACGGATGCCGGCAGGACGGCGAAGACGGCCGCGGCGCCGAACGCGGCGGCGGCACGCGCGAAACCGCCCGCGCGCCGGAAGACGAAGAACACCGCCGCGACCGAGGCGGCGGCGCTCGCGCCGCGAAGCGCCGCTTCTCCCCCGCCGGCCCGCTCGATCGCCCACGTGAGAAGGTACGCGAGCGGCGGGTGCGCGGCGTCGGCCCGGAGTGACGCGAACAGCTTCGCGAGCTCCTGGCGGGAGATGACGGCCTGGATCGCCTCGTCCAGCCAGTAGGACCAGAAGCCCCATCCCGCCGAGCGAAGGAACACCGCCGTGCCGAGGAGGAGCGCGAGCCCCGCGACGAGAGCCGCGCGCGGGGCCGGACGGACCGGGGAGTCGCCGTTCAGCGCTTCAGAACGTCTTTCGCGATCGTGTTGAGCTGCATGAAGGACGTGCCCTCGTAGATCTTCCCGATTTTCGCGTCGCGGTACATCTTCTCGAGCGGGTAATCCTTCACGTAACCGTAGCCGCCGAGGAGCTCGAGGCCCTTCGACGTGCACATCTCGGCGACCTCGGAGCCCTTGAGCTTCGCGATCGCGCCCTCGCGCGCGAACGGCAGGCCCGCCTCCTTGAGGCGCGCCGCGTTGTAGACGGCGAGTCGGGCGCACTCCAGCTCCATGTCCATCCGCGCGAGCTCGTGCTGGACGGCCTGGAACTGCGCGAGAGGCTGGCCGAACTGGCGGCGCTCCTTGACGTACTTCGTCGCGTAGTCGAGCGCGGCGCGCGCGATGCCGACCATCTGGGCGCCGATCCCGATCCGCCCCTCGTTGAGGGTCTCGATCGCGATCTTGTAGCCCTCACCCACGTTGCCGACGACGTTCTCGGCCGGCACTTCGAGGTCCTCGAAGGCGAGCGCGAGCGTGGACGACGCGCGGATGCCGAGCTTGTCTTCCTTCTTCCCCTTCGTGAAGCCCTTCCACTGCGACTCCACGAGGAACGCCGTGATGCCCTTGTAGCCCTTGGTCTTGTCGACGTTCGCGAAGACGAGGAAGAGCTCGGCCTCGAGGCCGTTCGTGATCCAGAGCTTCTCGCCGTTCAGGATCCAGCGGTCGCCCTTCGGCGCCGCGGTCGTCGCGAGCGCGAAGGCGTCCGAGCCCGAGCCGGCCTCCGAGAGCGCGTACGAGGCGACCTTCTGTTTCGCGAGCTGGGGGAAGTACTTCTTCTGGATCGCGGGCGAGGCCCAGCGCTTGATCGCGTTGTTCACGAGCGTGTTCTGGACGTCCACGACGACCGCGCAGGCGGCGTCCACGCGCGCGAGCGCCTCGATGATCGCGATCGACGTGGTGAAGTTCGCGCCGAGGCCGCCGTACTCCTCGGGGATCTCGATCCCCATGAGGTCGAGATCGAAGAACTTCCGGATCAGGTCGGGATCCATCACGTTGTCGCGGTCCATGCGGGCGGACTGCGGCGCGATCGACTCGACCGCGAAGTCGTACACACCCTCGGCGAGCTCCTGCTCGTGGTCCCCGAGGACGGAGACCGGCGGAATCGCGGGCGTTTCAGTTGCGAGGGACATCGGAAAAATCCTCCGAGTCCGTAGAATATCGGAAAGGCAAGAAAAACGCCGGGGCCGAAGCCCCGGCGTTGCCGTTCAAGCGAGCGTTTGAACCGGTCTCAGAACGAAACGCGTCCGCCGAGCTTGAGCTGGTAGCGCGAGCGGAGGCCCTGCGTCGTGTACTGGCGCCCTTCATTGAGCGCGCCCGAGTTGACGGTGTAGATCGGCTTGCCGGTGGCCGCGTCGATCCCCGAGTAGTTGAGCGCCGTGTACGTCTGGTTGGCGACGTAGCGGAGGAGCCCCGCGTTGTGATTCACCAGGTTGATGAGGTTCAGGACGTCGAACGTGAGCTGCACCTGGACCACCGAGATCGGCAGCGTCACGTCGTAATGGAAGTCGAGCGTGTGGATCCACGGGGCGTCGAGCGCGTTGCGCTCCGCGACGCGGCCGCGGTACTTGTCGAGGCCCGTCATCGACAGGTAGTCGTTCCACTGACCTTCGGTCGGAGCCCCCGTGCCCTTCCAAACGATGTCGCTGTAGTTCGCGGGCACGAAGAGGAGGTCGTTGCCCGAGGCGCCGTCCGCGTTCGCGTTGCCGCCCATGAGGATCGAATAGGGCTGCCCCGACTGGGCCGTGAAGATGAGCCCGATGTTATGGGCCAGCGCGCCGGTCCGGAACGCCTGGGACGCGACGATGTTGAACCGGTTCGGGACGTCCCAGAAGGAGCGCGTGAGCGCCTGGTTGTAGATGTTGCCGTCCGTCGTCTGGAACTGCCAGTTCGAGTACGCGACGCTGGACGTTCCCTCGAACGCGGCCTTGGCGTTCATGTAGGCGTAGGAGCCCATGACGTAGAGCCCGAAGGGGAAGCGCTTCTCGAGCTGCACGATGAGGTTCTGCTGCTCGCCCTTCGTCGTGTTGTCGAGGTAGACCATGTCCGAGATCTGCGTCGAGTACTGCTTGTAAATCGGCGCCCCGTAGAACGTCTTGTTGCCGGACTCGACCCTGCCGAGGTTGTAGTAGAAGACGTCGTAGAGCGTCTTCGTGAACATCGCCTCGATGGTTCCGCGGATCCCGCCGGGGAGCTCGCGGTCATACGCCAGCGTCGAGCGAAGAACCTGCGGGAACTTGAAGTCCGGGTTGATGCCGTTGACCGTGATCGCCGACGTGCCGGGGGGGAAGTTCTTCGGCGGGTTGTTGGGATCCCCGGTGAACGTCACGTTTGAGGCGCTCAGGTTCGTGATCTCGATGCCCGTCGACCCGTAGTTGTTCGAGATCCAGACGTACGGCGTGCGGCCGGCGAAGACGCCGACGCCGCCGCGGATCTGGTCCTTGCCGGACCCGCTCGGGTTCCAGTTGAAGCCGAGGCGGGGCGATACCATGATCTGGCCGTTCGGCACGTCGCTCGTGTCGACCCCGAAGGTCGACTGGACGAGCGGGTTGTAGCTCGGGCTGTCGGGCAGCTGGGGAATGTCGAGGCGCAGGCCGAGGTTCAGCGTCAGGGTGTTGCTCACCCTCCACTGGTCGCCCGCGTAGAGGCCCCACTGCCGGGCGTTGAACTGCGTCGGGCGGCGCGGGTCGGCGCCGTTCGCGAACTGGACCTGGTACCGGGCGGCGTTCCCGGCGTTGAGGTCGGCGATGGTGTTGAAGAAGTACGTCCCGTAGACGTCCTGGATGAAGAGGTTCTCGAACTTGAAGAACTCGTTGTGCGTCCCGATCGTGATCGTGTGGTTGCCCTTGATGAGCGTGAAGTCGTCCGTGACCTCGAGGATGTCCTGGTTGAGCGAGTTCGCTCCGGACGAGCGCTCGGTCCCGGCGGCGAGGGAATAAGTCCCGTTGCCGGTGCAGTTCGAGTTCGGGGAGTTGCAGATGTAGACGGACGGGAACTGGACCGGAACCGCCCGGTTGTCCCGGACCGTCTGGTAGCCGACGCGGCCCTGGTTGAACGAATCGGCCCCGAAAACGCTGTTGAGCTGCAGGACGCCCGAGTTCGTCTTGTCGGTGATCGTGTACCCGCCCGTCTCGAACGTGTACGTGCTCGAGTTGCGCGCGCCGTTGATGTCGTTCAGGGCGTTGACGTAGTTGTAACGCAGGGACAGCTGGTGGGCGCTCGAGATGTTGAGATCGAGCTTGCCGAGCAGGAGGTCGCTGTTCGTGCGGGTGTTGTAGTCGCCGAGGCCGCCCGGGTCGTAGCCGTACTTGTTGGTCAGCACGGACTTGAACAATGCGGCATTCGCCGGGTTGTTGAAGTTGTTGGACGCCGAGCCGTCCGCGGCCCCGTTCGTCGGAGCCGAGGTCTTGTTCCGCTCGCCGCTGACGAAGAAGAAGAGCGTGTCCCTGATGATCGGCCCGCCGAGGCGCGCGCCGTACTGGTCCGAAACGAATTCCGCGAGCGGGCTCGAGACCGCGTCGCCGTAGGCCTGCGGGATCTTGCTTCCGACCCAGTTCTGGTTCCGCGAGGAGCCGTAGACGGAGCCGTGGAACTCGTTCGTCCCGCTCCTCGTGATCGCGTTGATCGCGCCGCCCGTGAAGCCGCCCTGCTTGACGTCGTAGGGCGAGATCGCGACCTGGATCTCCTGGATCGTGTCGATCGAGATGGGCTGCGTGTCCGTCTGGCCGCCCGGGGTGCCGGTCGAGGAGAGGCCGAACAGGTCGTTGTTGACCGCGCCGTCGATCTGAATCGTGTTGTAGCGGTTGTTCTTGCCGCCCACGGAGATGTTCGTCTGCGTCGGGTCGCTGGCCGCCACGTTCACGTAGGGGCTGGTCTTGGCGAAGTCCTGGAACTGCCGGCGGATGGTCGGCAGCGACTTGATCTCGTCCTGCGAAACCGCCTGCGTCGAGCCCATCCGGTTCGGGCTGATCAGCGGCTCGAGCTCGGCGGTCACGCTGACCGTCTCGGCCCGTGCCGCGAGCTCCAGCGCGAACTCGAGCTCGAGCTTCTCGCCGAGGGCGACGACGACGTCCTTCTCGGTTTCGGTCTTGAAGCCGCCGATCTTCGCGGTGACCGTGTAGGGGCCGCCCACGCGGACGTTCAGGATGTTGAACCGGCCGGCGGCCGACGTGACCGCCGCGTAACGGGTGCCGGTGGGGACGTGGATGGCCTCCACCGAGGCGCCGGGCAGCGGGCTCTTGTCCGACTTGACCGTCACGACACCCTGGAGAGCGGCGGCGGTCTCCTGCCCGAGGGCGGGTACGGCCGACAGGAGGACCGCAACGCACGCGGCGAGCGGCAGGAGACGACGCAGATTGATCATGGGCACACCCCTTCCATCATTTGAAACGAAATCACCCCGGCACGGCCGGGAAAACTGCTCTTGCACGGTAGAATCTTCATGAATCAGGACTCCGCCTGCTCGATAAACGCGTTGCGCCACCCGGCCTCGAGCCGCACGGACGCCGGGTCGCCTTCGGGAGGCGCCCAGGGCGCCGCGTCGCTCCCCGCGGGCGCGACGTAGGGTCCGGCCTTCGCCTCGAAGGCCACGGTGCCCGCGGCGAGCGACACGAACGTGTGCCAGACGCCCGGAGGGACGTCGACGCCGAACGTCTCGCCGCCGGCGTCGAGAACGGTCTTCTCGGCGACGGTTCCGTCGTCGTGGAACGAGAGGAAGCCGAGCCGGCCGGCCACGACGAACATCGTCTCGGCCTTCGGCGGATGCAGGTGGCGGTGGGGCCGGATGTAGCTTCCGGGCTCGATCGCGTTGAGAAGACGGTGCACGGAATCCTCCATCGCGTGGAGATTCCGGTTCTGCCGCAGGCGGGGGGACGATACCGCCGCCTTGCTCAGGCGGTGCAGTGCGATGCGATCCAGTCGCACCACGCCGGCGACCCCGACTTCCATTGGTGCCAGATCCTATATCGACTCCACTAAACTCGGTCAACCGGAGGTTTTGATGACCCAGTCCAACGGATTTTTGGAGAGTGTCAACCGGAATTTCGACGCCGCAGGCACATTTCTCGACTATCCCCCGGGCCTTCTCGACCAGATCAAAGTCTGTAACAGCGTCTACAAGTTCCGGTTCCCCGTCCGCAAGGAGGGCGGGGGCTACGAGGTCATCGAAGCCTGGCGCGCCGAGCACAGCCACCACAAGCTGCCCGTCAAGGGCGGCATCCGGTACTCCCCCGACGTGAACGAGGACGAGGTGCTGGCGCTCGCGGCCCTCATGACGTTCAAGTGCGCGATCGTCGACGTGCCCTTCGGCGGCGCCAAGGGCGGCATCAAGATCGACCCGCGCAAGGTCTCGCTCGAACAGCTCGAGCGCATCACGCGCCGCTACACGGCCGAGCTCGCGAAGAAGAACTTCATCGGCCCGGGAATCGACGTCCCGGCGCCCGACTACGGCACCGGCCCGCGCGAGATGTCGTGGATCGCGGACACGTACGCCCAGTTCCACCCGGGCGAGATCGACGCGATCGGGTGCGTCACGGGCAAGCCGATCAGCCAGGGGGGCATCCGGGGCCGCAAGGAAGCCACGGGGCGCGGCGTTTTCTTCGGCGTCAAGGAAGCGCTCGCGGACACGGAGCTGCTGAAGACGCTCGGCATGACGGCCGGCCTCGCCGGCAAGCGCGTGGCGGTCCAGGGCCTCGGCAACGTGGGCTACCACGCCGCCAAGTTCCTCCAGGAAGGCGGCGCGACGATCGTCGCCCTCGCCGAGTGGGAAGGGACGATCTTCGACCCGAAGGGCCTCGACGTGGACGCCGTGGTCAAGCACCGCGCCGCGACGAAGAAGATCACCGGCTTCCCCGGCGCGACGGACCTTGCGGCCGAGGACGTCCTCTACACGGAATGCGACGTGCTGGTTCCTGCCGCCCTCGAGAACGTGATCACGGGCGCGAACGCGGCGAGGGTGAAGGCGAAGATCGTCGCCGAGGGCGCGAACGGCCCGGTCACGGCCGACGGCGACGCCGTCCTGCGCCAGAAGGGCATCGTCGTGATGCCCGACATGTACCTGAACGCGGGCGGCGTCACGGTGAGCTACTTCGAGTGGCTCAAGAACCTCTCGCACGTGCGCTTCGGGCGCATGGAGAAGCGCTACGAGGAGATGAGCGCCGCGCGCATGGTCAAGTCGATCGAGAGCGCGACCGGAAAGACCCTCGGAGACGCCGAGCGCAAGCTCCTCATCCACGGCGCGGCCGAGGAAGACCTGGTCAATTCGGGCCTCGAGGAGACGATGAGCGTCGCCTTCCAGCAGATCCGCGACGTCCAGCGCCGCAACGCGAAGGTGCCGGACCTGCGCACGGCCGCCTTCATCTCGGCCATCGACAAGATCGCCGTCAGCTACATGGAGCTCGGGATCTTCCCCTGATCAGTCCAGCGTGAATTCGCGGCGCCAGTCTCCGCTCTCCGCGAGCGGGGGCTGGCCCTCGCGGACAAGGACGTGGTTCTCGAGGACGAGGGCGTCCATCGAGGTCCGCATGAAGCAGCGGTAAGCGTCTTCCGGCGAGCGGACGATCGGCTCGCCGCGCACGTTGAACGACGTGTTCACGACGACCGGGCAGCCCGTCCGCTCCCGGAACGCCGAAAGAATCGCGTGGTAAACGGGGTTCGTCTCCTTCCGAACGGTCTGAAGGCGCGCCGAATAGTCCACATGCGTCACGGCCGGAATCGTCGAACGCGGGACGTTCAGCTTCTCGATCCCCCAGAGCGCGCGCTCCTCGTCCGTCATGTCGCGACGGCGCTCCCGGGCCACGTCCGCGCAGAGGAGCATGTACGGCGAGTCCCCGTCGAACTCGAACCACCGAGCGGCGTCCTCGCGAAGGACCGACGGAGCGAAGGGCCGGAACGACTCGCGGAACTTGATCTTCAGGTTCATGACCGACTGCATCGCCGCCGAACGCGGATCGCCGAGGATGCTGCGGCCGCCGAGCGCTCGCGGCCCGAACTCCATCCGCCCCTGCAGGAGGCCCACGACCTTGCCGGTGGCGAGGAGGTCGGCGACCGCCGAAGGGAGCACTGCCGGTTCGATTGTCCTGTATGGGTAATGGCGCGACTCGAGCCAGGCAGCAATTTCTTCTGATGAGTAAGAGGGACCCAGGAACGCGCCCGACATGCCGTCTTCGTAGGGAGGCAGCGGGCCGCCGCCGCCCTCCCCTCTTCCACTCGAAGAAATCTTCTCTTCTCTCTTCCCCCTCCAGGCTCCCCTCTTCTCCGCGCTCTCGCGCGGCATGCCGAGGTGGCGGTGCCAGATCGAGAGGGCCGCGCCGACCGCACCGCCCGCGTCGCCCGCGGCGGGCTGGATCCAGAGATCGTCGAAGATCGCCGCCTCGCGGAGCTTCCCGTTCGCGACGCAGTTCAGCGCGACGCCGCCGGCCATGCAGAGGTACTTCGCACCCGTCGCCTTCTTCGCGTGCCGCGCCATCTTCAGGACGATCTCCTCCGTCACGTCCTGGATCGACCGTGCGAGGTCCATCTCGCGCTGCGTGAGCTTCGACTCGGCCTCGCGCGCGGGTCCGCCGAAGAGGCGCTCGAACCCGGCGCCCGTCATCGTGAGGCCGGTCGCGAACGTGAAGTACTCCATGTTGAGGCGGATCGACCCGTCGTCGCAGACGTGCACGAGCTTTTCCCGGATCAGGTCCGCGTATTTCGGCTCGCCGTAGGGCGCGAGGCCCATGAGCTTGTACTCGCCGCTGTTCACCTTGAAGCCGCAGAAGTACGTGAACGCCGAGTAGAGGAGCCCGATCGAGTGCGGAAAACGCAGCTCGGAGAGCATGTCGAGCGCGTTCCCGCGCCCGAGGCCGACCGAGGACGTGGCCCACTCCCCCACCCCGTCCATCGTGAGGACCGCGGCCTCCTCGTACGGGGACGGGTAGAACGCGGAGGCCGCGTGCGACTCGTGGTGGTCGCCGAACAGGATCTTCCCCTCCCACCCGAGGTCCTTCCCGATCTTCTCGCTCATCCAGAGGCGATCCGAGATCCAGAGGGGCATCGCCCTGCGGAACGACGCGAAGCCGCGCGGGGCGTACTCGAGGTACGTCTCGAACAGCCGTTCGAACTTCACGAGCGGCTTGTCGTAGAACGCGACGTGGTCGAGCTTTCCGAGCGGGAGCGCCGCTTCCTTCAGGCACCAGAGCGCCGCGTTCAGCGGGAAGCCGGCATCGTGCTTCTTCCGCGTGAAGCGCTCTTCCTGCGCCGCCGCGACGATCCTCCCGTCGACGAGGAGACACGCCGCCGAGTCGTGGTAATAGGCCGAGAGGCCGAGGATCGCGGTCACTAGAACAGCGTGTAGATGAAGGGCGCGATCACGCTCTTCTCGGCCAGGACGAGGAGGAGCCCGACGAGGACGAGCAGGAAGACGATCGGCATGAGCCAGTACTTCTTTCGGTACTTGAGGAACTCCCAGAGCTGCGAGAGGACGTCGCGCTTGCCCATCACCAGATCGACTCGTAGTGCTTCGGGTCGCGGTTCCGCTCCGGGTACGGCTCCCACATGGACGCGGGCGCCGGGCCCCGGCGCCGGAGCTCGTCGCGGCCGAAGAGGCGGAGGACGAACGCGAGAGGCGTGAGGACGAGGAAGAACGTCAGGAAGAGAAAGACGGCCGAGTTCACGCGGCCGAGAACCTTCGCGAACGCGAGCCAGCCGCGGTGCGGCGCTGCGAGAAGGGAGGGAGCCACCGCGGCAAGGAGAAGCAGCGCGCCGCCGGCGGACGCGAACACGGTCCCGAGGGCCGTCCGGTGCCGCCAGAGCAGCAGCCCGCCGAGGACGGCGAAGACGCCGCCCACGGTCCAGCCGAACCTGCGGTCTTCGGTGAGCGCCACGCGCCGAGTTTACCGGTCGCGGCCCGCGACGTACTCGGCGAGCGAGGCGAGGAGGCCGCCCGGGCCCTCGACTTCGGCCGCCGCCGCGTGCGCTTCCTCGAGCGCGCGGTCGCGCTCGCGCAGCGCGCCCTCGAGGCCGAACACCGACGGATACGTCAGCTTGTCCTGTTCGGCGTCCTTGCCGGCGGTCTTGCCGAGGGTGGCGGAATCCTGCGTGACGTCGAGGAGGTCGTCGGCGATCTGAAAGAGGAGGCCGATCGTGTCCCCAAAGCGCGCGATTCCGGCGAGAACCGCTTCGTCGGCACCGGCGTGCAGCGCCCCGAGCTCGACGGAGAGCCGGATGAGGCGGCCGGTCTTCAGCGCGTGAATCCGCTTGAGGCGCTGGGGCCGCTCCTCGGGGGGCACGGGCTTTCCCGTGGACGCGAGGTCGAGCGCCTGCCCACCCGCCATCCCCTCGACGCCGATCGCCTGCGCCGTCATCGCGACGGCTCGCGCGCGCCGGGCCGCCCACTCCTCCCCCGCGGGGCGCGTCGCGAGGATCTCCACTCCCAGCGTCTGGAGCGCGTCGCCCGCGAGGAGCGCGGTCGCCTCGCCGAACTTCACGTGACAGGTCGGCTGGCCGCGGCGCAAGTCGTCGTCGTCCATGCAGGGCAGGTCGTCGTGAACGAGGGAGTACGTGTGGAGAAGCTCGAGCGCGGCCGCGGCGTCCACCGCGTCCTCCGGCAGGCGCTCCGGCCCCGCCTCCGCGCCCGCGAAGAAGAGAAGCGGCCGGAAGCGCTTGCCGCCGCCGAGGACGCTGTAGCGCATCGCAGCCACGAGGTCCCGGGGCTCGGATCCCTCACGGGGCAGGACGCTCGAGAGGGCCGCCTCGATTCCCCGTCTGCGGGCCTCGAGCGCGGCCGGAAGCGCCCGCGCGGGGCGCACGGCCGTCATCGGGATGCGTCCTCGTCGTCGTCCTCGTCTTCCTCGTCCAGCGGGCCCGTCACGAGCCCCTCCGGCGTCTCCTTCAGGACGACGTCGACGCGCTTCTGGATCTCGTCGATCCGGGAGCGGCAGAATCGCGACAGGGCGACGCCTTCCTCGAACAGCTCGAGGCTCGCCTCGAGGCCCTTCTCGGGGTCCTCGAGCTCGGCCACGATCTCCTGGAGGCGTTCGAGAGCCTTCTCGAACGAGAGGTTTTTCGGCAGGGCCTTCGTCTTGGTCATTCGGTCTCCGTCGAGAGGATGCGGGCGACGGCGCGCCCGCGGGCCAGCCGGATGCGCACGCCGTTGCCAGGAGTGAGGGCCGCGGCGTCCGTCACGGGCGACGCCTCCCCCTCCTTCGTCACGATCGCATACCCGCGCGCGAGGACGCGCAGCGGGCTCAGGGCCTCGAGCTGCGCAACGGCGACGCCGAGGCTCTCGTTCGCGGAGGCGACGCGCGCCGCCATCCGGTCGGCCGCGGCGCGCCGCTCGGCCGCGACGCGGCCGAGTAGGAGCGGAAATGCGGCGCGATCGGCCCAGGCTCGCACGCTCTGCTCGAGGCGGGAGACGAGGGAGAGAAGAGAAGAGGGGATTCTTTGAAAGGAAGAAAAGAGGGCGGCGGATGCAGCGCGCGAATCGAGGCGGCCCTCGGACACGGTCGCGGGAAATCCTGCGAAAGCGGGAGCCGATGCGAGCCGGGCCAGACGGTGCGTGGCCCTTTCCATTCTTCCTTTCAAAGAAATCCTCAAATCCCTCTTTCCCCGCGCGAGGCGCTCCTCGAATTGCGCGAGGGGCCCGACGACGATCTCCGCAGCCTGCGAGGGCGTGGCCGCCCGGACGTCCGCGGCGAGTTCCGCGAGCGAGACGTCGGTTTCGTGACCCACCGCGCAGATCACGGGAACCCTCGAAGCCGCGACGGCCCGGACGACGGACTCGTCGTTGAACGCGGCGAGATCCTCCTTCGAGCCGCCCCCGCGCGCCACGATGACGACGTCGGCCGATCCCGCCACCCGCGAGAACGCCCGCACGGCGCGGACGATCTCTCCCGGCGCCGCCGCGCCCTGCACGGAGGCCGGATACAGGGTCACGTGCGCGTTCGGGAAGCGCGCGTCGAGGACCTTCAGGATGTCGCGCAGCGCAGCCCCGTGCCGGGACGTCACGACGCCGATGCGCCGCGGCAGGAGCGGGAGCGGGCGCTTCTTCGCGGCGTCGAAGAGCCCCTCGGCCGCGAGACGCGCCTTGAGCTGCTCGAACGCGAGCTGGAGCGCGCCGATGCCGGAAGGCTGAATCTCGACGATGCGCAGGGACAGCTCTCCGCGCTCCGGATAAATGTCCGGCGTTCCGCGCGCGAGGACGAGAAGCCCTTCTTCGAGTGTGAAGGGAATGCGGCGGAAGTCGCTCGCGAAGACCTTCACGCGGAGGGTGGCGCTGCCGGATTCATCCTTCAAGGAAAAGAAGCAGTGCCCGGACGCAGCCGGCCCCCGGAAGCCCGAGACCTCTCCGCGGACCCACACGTTCGGAAATCCCGTCCGAAGCATCCCGTTGATCTCGGCGATCACCTGCGACACCGTCATCGCGGTCGATTCCGGTCCGGCGTCCCCGAGCGAGAGCTGCGTCTCGGCGACGCGGCGCGGCGCTCCGCCCCGGAGGGGATACACGCGCCCGGGGAAGCGGCTCGACATCGGCCGATTCTAGTCGGCGGGGCGGGCGGAGCGGACGGCGGCGAACGGCAGCGTCGCGACGACGAGCGTCGCCATGAGGACCTCGACGTCGCCGAAGTTGTACTCGAACATCCCGGCAGCGAAGAGCGCCGCCATCGCGCCGATGGCCCCGAGCGTGACGCCCCGCGCGGGATCACCGCGCGGCGTGCGGCGCAGGATCCGGAGCGCCCCGAGGAAGAACGCCCCCACGAACGCGAGGTACGCGAGCAGGGAGGGGATCCCCGTCTCCGCCGCGATCATGACGACGTTGTTGTGGAGGTGGCCCGGAATCGGGTTGACGAATCCAGGCACGCGGTACGAGGGGTAGAGCGCCTTGACGCGACCGGGCCCGACGCCCGTCGCCGGGTGGTCCGCGACCATGGCCCGGCCCGCCTTCCACATCGCGACGCGATCGTTCATCGTCACGTCGCGCGGGTTCGTCGCAGAGGCGAGCCGGTCCCGGACCGGCAGCGGCATCAGGACGAAGAAGAGCGCGATCGCGAAGGGCGCGGCGAGCGCGAGACGCGGCCGCGCCGCGAGAAGGACGGCGACGACGGCGACGGCGAGGCCCAGGTAGGCGCCGCGCGTCAGCGTGAGGGCCATCGCGAGCGCGCCCGCGAGCGCGACGGCGACGTCGGCGACCCGCGCCCAGCGCGATCCTCCCGAGACCCCGCGCGCGCCGAGCAGCGGCACGAGGACGAGGAGGAGCCCCGCGTACGTCATGTAGACGGAGAGGCCGCCCGCGATCCGGAAATCGAGGCTCGGCGAACCGGAGATCCACTCCGCGAAGCCGCGCAGGACGAGGTAGAGGGCGGTCGTACGCCACACGTCCACGGCGAGCTTCACGTCCGCCTCGTCGTCGAGGAGCGCCGCGGTGAAGACGACGAGCAGGAAGGTCCCATAGCCCTTGATCTGGAGCAGCGACTTCGACGGAAGCGTCGAGAAGACGCACGAGACGACCGAGAGGAAGACGAACGCCGCGATGGGCCGGTGGACCGGCGTCGTCCGCCGGAACGGCCCGAGGAAGTCCTCCCCCGCCTTCCGCGCCTGCCACCGCCACGCGAGCGCCGACACGAGGCAGAGCGCGAGACCGACGTTCGCGACGCCGATGCCCGGCACGCATCCGATGCCGAGCAGGAAGAACACGAACGTCGCGCGTTCGAATCCGCTCCGGCGCGCGATCGGTTCGGGGAGAAGCCTCAGGGGAGGGTCAGGCCTCCCGGGCGTCCGCCGGAAGCGCCTCCTCGACGAGCATGACCGGAATGTCCGAAACGATCGGGTAGACGCGGCCGCACGCGGCGCAGGACAGCCCCTGCGTCACGACCGGCTCCTCGTCCTTCAGCGACTCGCGGTACTTCTCGACGACCGCCTTCGCCACGTCGCCGCGGAGCGTGCACAGCGTCACGGCAGGCCGCGCGTCGCACGCGGGACACGCGAGGATGTCGAGCAGTTCCTTGTCGACGGCCATGCGGCGATCCTAGCAGGGTTCCGCGGCCCGGCGGGACGCGAGGAACCACACTGCGGCGAGCGCCGCTGTTCCGGCGAACGAGGCCGCGGCGCCGCCGGCGACGCCGAGCCCCGCGAACGCGCGCCATGCCGCCGCGACGCCGTACAGCGCGACGACGGCCATCTGCGCGGGCGGGCCGAGCGCCGCGACGGCCGGGAAGAGAACCGTCGAGTGGTGCAGCCACGACGACGAGGCGCCGAGGAGGGTCGCGGCGAGCGCCGCGTCCACGACCGCCGACGGGCGCAGGCGCTTTCCGCCTCGGACGGCGCCCGCGGCGGCGGCGGCGACGAGGGCGAGCGTCCAGCCCGCGATCGCGAGGCCCACCGCCCGGTGGCGGGAGGAGCCCGCGCCCTCCGGGAGGAGGCGGTCGAGCGAGCCGTTCAGCGCCACGTTTCCGCCGTACGTCTCGACCCAGGAGGACGAGAGAATCCGCTTCACCGAACCCGCCGCGTCGACCGCTCCCGACCCTCCCAGGAACGGCACGACGAGGACGAACGGGAGGACCGCCGCCGCGCCCGCGGCCAGGGCCGCGCGCCACCGCCCCGCGAGGGCGAGGGCGCACGCGGCGAGGAGGCCGAAGGGCTTGAGGGCGATCGAGAGGCCGAGGAGCGCCCCGCCGCTCCCTTCGAACCCGCGGTCCAGACGGTCGCGCGCGAGAACGAGGAGGAGAAGGACGAACGCGTTCGCCTGGAGGTTCCACTGCGTCGCGGCGAACGGCGCGAAGAGGAGCGCGAGGACGAGGACGCGCGCGGAGCCCTTCGCGACGAACGCGGCGCTCGCGGCGAGCGCCGCCGCAGAGGCCGCGGCCCAGATCCACGCCGCCGCCGCGGGCGGCAGGAACGTGAGCGGCACGAGGACGAGCGCGAGGAGCGGCGGGTAAAGGTACGGATACACGCCCGCATACGGGTCGTGACCGGCGCGCAACGCGTTCGCGGCCTCGAGGTAGGCGCGGAAGTCCGTGCCCCGCCCGGTGAGAAGCGGCTCGGCCGCAAACGCGAACGTGACCGCGAAGACCGCGAGGGCGAGGAGCCGCGTGCGCTTGTCCACGACGCGGCCGGTCAGGTGGCCAGCTTCTCCTGGATCGAGGTGATCGTGCGGGCCTTCCCCGTCGCCTCGTCCACGTCCACGATGGCGCCGCAGAGGCGCACGTCGCGGGTGGCCGTCTCCATGGAGCGCGGCGTCTGGTGGAGGAACTTCTCGAGGATGTGCTTCGGGTCGAACCCGATGATCCCCTCGTAGGCGCCCGTCATGCCGGCGTCGCCCTGATAGGCGGTGCCCTTCGGCAGGATCCGGGCGTCGGCCGTCGGGACGTGCGTGTGCGTGCCGATCACGAGCGACGCGCGGCCGTCGAACCACCAGCCGATCGCCTGCTTCTCGGACGTCGCCTCGGCGTGAATGTCGATCAGGACGACCTTCATCTCCGGCCGCTTGGCGCGCATTTCGGCGAGCACCGCGTCGCCGACGCGGAACGGCGAGTCCGTGTTCGCCATGAAGACCTGCCCCTGCAGGTTCACGACGCCGACGGGGATCCCGCCCTGCGTCGTCTGGATCGTCCAGCCCCGGCCCGGATTGCCCGGCGGGTAGTTGGCGGGGCGCAGGAGGTTCTCGAGGTCGTCGAGGAGGGGAACGAAGTCCTTTTTGTCCCAGATGTGGTTTCCCGACGTGAAGACGTCGATCGGGAGCTTCGACATGTCGGCGAAAAGCTCCGCCGTCACGCCGAACCCGCCGGCCGCGTTCTCGATGTTCACGACCGTGAAGTCGACGTGCTCGCGCGCGATCAGCTTCTCGAGCAGGCCGAGAGCCCGGCGCCCGGGCTTGCCAACCACATCACCGACGAACAAGAGCTTCAAGCGGCCCCTCTTACCCTTCCAAGAAAATCTTCTCTTCCTCTTCTATTTGGCAAAATCAACGGCCCTCGTCTCTCGAATCACCGTGATCTTGATCTGCCCGGGGTACTGAAGCTCGGCCTCGACGCGCTTGGCGATGTCCTTCGACATCCACAGGCACTCGTCGTCCGAGATCTTCTTCGCGTCCACGATCACGCGCAGCTCGCGTCCCGCCTGGATCGCGAACGTGCGCTCGACGCCCTTCATCCCTTCCGTCATCTTCTCGAGCTTCTCGAGGCGCTTGACGTAGGTCTCGAGGATCTCGCGGCGGGCGCCGGGGCGGGCCGCCGAAATCGCGTCCGCCGCGTTCACGAGGACCGCCTCGATCGTGCGCGGCTCGTAGTCGCCGTGGTGGCACTCCATCCCGTGGATGACGGCCTCGCTCTCGCCGTACTTCTTCAGGATCTGCCGTCCGAGCTCGAGGTGCGTGCCCTCCTGCTCGCGGTCGACGGCCTTGCCGATGTCGTGGAGGAGCCCCGCGCGCTTCGTCACGGCGACGTCCGCGCCCAGCTCGCTCGCGAGGTGGCACGCGGCCCAGCCGACTTCCTTCGAGTGCTGGAGGACGCTCTGCCCGTAGCTCGTGCGGTATTTGAGGCGGCCGAGGAGCTTGACGACCTCGGGGTGCAGGTCGGCGATGCCGAACTCGAACGCCGCGGCTTCGCCGGCCGTCTTGACGTCCTGCCAGAGCTCCTCCCGGACCTTCTCGACGACTTCCTCGATGCGGGCCGGGTGGATGCGCCCGTCCTGGATGAGGCGCTCGAGCGCGCGGCGCGCGACTTCGCGGCGGATCGGGTCGAACGAGGAGAGGAGGATCGCCTCCGGCGTGTCGTCGATGATGATGTCGACGCCCGTCGCGGCCTCGACGGCGCGGATGTTCCGGCCCTCGCGGCCGATGATGCGGCCCTTCATGTCGTCGGACGGGAGGTCGAGAACCGACACGGTCGTCTCGACGACGTGGTCGGACGCCATGCGCTGGATCGTCATCGAGAGGAGGCGCTTCGCCTTCCAGTTCGCGCTCTCGACGGCATCTTCCTCGATGCGGCGGACGAGACCCGTCGCCTCGAGGCGGGCCTCGTTCTCGAGCTCGCGGATGAGGTCGCGCTTGGCCTGCTCGGCCGTCAGGCCGGCGATGGCCTCGAGCTTCAAGCGCTGCTGGGCGACGACGGCCTCTGCGGCCTTCTTCGCCTCTTCCTCCAGCTCCTCCATGCGCTTCTCGCGCTTCGTGAGGTTCTGGGCGCGGTTCTCCGAGTCCTGCTCGCGCTTCTCGGCCGCGAGGATCTTCTTGTCGAGCGTCTCTTCCTTCTGGAGGAGGCGCTTTTCCTGGTCGAGAAGCTCGGCTCGACGCTTGGCGGCCTCGGCGTCCGCGGCCTCGCGGGCCTTGAGCTGCCGCTCCTTGGCGTCCAGCTCGGTCTTCTGGGCGTTGGCTTCCGCCCTGCGGACGGCGGCCTCGGCGGCGATCTTGGCTTCCTCGCGGACCTTCTTGGCCTCGAGCTCGGCCTCGGCCCTCGCGAGTGAGGCCGATCCGCGGGACCGGATGGCCCACACGAGGACGCCCACGGCGAAAATCGCGAGCGCAACCTCGACGACGATGAATTGAATCGAACTCACGGGTCTGTCCCCCTCGAAACGTTCGTTTGAGAGGGTGATCCGGAACTAGAGCGCGACAGGATCCTGGAGACGTCCCTCCGGTGATGCCCAAGAAGGGCGCCCCGCCTCGGCCGTGTGGGAAAAGTCGATTGAACCCGTCAAAAGACAGGGGGAGACCCCGGGGCAGACCTTTAGTTCCCCCGAAGGGGCGTCACCGGTCGGCCCGATGTCGAAGGCTCCACGATAGAAATATCGGTTCAAGGACATATCCCATTCACGCACCGCGCAGGGTGCCGATCGATTCGTTGCCGGCCCTCGCCGGAATTGAGGGAGACGTCTTCAGGACCTCGTCGAGCTTTTCCACGAGGCGGCCCGCCCGTGCGGCGAGACGGCCCGGATCACCCTCGGAGCCTGACTTGGTACGAAACTGGTAGAACTCGTCGGAAATGTTGAGGGCAGTGAGGATGGCGATCTTCGCGGCGTCGATCGTGGGCGCGTGCTCCGAGACCTCGCGCATCTTCCGGTCGACGAAACCGGCCAGCTCCTTGATGTAGCCGGGATCCCCCGCGGCGCGGACGGAGTACGTCTGCCCGAAGATCTCGACCTGTGTGACGCTGGGTTTCGCCATTGTTCCGCTGCGGCACGTGGCCGCGCGGAAAGGATAGCACGCGCTCTTACGCTTTACCCGCGCCTTTTCCCTCGTCCAGGGTCCTCAAAACGCGCTCGATGCGCTCCTTCACGGCGTTGCGCTCGTCCTCGTAACGCGCGAGGAGCATCGCGGCCTCCCCGCCCTCGTCCGCCTTGGCCTTCGCGGCCGCGACCTCGGACTCGAGCCGGGCGTTCTCGGCGGCGAGCTTCTTCACGACCTCGACGAGCGCCTCGACCCGCTCCTCGATCGCGTCGAGAACGGGCTCGAGGGAGCCTTCGGATTTCTCGGTCTTTCCCTTGGCTTCCTTCACGCATCCTCCTCAGGCGGGCGCGGGCACGCCGTCGACCTTCACGCCCTCGAGGGCGAGAAGACGCCGTGCGGCCGCGTCGCGCCAGCCGTTCACGTCCTCGCGCGCGAGCGAGCCGCGCGGGGATCCAAAACGCAGGGTCAGGGTCGTCTTGACGAATCCGTCCGGGACGCCGGGGCCGCGGTAACGCCCCTTAGCCTCGATTGCGACGAGCTCGGCGGGCGCGCCGCTGCGAACGGCCGCCTCGAGCGCCGCCCAGGGCAGAGAAAGCGCATGCGTCGCCGTGAGGTCCACCTCGCTGCCGGGAAACTTCGACGGCGGCTCGACGGACGTCTCGGCCGGCGGCAGCGCGGCGGCGAGGACACCGAGGTCGAGATCGGCGACGACGGGATCGACGAGGTCCCACGAGGCGGCGAGAGCCGGCTCGAGGACGCCCACCCAGCCCGCGGGCTTGCCCGACACGAAAACGTCGGCCGCTCTGCCAGCCGCGAGGAACGAAGAGAAAGGCGAAGAGGGATTTTCTTTGAAGGTGAAGAGGGCACGGGGCCCACCCAAGCCGAGGCCCCTCATGAGGGCTTCTGCGATTCCCGCCCCTTCAAAGAAATCCGAATTCGCCGTTTCCGTCTGCGCCCAGTGGCGGTTCCGGGCGCCTGCGAGCAGGATCCCCACTCTTACCTTCTCAGAAACTCTCCCATCCCCGGTCTTCTCTTCAGCAGAAATCTCTTTCTTCTCCGGATTCCATCCGAAGCTCGTGCCCACCTCGAAGAGGGCGAGGTCCTTCATGCCGCGCCGCACGTTGTGCTGCGCGCTCTGGAGGAGGCCGATCACGGGCGTCGCGCGCAGCGTCGTGAACGGCTCGCCGAGCGGGTTCTCGACGACGACCGGCGCGCCGGGAGCCGCGGACGCGAACGGCGCGTTCTCGGCTTCCGACACGAAGGAGTACGTCACGCACTCGAGAAGGCCCATCCCCGCGAGGAGGTCGCGGGCGCGGTCGGGCACCTGCGCGGCGCGCGAAACCGTGCGCGGCACGAACGGCGCCGGGAGAGTCTCGGGCAGGCGGTCGTAGCCCTCGCAGCGGATGACTTCCTCGATCAGGTCTTCCTCGCTCGTGACGTCGATGCGCCAGCTCGGGACCTTCACCGTCACGGCGCCGCCCTCGAGGACGGGCGCGAGCCCGAGCTCGCGGAGGATCTCGACGACGCGGCCCTCAGGGATCGTCATGCCGAGGAAACTGGCGAGCCGTGAGAGGCGGAGGGAGAGCGCGGCCGCGGGCGCCCTTTCCGCGCGGACGTCGACGACGCCCTTCGCGACCATGCCGCCACAGTCGGCGACGATGAGGCGCGCGGCGCGGTTCAGGCCGTCGAGCGTCGCTTCGGGGTCCGTGCCGCGCTCGAAGCGGTGCGAGGCGTCGGTGTGCATCCCGAGGGAGCGCGCCGTCTTGCGCACCGCGCCCGGGTGGAAGTGCGCGCTCTCGAGAAGGATGCGCGTGGTCTTCTCCGAGATCGCGGTCGCGAGGCCGCCCATGACGCCCGCAAGGGCGACGGGCCTTTCGGCGTCCGCGATCACGAGGTGCTGCGGTCCGAGCTTGCGCTCCACGCCGTCGAGCGTCACGAGCGTCTCGCCCGCCTTCGCGCGCCGCACGACGATCGTCGGGAGGCCGTCGGCCCCCTTCGCGAGCGTGTCGAGGTCGAAGGCGTGGAGCGGCTGGCCGATGTCCCAGAGCACGTGGTTCGTCGCGTCGACGGGCGAGGAGATCGCGCCCTGGCCGATCGCGGCGAGGCGCGCCGTCACGGCGGCGGCCGCCGGGCGGATCGTCACGCCCTCGATCACGCGCGCGGAGTAGCGCGAGCAGAGCGCGGGTTCGGCGACGACGACGGCCGCGCGCGTCTCCACCGCCGGCCCGGTTTCCGAAACGGCGACGGACGCTTCGGCGTCCCCGAACGCGCGGCGCAGCGCGACGGCGGCCTCGCGGGCGAGGCCGCGATGGTTCATGCCGTCAGGCCGGTTCGCGGTGATCTCGACGTCGTACACGGTGGCCGCGCCCGCGCCCTCGACGCCCTCGACGATGAAGCCGACGGCCGTCAGGCGGTCGCCCAGCTCCTTCGGGTCCGGCGCCGGGCCCGGCAGGTACGAGGCGAGCCAGGAGTACGCGAACTTCATCTCAGGCCCACACGCGGTCGAGGAACCGCACGTCGTTCTCGAAGAAGAGCCGCAGGTCCGGGACGCCGTAGAGGAGGAACGCGATGCGGTCGATGCCCATGCCGAACGCGAAGCCGGAGTACTTCTCGGGGTCGATGCCGCCGTTCCGGAGCACGTTCGGGTGGACCATCCCGGCGCCCATGATCTCGATCCAGCCTGAGCCCGAGCACGGGCGGCACGCGCCGCCGTTCGCCGCACCGGTTCCCTTGCAGAAGACGCACGAGACGGCGACGTCGACGCCCGGCTCGACGAACGGGAAGAACGTCGGGCCGAAGCGGATCTTCGTCTCGGGCGAGAAGAGCCGCCTCGAGAACGCGGCGAGCGTGCCCTTGAGGTCGGCGAACGTGATGCCTTCGCCCACCGTGAGCCCTTCCATCTGGTGGAAGACCGGCGAGTGGCGCGGGTCGATGTCGTCCTTGCGATACACGCGGCCCGGGATGACGATCCGGATCGGCGGCTTCTCTCCGAGCATCGTCCGGATCTGGACCGGCGACGTGTGCGTGCGCAGCAGCAGGCGGTCGCGCCCCACCCCGCCGTCCTTCACGAAGAACGTGTCCACGGCGTCGCGCGCCGGGTGGTCGGGCGGGAAGTTCAGCGACTCGAAGTTGTGCCAGTCCGACTCGACCTCGGGGCCGTGGGCGACCTCGTAGCCGAGCGCGAAGAAGGCTTCCTCCATGCGGCGCCTGACCACCGTCAGCGGGTGCAGCCGCCCGAGGCGCGGGGCGCGCGGGGGGAGAGTCACGTCGACGGCCAGCGCCTTCTGCTTTTGCTGGCGTTCGAAGAGAAGAGAAGATTCTTCGAGTGAAGAGAGGGCAGCCTCGACGTCTCTCTTGAACGTGTTGACGGCGGCGCCGACGCTCGCCTTCTGGTCCTTGGGGACTTCCTTGAGCTGCTTGAGGAGGGCCGTGATCGCCCCCTGCTGCTGGCCCAGCCACTTGACGTGCAGCGCGCGCACGTCCGCCGGGAAGAGGCCGCTCGTCGCGGCCTTCTCCTGCGCGGTCTTCAACTCTTCGAAGAAAACTCTTCGATTCTCTTCGACCGAAGCGAGCAGATCCGCCACTCGTCGACGCGGATCAGGCGTTCGCGGGAGCGGCGGCGGCCGACAGCCCGAGGGCGGACTTGGCGGACGCGACGAGCGACGCGAAACCCCTTCGGGTCCTCGACGGCGATCTCGGCGAGAACCTTGCGGTTCACGTCCGAGCCGGCCTTCTTGAGCCCGGCCATGAGCTTGCTGTAGCTCAGGTCGTGGTCGCGGGCGGCGGCGTTGATGCGCACGATCCACAGTCCGCGGAATTCGCGCTTCTTCTGCTTGCGGTCGCGCGTCGCGTAGGCGAGCGAGCGCTCGACCTGGAGCTCGGCGATGCGGAAGCAGTTGTGCTTGGTTCCGTAGTAGCCCTTCGCGAGCTTGAGCACGCGAACGCGGCGATTCTTCCTTTTGGGTCCACGCTTGACGCGAGGCATGGTCGTATCTCCTTAAGTGGATTCGGATCAGGCGTACGGGAGCATCGAGCGGACGTTCTTCGTGTCGGCTTTCGACACGAGCGTCGACTTCTTCAGTCCCCGCAGCCGGCTCGCGTTCTTCTTCGTGAGGATGTGACGCTTCATCGCGTGACCGCGCTTGAACTTCCCCGTCGCGGTCTTGTGGAAGCGCTTCGCAGCGCCCCGGTGCGTCTTTCTCTTGCCGGGCATGACGGTCTCCTTTTCGATCTCTAGTGCTTCTTGATGGGGCTCAGGATCTGGTGCATGCGGTTCCCCATCATCTCGGTGCCGGACTCGGCGTGCGCCTTGCCCTCGAGGTCCTTGATGAGCCGGTCGAGGACCTTCCGCCCGTTGTCGAGTCGCGACATCTCACGTCCGCGGAACTGAACCGTCGCCTTCACCTTGTCCCCCTCTTCGAGGAACCGGATGATGTTGCGGAACTTGAAGTCGTAGTCGTGCTCGTCGATGTTCGGCCGGAACTTGATTTCCTTGACCTGGGTGACCTTCTGCTTCTTCTTGGACTCGTGCTCTTTCTTCTTCTTCTCGAACGTGAACTTCCCGTAGTCCATGATCTTGCAGACCGGAGGGTCGGCCTGCTCGGCGATCACGACGACGTCGAGGCCTTCCTCGCGACCCTTCGCGAGCGCCGCCTGGGGCTCGAGGACGCCGAGCTGCTCGCCCGTGGACGAGATCAGCCGGACACCCTTGAAACGCAGGATGTACTCGTTGATCGGGGAGTTCTTGGTCGGGGGGACCCGGGGACCACCTCTGAAGAATGCGATGGGGATTTCCTCCTTCTGTTAGCGAGCCGTTGACGTTTCGTGCCAAACGAGCGAGCGGTTCGCCACCGCCCCTCTCATCATTCGAAGCAATTCTCCAATCTTCTGGTCCTTGAATTCCCCGCCGTGGCGGACGCGGAGCGAGACGGTGCCCGCCGCGACTTCCTTCTCGCCGACGATCAGGAGGGCGGGGACCTTCTCCATCTCGCCCAGCCTGATCTTCGCGCCCAGCTTTTCATTCCTCTGGTCGCTCGACGCGCGCAGGCCCGCTTCTCTTACCCTTCTAAGAATCTCTTCCCCGTATTCATTGAACTTCTCCGAAACCGGCACCACCCGGACCTGCTCCGGCGCGAGCCAGAACGGGAAATCGCCGCCCGTGTGCTCGATGAGAATCCCGAAGAACCGCTCGAGCGACCCGAGGATCGCGCGGTGGAGGACGACGGGGCGCTTCCTGGACCCGTCCTCCGCCGTGTAGTGCAGCTCGAAGCGCTCGGGGTTCGAGAAGTCGACCTGGAGCGTGCCGAGCTGCCACGCACGGCCGATCGCGTCCGTGACCTGGAAGTCGAGCTTCGGCCCGTAGAACGCGCCGTCGCCGGCGTTCACGAAATACGACCAGCCCGGAAGCGACGCGGCGCGCTTTTCGAACGCGTCCGAAAGCGCTTTCTCGGCTTTGTCCCAGTTCTCGATCTCGCCCATGAACTTCTCGGGGCGCGTCCCGAGTCCGACCTTCACTTCGCGGAACGCGAACGTCTCGTAAACCTCGCGGATGAAGTCGAGGAACCGGTTCATCTCTTCGGCCATCTGGTCGATCGCGCAGAAGATGTGCGAGTCGTCCTGGGCGAACGTGCGGACGCGCGTCAGGCCCTGCGTGACGCCCGACTTCTCGTAGCGGTGCAGGCGCCCGAAGTCCGCGAAGCGGACCGGGAGGTCCCGGTAGCTGTACGCCTGCGAGGCGTACATGAGGAAGTGCCCCGGGCAGTTCATGGGCTTCACGCCGAACTCGCGCTCGTCGATCTCGGTGAAGTACATGTTGTCGTGGTAGTTCTGGTAGTGCCCCGACGTCTTGAAGAGCTCGACGTCGAAGACCTGCGGCGTGATGACTTCCTGGTACCCGTACTTCACGTACAGGTCGCGCATGAAGGCGACGAGGAGGTTGTAGACCGTCGCGCCCTTCGGGAGGAAGAACGGCGACGCGGGCGCCCAGTGGTGGAACACGAAGAGCCCGAGCTCCTTGCCGAGCTTGCGGTGGTCGCGGGCCCGGGCGGCCTCGAGGCGCGCGAGGTGCTCGTCGAGGTCCTTCTGCGTGAGGAACACGGCCCCGTAGATGCGCTGGAGCATCGGGTTTCGCTCGTCGCCCTTCCAGTAGGCGCCGGCGGAATGCGTGAGCTTGAAGACGCCGAGCTTCCCCGTGGACGGGACGTGTGGGCCGCGGCAGAGGTCGATGAAGTCCTTCTGCTCGTAGCACGAGAGACTGCCCTCGGGAATGCCGTCGACGATCTCGACCTTGAGCGGGTCGTTCTGGCCCTGAAAGAGCTTCACGGCCTCGGCCTTCGACATCTCCTTGCGGACGACGACGTTGTCCTCGGCGACGATCTTCCGCATCTCGGCGTCGATCTTCTCGAGGTCCTCGGGCGTGAACGGGCGGCCCGGATCGAAGTCGTAGTAGAAGCCGTTGTCGATGGCGGGGCCGATGCCGATCTTGACGCCCGGGAAGAGGCGCTTGACCGCGTTCGCGCAGAGGTGGGCCGTGGAGTGGCGGTAGAGCTCGAGCGCGTCGGCGTGCTTCGGCGTCACGACCTCGAACGCACCGGACTCCGTGAGGGGGCGGGAGAGGTCGAGGACGTGGCCCGAGAGCTTGACGCCGAGCGCGTCCTTGGCGAGCCGGGGGCCGATCGACTCGGCGACGGCACGGCCGGTGGTGCCCGAGGGCACCTCCCGAACCGAGCCATCGGGCAGCGTCAACCGGATCACGCTCGAACTCACCGCCGCGGACATGTCTTCCCCTCTTCCCTTTCCCAGAAGAAATCTTCTTCTTCTCTTCTCCGAGAAGAAAAACGAGATGGGTCGAGGAATGAGGTTGGTAGGCGCTAGCGGACTCGAACCGCTGACCCCTTCCGTGTGAAGGAAGTGCTCTACCGACTGAGCTAAGCGCCTTCGAGCTGCCAAACGGCGGCGGCACGGGAGAGACTGCGGATGGTAGGCGCTAGCAGGATCGAACTGCTGACCCCTACCGTGTCAAGGTAGTGCTCTACCACTGAGCTAAGCGCCTGTGCGTGCCGCGTTTGTCTCTCCGAGGGCTGTCGCCGGGGGCCGTTCGCGATGGAACGTCTTTTGAGCCCCGACCTCGACCCGGATCGTCTTCTCCAAAGAGCATTTCCGGCGTTTCGGCCGGAGCCGCGGAGGATAACACAGCCCGTCCGGCATTCATTGAGATAGCATCTCGACAACCCGTGACGCGCTGCCCTCACTGTGACGCCGAGGTGCCGGCTTCCGGCCGCTTTTGCCCGGCGTGCGGCCAGGCCGTGTCGGCTTCGCTGTCTCACCTCCCCACCGAGATGGGCTCGGCGCCGAAGCCCGTCACCGGGAAGGCCCCTTCGTCGGTGCGCCGGCTCGTCTCTTCTGGCTCGCTCGACCTCGGCGCGTTCGCCCCGGGCGCGATGCTCGGAGAGCGGTACCGCATCGTCGGGCTGCTCGGGAAGGGCGGCATGGGCGAGGTCTACCGCGCCGACGATCTCAAGCTCGGCCAGACCGTCGCCCTGAAGTTCCTGCCCAAGGCGGTCTCGACGGACGAGAGCCTCCTCGCGCGCTTCCACGCCGAGGTCCGGCTCGCGCGGCAGGTCTCGCACCCGAACGTGTGCCGCATCTACGACATCGGCGAGATCGAAGGGCGCCACTTCCTCTCCATGGAGTACGTCGACGGCGAGGACCTCGCGTCGCTCCTCAAGCGAATCGGCCGCCTCCCCGTCGACAAGACGATCGAGATCGCCCGCCAGCTCTGCGCGGGCCTCCATGCGGCGCACGAGAAAGGCGTCCTGCACCGCGACCTCAAGCCCGCGAACGTCATGCTCGACGGGCGCGGCCGCGTGAGGATCACGGACTTCGGTCTCGCGGTCGCCGCCGAAGAGGCGGCCTCGCTGGGCGAAATCTCGGGCACGCCCGCGTACATGGCGCCGGAGCAGCTCGCCGGCAAGCCGTCGTCCGTGAGGAGCGATCTCTACGCGCTCGGCCTCGTCCTCTACGAGGTCGCGACCGGCAAGAGGGCGTTCGACGCGCCCACGCTGGCCGAGATGCGCCGCAAGCACGAGCAGGAGACGCCGACGGCGCCCTCGGCCGTTCTCGCGGGATTCGACCCGGCGGTCGAGCGCATCATCCTGCGCTGTCTCGAGAAGGACCCGCGCGCGCGGCCGTCGTCGGCGGTGCAGGTTGCAGGAGCCTTGCCCGGTGGCGATCCTCTCGCCGCCGCGCTCGCCGCCGGCGAGACGCCCTCTCCCGAGATGGTCGCGGCCGCCGGAGAGGAAGGGACGCTCGCCGCGGGCCCGGCGTGGGCGCTTCTCGCGGGCGTCGTCGTCCTCCTTGTCGCGGTGCTTCTCATCTCCGGCCTCACGAGAGACCTCGGCCTCGCGCCTCCCGAGAAATCCCGCGATTCGCTCACGGACCGGGCCCACGAGGTGGCAACCCGCCTCGGCTGGACTGATCCGCCAGCCGATACAGCGGTCAGTTTCCTCCGGGACTACCCGTTCCTTCTGTGGAACGCGCAGCACGGCCCGCCTGGCTGGGCGCGGCAGCTCTCTTCCTCGTGGTGGACGCCCGCCACCTTCCGTTACCGACAGAGCCCGCGACCGCTCGTGCCACGCGACTTTCGCGGTGAAGTCCGGGGGGACGACCCCGCGATGAACGTCTCGGGGATGGTCACCGTCACGCTCGACACCCGCGGCCGACTCCGGAGCTTCCTCGCCGTGCCGAGACAGCTGCGGAACGGCTCTCCCCCACAGGCCCCGCCGGGATGGGAGGCGCTCTTCAGGGAGGCGGGCCTCGACTTGAAGGCCTTCACGCCCGCCGAGGCCTCATGGGTGCCGCCCGTCGCGTTCGACACCGTGGCCGGCTGGACGGGAGCCGTTCCCGAAAGACCGGACGCCGTCTTGAAGGTCGTGGCCGCGGTCCACGAGGGGCGCCCCGTCTATTTCGAGCTGATCGCGCCGTGGAGCGAGGCCGCTCAGGTCACGATCCGCCCCAGGGGCCTTCGCGCAAAGGTCTTCGATGTTTCTTTCTTCGTCCTCTCGTTGGCTTTCACCGCCGCGGGGCTCTACTTCGCAAGGCGGAATCTCCGGCTCGGACGCGGGGACAAGGCCGGCGCCATCCGCGTGACGATGGTTGTCTTCAGCCTCATCCTCGTCGGTCACCTCCTCGTGCGCCACGTCCCCGTGGCGCCGGGCGCCTTCGACCGCGCGTTCTGGGAGAGTCTTGGCGACAGTCTTCCCGCGGGGCTCATCGTCGGCGTCGTGTATCTCGCCCTGGAGCCGTACTTCCGGCGACGTTACCCCGAACTCCTGGTCTCGTGGACCCGGCTCCTCTCCGGCAGGCTGCGCGACCCCCTCGTCGGGCGCGACCATCTCTGGGGCGTCCTCGCGGGCCTGTTCGTCGGCCTCGTCGTGAGCGTCGAGAACCTCCCGCCCGCGCTCTTCGCGGCCCCCGGCCAGACGCCGATGCCGGTCAGCTCGATGGCCCTGTCCGGGCTGCCCGGCATCGCGGCCCACGTCCTCTTCGCGGCCGCGGACGGCCTGGTCCGCCTCTTCTTCGTCATCGCCTCGCTCTTCCTGGGACGACTCGTGTTCCGCAAGGCCGCGCTCGCCGCCGCCGTGCCGTGGCTCGTCCTCTTCGTGGCGTTCGCGGGCCGCGAGAATCCCCTCTTCGAGATGCCGGGGGGCGCCCTCTGCGCGACGGTCTTCGTTCTTCTTCTCTTCCGCGCCGGCCTCCTCGGCCTCGCGGTCGGCATGGGAGTCTTCCAGCTCCTTTCGGGCGCGCCGATCACGCCCGACCTGTCCCGCTGGTTCGCGGGGTACGGGCTCTTCTGCCTCGCGGTCGTCCTCGCGATCGCCGCCTACGGCTTCTGGGCGGCACGCGGCGGCGCCGTGTTCTCCGGTGCAGCGGCCGACGACTGACCGGGCGCCGACAAGGCCGTCTTCTTCCTCACCCAGAGCCGCTTCGTGACGCGCGCGACGAGCGTCCCGTCGTCCGCCACGATCTCGCCGACGTAGACCGGCTCGACCTTCTCCCCCCCGTCGGCCAGCGCCTTCACGCGCGCGACCTCCTCGGGCGGGACGTGATAGCGCCCGGTCACGCGTCCGCGGCCCGGCCTCAGGAATTCGATCTGCACCGCCTTGTCCCACACGAGGTATCCGGGGCCGAGGTTCTTCATCACGATGAAGACAAAGAACGGGTCGCACATCGCGTAGAGCGACCCTCCGAAGTGCGTCCCGAAGAGATTCCTGTTCCACCAGTGGAGCTTCATCCGCACGACGATCGTGTACGGATCGTCCTTCGGGTAGGTCACCCGGATTCCGGCCCCGAGCAACGGCGGGTAGAGGTTCACGAACCTCATCAGGAACCGGTGCCGGAGCGAGGCCATCGTCAGCGCACGGAGGCCGGCGCGGGCGCGGGCTGCTTCAGCGACCCGAAGGGGATGTCGAGCACCGCGTACTCGCGGAAGTCCTTCCAGTCGAAGTGCCACCACTCGAAGGGGTAGACGAAGAAGCCCTCCGTCTCCATCGCTCCCCGGAGGAGGTCGCGGCGCTGGAGCGCCTCCTTCGGGCCCTTGTCGTACGTCACGTACGAGCGCTCCGTCATCTCGTCGTAGGCGCCGCCCATGTCGGCTTCCTTCCCTGTCGCAAGGTCGACGAGAGTGAGGTCGACCGCCCCGCCGCGGTTGTGACGCGAGCCGTTCTTCGGGTTCGCGACGAAGACCTTCTTGTCGGCCGGCGTCAGGTCCCAGAACTGCTTCGTGACGGACCACGGACGGTAGCCGTCGAAGACGAGAAGGCCGTAACCCTTCGCCTTGAGAGCGCGCTGGACCCGCGCAAGCGCCTCGGCGGCCGGGCGCTGGAGAAAGGCACGCGCCTCCGAATAGAAGGGCCGGCCGAACTCGTTGTTCTTCGTCGCGTAGCGCACGTCGAGGCGGATCGTCGGGTCGAGCGTCACGAGCTCGACGAGGTCCGGCGCGCGAAACGCGCGGTCTTCCTTCGGGGGGCCGTCCTCTGCGCTCGCCGGCAATGCGGCGAGCGCGAGGACGAGTAACGTTGCGGGAGAGAGGGTCCTCACCGGACCGAGGCTACTTCTTGACCTCGAAGTCCTTCGTCGCGGCGACGGCGCCGTCGGCCGAGACTTCCACCTTGTACTTCCCGACGGGCCAGCCCGACGGCTTCGCGATGTGGAACTCGGTGGCGGCCGGGCCGGTCGAAGAGATATCGCGTCCTTCCTCGTTCACGAGCGTGCCCTTCGCGCCGTACGTCCAGCGCGCCTTGAGCGCGACCTTCGGGGCGACGCCTTCGGTCGCCACGACGGCATGGATCGTGTCCTTCGGTCCGAACGTCGTCGCGGCGTCCTTGATCTTCTTGTCGTCGCCGATGGACTTGCCGAGGTCGACGGACACGACCTTGAACGGAACCGGCGTCGGGACGGCGGTCGCGACCGGAATCGGCGTCGGGGGCGGCGGCGGGGGCTCCTTCTTTCCGCAGGCGGCAAGCGAGACGGCCGCCGCGAGGACGAGCACCGGCAGGGCGAAACGGTTCTTCATCGTCTTCTCCTTCTCTCAGGCGCCAGGGATCTTCAGTTCCTGGCCGGGGTGGATGAGATCCGGGTTCTTGACCTTGTCCTTGTTCGCTTCCCAGATCTCCTTCCAGCGGTTCGCGTCGCCGTAGATCTTCTTCGCGATCTTCGAGAGGCTGTCGCCCGCGACCACGGTGTACGTCCGGGTCACGGTCTCGCCGGCGGGCGCGCCGGCCGTCGAGGAGCTGCCGCTCACGACGTCCGAGAAATCGGGCTCTTTCTCTTCTTCGTCTGGAAAGCTCATATCGAGACCTCCTGATACACGTGATGTCATATCACGGCCCCCTGCTAACCTTCTGAGTCCACGCCATGAAGCTCGTCATCCAGATCCCGGCCTGGGACGAGGCGGAGCAGATCGCCGCCGCCCTCGCGGAGCTGCCAAAGCGGCTCGAGGGATTCGACGCCGTCGAGACGCTCGTCGTGGACGACGGGTCGACCGACGGCACCGCGGAGGCCGCGCGGAGGGCGGGAGCCGACCACGTGGTGCGCCTCCCGATCCACCGCGGCCTCGCCTTCGCGTGGCGGGCCGGCCTGGACGCCTCTCTCCGCGCCGGAGCGGACGTAATCGTCTCGACGGACGCCGACCGCCAGTACGCCGCGGCGGACGTCGCGGCCCTCGTCGCCCCGATCCTGAGAGGCGAGGCCGAGATCGTGGTCGGCGACCGCGGCGTCGCGACGAAGCCGGACTTCTCGCCCGGCAAGCGTCTGACTCAGCGGCTCGGCTCATGGGTGGTCCGGCGGGTCTCCGGCACCGACGTGCCCGACGCGACGTCCGGGTTCCGCGCGCTCACGCGCGAGGCCGCGATGCATCTGAACGTCTTTTCGCGGATGACGTACACGATCGAGACGCTCATCCAGGCGGGCAACAAGGAGATGGCCGTCGCGTCCGTCCCCGTCCGGACGAACGCCCCCGTGCGGCCGTCGCGCCTGATCCGGCGGACGTCGAACTACGTCCTCGTGCAGGGCGCGAACATCCTCCGGATCACGGCGCTCTACAAGCCACTGCCGGTCTTCTTCGGATTTGCGGCCCTGCTCGGCCTCGCCGGGCTCGCGCTCGTCGGACGGTACGCGTGGTTCGTCGCAACGGCCCAGAACCCCGCGGGCCACATCCAGTCGCTCCTCCTCGCGGCCGTGCTCTTCGTCGCCGCGGTCGTGTGCTTCCTGTCGGGCCTCCTCGCCGACCTCATCTCCATCAACCGCGCGCTCCTCGAGGAGCTCGTCGTGGAGAAGAGAAAGCGGAATACAGGCGAGGGGGACAGGGGATGAATATTTCGGATTTCGGATTCGGATTTCTTAGAAGGTGAATGTACGGATGCCCGCCGCGGGACACGCGCCGCCGCAACCGGGCGCGGAGGGGCCGCGCCCCGGCTCCGCCCCTCTTACCCTTTCTAAGAAACTCTTTTCTCTCCTTCTCTTGACGGCGCTGCTCGTGCTGGCCGCCGTGGCGTTCACGCGCTCTTCAGCAGACCTTTTCTCCCGACTCTCTTCCGCGAACCCGTGGCTCGTCGCGCTCGGGTTCCTGCTCAACGTCCTCGCCTTCGCCCCCCGCGCGCTGCGGCTGAACCTGCTGCTGCCGCGCGGCGCTGAGGTGCCGTTCGGCCGCGCGTGGTCCGTGTCGGGGGCGACGACTTTTCTCCTGCAGGTGATGCCCTTCCGGACCGGCGAGGTCGGGACATGGGCCGCGCTGCGCTCCGTCCTCGGGACCACGTGGGCGCGATCGGCGGCGGTCTTCGCCCTCGTGAAGCTCCTCGACACGGCGACGCTCCTCCTCACGGGTGTCGCGGGCGCGGCGTGGCTGCTCGTCGCGCGTGGCACGCCCGTCCTCGGCGCCGCGGCCGCTGCGGTGTGTGTCGGCGGGGCCGGACTTCTTCTCGTTCTGCCCGCCGTCTCCGGCCGCCTCGTCGCGTGGCTCGCCCCGCGCCTGCCGGAGGGCGGAAAGCGGCGCGCGATCGCCGAGGAGATCCTCGAGGGCCTCGCCGTGGCGCGGCGCGCCCCCAACCGTTACCTCGGGGCGGCGCTCGCCGCGATCGCATTCCTCGCGCTCCATCTCGCCGCGCTCTTCGTGACCGCGAAGGGCCTCGGCCTGCCCCTCCACCCCGCGACGCTTGCCGTCGCGCTCCTCGCGTCCATCACGACGGCCGCGGTGATCCCGTCGCCCGCGGGCACGTTCGGCCCGTACGAATCCGGCTTCGCGGCGGCCGCGGCGCTGGACGGGCTGCCGCTCGCGACAGGCGCCGTCCTCGGCGGCCTCCTGCACCTGCTCACGACGCTCGCGGCGGGGGCCGTTGGGCTGGCATTCTTCCTCGGGCGGTTGAGAGAGAATCCCCGTTCCAACTAGCGCAGAGACAGGACGGGAGGTTCTGGAAATTGCTTAGAAGGGTAAGAGGGCGGATCCCCGCATTCACCCGCGTCGCGCACCCGGCAACCGTCGCGGCCCTGGCGTTACTCGCCGCGCTGGCCCTGCCCGCGCATTCGCAGAAATCCCCCTCCTCTTCTTCTCCGAAATCTCCGAAGCAAAAAGCCTCGGTCTTCGCGGCGCTCGAAGAGGATTACGTCCGTGCATTCCTGAGCCGCTTTCCCGTCGTCGCGACGTACCTCGGCGCCTCCGGACTCGACCCGGCCTACGCCGCGCTGGACGGAAAGCTGCGCGACTACTCCCCCGCCGCGCTCCTCGCCGAGCGCGACGAGTTTCGCGGTTTCGAAGCGCGCCTCGCGAAGATCGACCGGAAGAAGCTCCCGGAATCCGACCGCATCGACGCGGCCGTGATGAAGTCCCAGCTCGCCTTCCTGATCCACAACCTCGAACGCCGGATCCACGAGAAGGCGCTCGACGTCTTCCTCGAGGAGCCGCTGCGCGGGATCGAGTGGACGCTCCAGGGAATGGAGCCGGGCGCGGGCTCCGCGCGCGGAACGAAAGCGGAGTGGGCCGCGATCGCCTCTCGCACCGCCGCCGTGCCCGCGTACCTGAAAGTGGCTCTCGCGAACGTCCGGCGCGGCGCCTCCGGCGACGCGATCCCCGACCGGCGCCTCATCGCCGTGTCGGTCGAGGCGGCCGCGTCGACGGCTGCCTACTTCGAGAAGACGCTCCCGGAGCGCGCGAAAGAAGCCGGCTCCGCCCTCGACGACGCGGGCCGCGCGGCTCTCCTCTCGGCGTCCGCAGCCGCCGGCGCCGCCTTTCGCGACTTCCGAAAGGGCCTCGTCGACCTCTACATCCAGCCCGACGGCAAGACGCTGAAGCCCGCCTTCGACCGCGATCGCTACGCGGCCGGCGAGATCGAATACACCTGGGCGCTGAAGAACAACCTGGGAATCTCCGCGACGCCGCGCGAGCTGCACGCGCGCGGCAAGACCGCCGTCGCCGCGACCCTCGCCGAGATGACGGCTCTCGCGCGCCGCATCGCGATCTCGCGCGGCTGGTCCGACCCGTCCCTGCCCGCCGTCGTTTCGAAGCTGGAGGACGAGATCCCGAAGACCGACGCGGAGATGCTCGCGTCCTACCGGGACACGTGCCAGCGCCTCGTGGCGTACGGGCGGAAGACGGGCATGTTCGACCTGCCGGCCGACTACCGGCTGGACGTCCTCTTCACGCCGCCGCCCCTGCGCGACTCGATCGACGCCGCGTACTACCCGGCGCCCCAGTTCAAGAAGGGCGGCGTCGGGCAGTTCTACGTCACGCCGACGGGGAACGACCTCGCCGCGCTGCGCGACCACAACCGGCCCGCGATCGCGTCCACGGCCGCCCACGAGGGTTTCCCCGGCCACGACTGGTACTACCAGTTCACGCGCGCGCGCTCGGCGTCGATTCCCGTGATCCGCTGGCTGCTGCCCGGCGGTGTCGAGGATTCCGCGTCGATGTGGGAGGACGCGCTGTCCTCCGAGGGCTGGGCCCTCTACACCGAGCAGCTGATCGGCGAGCCGCGCGACGGCTTCCCGGAAGGCTTCTACACGCCCGAGGAGCGCCTCATCCAGCTCCAGAACCAGCTCCTGCGCGACGCGCGCGTCGTGGTGGACACGGGTCTTCACTGCGGCTTCATGACGTTCGACGAAGCCGTGACGTACCTCGCGCGAAACGTGCGCTTCGTGCAGGGCCCCGTCTCGACCGACCCGAAGGCGAACCCGAGCGCCTCCGAGCGCGCCGCCGTGGACGGGATGAAGAAGGCCGCCTTCCGGTACTCCAAGTGGCCGACGCAGGCCATCACGTACTACCTCGGGAAAGCCGAAATCCTCGCGCTGCGCGAGGAGTGCCGCCGGATCGAGGGACCGGGCTTCTCGGAGAAGCGCTTCCACGAGGAGTTCCTGTCCGAGGGCCAGATCCCGCCGGGCCTCTTCCGGGAGCGGCTGCTCGCCAAGGCGCGCTCGCGCACCTCCACATCGTCTTAACACGGCAAAACGAGGATCTCGCCATGGAACTGCCCGAGCCGACCGCCCGCGCCCTCGACGCGTTTCTCGCTGCCGCCCGCACGAGCCTCGGCGGCGATCTGTCCTCGGCCGTCCTCTTCGGCAGCGCGGCGGAGGGAGCGCTCCGGCCCGAATCGGACGTCAACCTGGTGCTCGTCCTGAAGGCGCTTCCGGAGAAAGGCGTCGAGGACATGCGCGGCGCCTTGCGTCTCGCGCAGGCGGCGGCCCGGCTCGAGGTCATGTTTCTCCTGGAGAGTGAGATCGCCGAGGCCGCCGAAGCCTTCGCGGTCAAGTTCGCGGACATCGCGCGGCGCCGCCGCGTCCTCTTCGGCAGCGACCCCTTTGCGGCTCTGAGAATCCCGGAGGATGCGTTGCGCCGGCGCCTTTCGCAGTCGCTCCTGAACCTCGTGCTGCGCCTCCGCGAAGCCTGGGCTCTGCACGGCGGGAGCGACGACGAGGCCGGGCGCTCGGTCGCGAACTTCACGGGCCCGCTCCGCGCCGCCGCCGCGTCTCTCCTGTCGCTCGAAGGCCAACCCGTTCCCTCGCCGAAAGAGGCATTGCGCCAGGTTGCCTCCGCCCTGCCCGGCGACGGATGGCCCGCGCTCGTCGAGAGCCTCTCCGCCGTGCGCGAGCGGCGCCCCCTCGCCCCGGGCGAGGCGGCGCGCATCCTCTCCCGGCTCCCGGCGCTCGCCGCTCTTCTGCGCGAGCGCGCCCGGCGGATGCCATGAACCCGTTCGACCTCGCCGGCCCGCAGTTCCTGCTGTTCTACGCCGCACTCGCGGCAGCGACTGTCTTCGTCGTCGCGCACCTGAGGAAGAGCTCCGAGGATGAGGGGCCCGCACACGTCTCGCTCACGGACCCGTACCTGATCGCGTACCTTCGGGGCGGCCCGAACGAAGCCCTCCGCGTCGCGAGCGTCACGCTCGTCGACCGCGGCCTCCTCGTCCCCGACGGCACGACGTTGCAGACGAAAAAGGACGCGCGGGCGAAGAATCCGCTCGAGACGGCTCTGCTCGAGAAGTTCCGCTCCTTCGGCGAGGCGGCCTCGGTGTTCACGGACCGCGCGCTCGGCGCGGCCACCGAGCCGATCCGGACCTCCCTCGAGGACCTCCGCCTCCTGCCGGGCCCCGGAGAGAACGCGGCCCGGATCCGCGCGTTCGTCGTCGGGCTCGTCGTTCTCTGGGGAGTCTCCGGCGTGCGCTGGGCGCAGGCGATCTCGCGCGGGCGGCGAAACGTCGGTTTTCTGATCATCCTGTCGCTCCTCGCGGCCTTCGCGCTCGTCGTCGCCGCCTTCCCCCGCCGAACGGCGAGGGGCGACCGCCTCGTCGCGGACCTGAGGACGCTCTTCTCCGGCCTCCGGCACCGCGCGCCGTCCCTTCGTGCGCACGCCGCGAGCGCCGAGGTCGCACTCCTCGCCGCGGTGTTCGGCGTCGGTCTCCTCCCGGCGGGCGACTTCGGGTACCTGAAGAAGCTGTACCCGAAGGCCTCGTCTTCGGACGGCGGCATCTCAGGCTCGTCCTGCGGATCCTCGTGCGGCTCGTCGTGCGGAGGCGGCGGGTGCGGCGGCGGCTGCGGCGGGTGCGGGGGCTGACGTGAAGGACCGCGTCGGGCTCGGCTGGCGGCCCGCGATCGCCGACCGCATCCTCGCGGCGGCGGACCGGCTGGACGTCGTCGAGGTGATCGCCGAAGACTGGATGAAGAGCCCGGCGCGCGAGGTCCGCGCCCTCCGGACGCTCGGCGCGTACGTGCCGGTCGTCCTTCACGGCGTGTCGCTCGGCCTCGCCTCCTCGGCGCCCGTCGACCCGAGGCGCCTCGACGCGTTCGCGCGCGTTTTCGACCTCGCACAGCCCGTGTTCTGGTCGGAGCACCTCGCGTTCGTGCGCGGCGGCGGAATCGAGATCGGCCACCTCGCGGCCCCGCCGCGCTGCGCGGCCACGATCGAGGGGACGGGGCGCAACGTCGCGCGCGCCCGCGCCGTCGTCGGCAGCGCGCCGCTCCTCGAGAACGTCGCGACGCTGATCGACCCGCCCGGCAGCGACCGCGACGAAGCAACGTTCGTCGCGGAGGTCCTCGAGGCCTGCGACACGGATCTCCTCCTCGACCTGCACAACCTCCACGCGAACGCGAAGAACTTTGGGTTCGGAGGAGAGGAAGAGGAAGAGAGATTTCTTCGAGTGGTCCCGAGCAACCGGGTGAGGGCCGTTCATCTCGCTGGCGGGCGGCGCATCGGGGTGCCGGGCAGGGCGGGTGTGAGCAGGATCCTCGACGATCACCTCCACGCGACCCCCGACGCGGTCTTCGATCTCCTCGAGAGGGTCGGCGAGCTGGCGCCGCAGCCACTCACGGTGATCCTCGAGCGCGACGGAGCCTTTCCCCCTTTCAAAGAAATCCTCGACGAGCTCGCCCGAGCGAGAACCTCACTCGCAAAGGGCCGGGCTCGCCGAGCGGAGGCCGCCGCGTGAGCCCCGGCTTCGAGGGCTACCTTGCCCGCCTCTACACGAACGAGGCCGAGCGTGCGCTCTTCCTCGCGGATCCGCGCGGCCGCGCCGCCGCCGCGGGCCTTGCTGCAGCCGAGATCGACGCCCTCGAGGCGATCGACCGGGACGGTCTTGCGCTGGCCGTGCAGAGCTTCGAGAGGAAAAGAGATGAACACCGTGCCCACTCTCATCAGAATCGCTGACGGCGCAGCCGACGTCGCAACGGCGCGCGCTCTCTTCGAGGAGTACCAGAAGTCGCTCGGGTTCTCGCTCTGCTTCCAGAACTTCGACGAGGAGCTGGCGGGCCTGCCGGGCGCGTACGCGCCTCCGGATGGCCGGCTCCTGCTCGCGTTCGCGGGCGACGAACCGGCAGGCTGCATCGCTCTGAGGAACATCGGAAAAGAGATCTGCGAAATGAAGAGGCTCTGGGTGAAGCCCGCCTTTCGCGGGACGGGCCTCGGCCGGCGGCTCGTCGAGGCCCTGATGGCCGAGGCCCGCGCGATCGGCTATCGCGCCGTCCGCCTCGATACTCTGCCTTCGATGACGGCCGCCCAGGCTCTATACCTTTCGCTGGGCTTCACGGACATCCCTCCGTACAACGACCACCCCATCGAGGGCACCCGGTTCATGGAGGCGATCCTCCCGCCACCTTGAGGACCGTGCCCGCCGAGTAGGCGTTGAATTCGGGCGCGTACATGGACTGGACCGTCGCGGGCCCGACCCGGAACGTTCCGGCCATGTTCGCGCGCAGGCGGTACTTGAACGTGTACTCGCCGACGGGCAGGCGCTCGAAGAAGAAGTTCGTCGCCGAGTCGCGAGTCTCCTCGTACCACGCGATCCCGAGGTCCCACTTCCACTTCGAAAGGACGTTCTCGGGCTCGAGGCCGGCCGCCCGCGGGTCGCGCAGGTGAACGTACTCGGCGTCGTGCTTCGTCCGCAGCGAGATCTGCACCTCGATCTGGTCGCCGGGCCGGATGACGGCGCCCTCGGCGAGCGGAGTCAGCGTGAACTCCTTCCCCGTGTTCTCCCGCCGGAAGAACTTCCGCGAGACCTGAAAAAAGTCTCCGCGGTCCTCGGCGGGAAGCTTCTCCGTCGAGAAGTGCCAGGCGGCCGAGGCGAAGACGAAGCCCTTGCCTTCCTTCTCGACGACGACGGTGGACGTGGTCTTGGGGTCGACCTTCTCGCCGGGGATCACGATCCGATTGTTTTTCCCCGTGTACTTCTCGGGGTCGAACGCGAACGTCACCTTCTGGACGCCGACGGTCACGGTCGCGTCCTCGGGGACGCCGAGCGCGCCTTCCTTCTTCAGGTAGTGGACGAGCGAGTAGATGACCTCGGCCGTCGCGCGCGTGGACTTCCACTGGTTGAGCTTCTTGTTGATGAGCAGCCACTGGACGAGGCCGTCCTTCTTCGCGCTCGTAGGGTCCAGCTCGAGGACCGTCCGCAGTGCAAACGCGTGGGTCTCGATCGTGTCGTTGTACCAGAGCCACGACCGGTCCTCGGGCGCCCAGAACGTCCCCTGCTCCTCGTTCGACTTCGCCGAGTCCATGACCGAGTCCCACACGAGCTTCGCATCCGCCGGTCGGCCCATGCGCTTGAGCGTCAGCGAGAGATAGCCCTTGAGGTACGGGGCGTGGTGCCTCCAGTGCTTGAACGAGAAGTCGAGCATCTCCTTGCGCTCGGCGTCCGTGAAGGCGCCGCCGCTCCACGAGACGTCCGGGTACGTCGACAGGACGTAGTTCAGGAGAGTGATGTACTCCCAGCAGCGGTTGTCCGCCATGCAGGCACGCCATTCGCTCCGGTAGTGCTGCGCGACGTAGCCCCACGCGCGCTGTGTCACGTCCTTCGGAACGTCCACCCCGAACTCGAGCGCCTTCGCGAAGCCGTGGAGGATGTAGAGGGTCATGTAAGGCGACGGCGGGCCGCCCGGGAACCACGGGAACGCTCCGATCGAGGTCTGCGCCTTCCTCAGCCGCGCGAGTGACGACTCCCGGTTCGCCTGCGCGACGCGCGGGTCGAGGACGTTGATCGTGTCGAGGTCGGTGCGGCCGCCCTTTGCCGTCACGAGCCACGGCGTCTCTTCAAGAGCCATTTTTCGATTTGGATCGGCCGCGTCCCAGGACTCGAGAGGCGTCGTCCGCTTCGACATCTCCGCGGCCATCTTCGCGACGGCCGGGTAGTCCTTGTAAACGCTCGAGACGATGCCCGTCGAGAGGAAGCGGTTCAGCGTCTGCTCCGTGCACTCGTACGGGTAGTTCACGAGGTACGGCAGCGCCTGGAGGACCGTGTAGAAGAGCTGCGCGTCCACGGTGACGACCATCTGCTCGTTGACGAGGCTCGGATCGTCGTTTTTCGCGAGGTCGTCGAAGCGCAGCGTCTTCTTGTCCTTGTTCTTGAGCGTGACGAAGCGCGACTGGACGAGGTGCATCCGGCCGGGCAGCACCGGCACCGGGCGGACCTCGCCGTCCGACAGGTCGCCCGCCGTCGCGACCGCCTTGAAGGCGACGGTCGTCAGTCCCTTCGGCGCCGTCACGGGGAACGTCAGGTTCGTCCCGCCGCCCGCGGGCGCCGTGAATGCCTTCGACGCGCCACCTTCGAGCCCGAATGCCGCGAGGAGGCTCTTCCCCGTCGCCGGATCCGTGATCTCGAACGCCAGCGTGCCGCTCAGCGGTTTCCCCGACGCGTTGTTCACGACGACCTTGATCTCCGCCTTGTCGCCTTCGCGCAGGAAGCGCGGGACGTACGGCCGGACCATGAGGTCCTTGACGGTCTTCGTCTCGGCGTCCACGGACCCGCCGCGCAGGTCCTTCGTGACCGCGTGGACGAAGACCTTCCACGACGTGACGGAGTCCGGCACGGTGAATTCGATGGACGCCGAGCCGTCCGGCCCCGTCAGGAGCTGCGGCTGCCAGAAAGCGGTTTCGGAGAAGTTGCTGCGAAGACCCGTGCCTTCGCCTGCAGCGTCCGCGCGCGCCTTATCGCCGTCCTTCTTCTTCGAAAGTGAATCGACCTCCTCGTCTCGCCCGTTCTTCGAATCGGCGAGCTTGCCTTCGGCGACCGCGTTGGCCGCCCCCTCCTCCCTCGCCATGGCCGACTTCATCGCCATCGGCGCCGAGGCGGGTCTCACCTGGTTGTAGGCGCCGCCCATCCCGCGGCTCCTCACGCCAGGGCCGCCGATTCCGTAGCCGCTCTCGAACTTGAGCCGGTCTCCGACGAGGTACGGGCCGGACGGAGGCGACGGGAAGCCGCTGCTCGTGAGCCAGAGCTGGGGCGCCGGACCGAGCGTCGCGCGGACCACGAGCGGCGTCGCGCGATTCGGCAGGAGCGCGAGCGGGCTCACGGGCCGGTGCGGGACGAAGGAGTCGAGGCTCCGGTCGTACATGTAGGCGAGGAGCTCGGCCGTCTCCTTGAGCGGGTGCGCGGGCGTCGCGCCCTTCACCGTTACGCGCCACGTCTCGGTCTGGCCGGGGCGCAGGCGGTCGCGGAAGGTGGCGAAGGAGACCTTCAGCTCCCGGTCTTCCCACGGCACGAAAACGCTCTGCGTCTGCTGGAGAAACTGGTGATCGCGCACGGCGGTCAGCGTCACACCGAGCCCGCCGCGGTCCTCCTCCGTGATCGCCCTTTCGATGAGCACGGCGTCGCTCCCGGCCTTGAGGATGCGGCGCTCGATCAGCCTTCCAGCGCGCGCGACATCGAGGAAGAGCGTCTGATCGCGAAGGCCGGATGCAACGAGGAAGCGAGCGACGCCGCCGACCCTCACCGAGGACGACTCGGCGAGGAGGACGACGGGCAGCGCCGGGGCGGACTTTCCGCCGGCGACGAGGAAGTCCTGCGCCGTCTCGTACTTCGCACCGAAGTCGTCGACGGTCGAGTAGCGCAGGCGGTAGGCGCCTTCGGACAAGGCGGGCAGGTCGACCTTCGCCTCGCCCTTCGCGTCGTGCGTCAGGTCGCCGGAGGACTGTTCGGCCCCGTCCTTCCAGGAGTGCAGCCATTCGTCGACGGAGTACGACGTCGCCCAGCGGGGGCGAAGCAGGTCGCCGGGGGTCGACACGCCGCCTGCTGCGGCCTTCTCGCCAAGTGCAACGGCGTTTTCGGATTTCTTTGAAGGTAATTCGGCCGGGAGGACCGGCTTCTCGGGCGACACGAGCCGCAGCAGCCGCCAGGTCCCCTTGCCCGGACGCGGCGCTCCATCGAGATCGGTCCTGACGATCTTCGCTGCGCCTTCTCCCTTCTTACTTTCTAAGAAGAAATTCTTCTCTCTCTCCACTCTCGCTTTCACGCTCACGAACCCGAGGCGGAAGGAGCGGTCGGCCGAGCGCGTTTCGCCGCCCTCGTCCGTGACGTCCGCCGAGACGCGGTAGCGGTACGTGATTTCCTTCGACTGCCGTTCGTCCGCCTTCGGGGTGAACGTGACCGCGAACCTTCCGTCCGCGCCAAGCGCGGCGTTGCCCGTCGCGACGGTCTCCGCGCCGGCGGAGCGCCCGCGCCCCATCCATCCCCACCACCACCACCACGGGTACTCTGTCTCGCGCGTGACGCGCCAGGCGACGTTTCCGCTCGCGACGGGAAGGCCGAAGTAGTAGCGCGCCTCCCCCCGGAACGTCGCGGGCCTGTTCAGGCGCAGAGCGTCCTTCGCTTCCTCGAGCGTCGCCTCGAACGTCGGCCGCTTGTACTCCTCGACGCGGATCGAAGCGGCGCCGCCCCAGTCGCAGCGCACGCTCCACGCGCCGAGCGCGCGCCCGGCCGGGAGCGCGAACTCCCCGGCCGCGGAGCCGTAGGCGTTCGTCGTGACGGCCTTCGACTCGACGGCCTGCCCGTTCGCGTCGACGAGAGTGATCGAGACGGTCGACGCCGGCGCCACCTGGAAACGCGCCTGGTCGGGACGGCCGCGGTAGAGGATCGCCTTCCAGAGCACTTTCTGGAGCGGCCGGTAGATGCTCCGGTCGGTGTAAACGAGCGCGGAGGACGTCTCGCCGGACTGCCCGCGCGCCCACATCGAGAAGGACGCGGCATCCAGCGCGACGTCCTCGCCGCGCCTCGCGAAGAGGAAGAGCGGCTTGCCGCTGCGCTCGGGAGTCGGCTCGAAGACGGCGAGCCCCTCCCTCCCGGCCGTGGCCTCGGCGATGCGGCGATGCCCCTTCTGCCAGTCGTAGAGGTACAGCGACACCGTCGCCCCGGCCGCGGGGCGGCCGGTCGTTCCCGTCAACACCCGCGCCTCGACGGCGTTCGTGTCCGTCTGGCGAACCGTGAGGACGAGGTCCGTCTCGATCATCCCGACCGCGCGGAGCGGACCCTTGTCGGGCGCGAACCCGGGATCGGCCGATGCGACGACGACGTGCAGGCCGCGCCCGAGGGCCGGCGGCGTCACGAACGTGCGATGCGATTTGAAGTCGGTCGTGGCGGGAAGCGCCGACTCGAAGGACGCGACCGGCTTTTCCCTCGCGACGAGCGCGTCGACCTCCGGACCCTGCGGCATGAGGTTGTAGTCCTTCGCCCGGCCGATCCGGGCCTCGAGGTCGACCGCGTAGGCGCGGAAGAAGAGGACCGGGAGGTTCCGGTGCGTGACTTCGATCGAGCGCCTCCCCGGACCGTCCGCCGCCATCGCGGCCATCGACCAGTCGGGCGCCTCGATCTGCCCGACGATCGAGCGGGCGCGGTCGGCCCCGAGCGACTTCGGCCAGGCGGCGATCGCCTCGAGCGCGAGCGCCCGCGCCCTGACGAGGTTGCCGGGCTTTTCCTCGGCGCGCGTGAAGTCGGCGAGCTGGGCCTTTCCCATCGAGAACCAGGGGACGGCCGCGTACGCCGGGAGCTTCGAGGCGAGGTCCTTCCGGATGGCGGCGCGATCTCCCGCGTCCGTCAGCGCCGCGTCCAGCTGGCGCAGGCGCTCGAGGCGCGCCTCGAGCGCGGCCTCCTTCTCGCCCGCGCGCGCGTGCCAGGCCTCGAGGTCGTCGAGGACGGCGCCGAGCTTCAGGAGCGGGTGGACGGCAGGGTCGTCGAGCTTCACGAGCCTCGACACCCCGGCGTCACCGGCGATCAGGAGCCTCGCGTCGAGCGAGAAGACGCCGTTCGACTGCTCGGGCCGCCAGCCGGACGTGTCGGCGAGGAGGGCCGCGAAGAGGTACGACGCGGCGTCGCGCAGCGTGCCGCGGATCTCCTTCGGGTAGTTGTTCGGCTCGACGAAGTCGGCGACGGCGTTCACCGGCACGCGCCCGAGCGCCTCGCGGTCCTTCCAGACCTCGACGTACGCCCGCACGGCCTCGGCCTGGATCTCGTCCCGCGTCCACGCCTTGAGGTCGACGGCGCCAGTCGAGGAAACCTTCTCGCGCTTGCCGATCTCCCACCCGTAGGCCTGGGCGTACGTCACGAGGGACTGCGCGTAGAAGAGGCGCAGCGTCGTCCTCTGCAGGAGGCCCTTCGGCCACGGCTGGTCCTTCAGGAACCGGACCGAAGTCTCGTAGCCGTGAAGCGCGGTCCGGAGCTGGACCTCGCGGACGAGGGCCTTCGCCTCGTCCGTCTCGTCGCCCGCGGCGCGCGCCGCCTCGCGAATCTTCCCGGCCGCGGCGGCCGCCTCCTCGAATTTCTGCTCGGAGACGAGCCGGTCCACGTCCTTCCACGTGGCCGGGCCCGTGACGCGGGCCCCGGCGAAGGTGAGCGCCATCCGGGCGGACCCGGCGGCGAAGAGCGCGGCGGCGGCGAAGAGGGCGATTCGTCGGGCGTTTTTCATGGCGTCTCCGGAGAGTCTATGACCCCGGGGATGCGCGAAGGTTCCCGATCAGCGCGTCAGCCGGAAACGCCGCGACGGCCTCGAGCCGGCGACCGGGGCGCGACGCGAGGACCTTCTTCGCGGCGCGGCGGACGAGGCCCGGCCAGTCCGGCGCCCGGCCCGAGCGCGACGCCCGCGCGAGGAGCGCCGTCCAGTCCTCCGGGCGGATCCCGCGCGTCTCGGTCCGCCGTGACAGAAGGAGCTCGGCCCACGCCGGCTGCTCGCGCCCGTCGAGCGACGTCGCGACGAATTCCGGGGACGCTCCCTGCCGCAGCGCGAAGAGGAGGCCCGCCGTCGAGACGCCGGTCTTCTCGAGCGACAGGAGCGCGACGCGCCCCCGCGGCCCGTCCTCGAGCTCGCGGAAGATTCCCTCGACGAGCGCGTGGCCCGACGCGAAGAAGTCGAGGTCTTCCTTCTCGACGGCTTCGTCCCGGTCGAACGTGCCGAGCCATCGCGAGCCTCCGGAGACGCCGGGCAGGTGCTCGACGAGCGCATCCGCGCCGAACTCGAGGTACCACGTCCGCCGGCCCGAGCGCTCGGCGGTCTCGAACCCGAAGAGGTCCGCGGCCTCGAGGACGAAACGCTCCGTGCGCGCGTCGAGGTCCGCCGGGACGCGCGCGAGGATTCCGGCCGCCTTCTCGGGCGAGAAGCCGTCCCGGTGCAGGTGGTGATGGACGGCCTTCTGCCGCGCCTCCGCCGCGCGGGCGACTTCCGCCGCCAGATCCTCGACCGGCAGCGGCTTTCCGAGCCGCCGCGCCCGCGTGATCCCCGCCTCCACACCGGCGAGGGAGCGCTCGAGGCCGCCGAGCGGCGACGTGAAGAGCCCGATGCGCTCGTACAGCGTCGCGAGCTCGCGTCCGAAACCGCCCGGAGGCCGGAAGTAGACGATCTCGACGGGCGCCGTCCGGTTGATGCGGTCGAGGCGGCCGATGCGCTGCTCGACCGCAGCCGGGTCCGCGGGCAGGTCGAAGAGGATGAGGCGCCGGCAGAACTCGAAGTTGCGGCCCTCGCCGCCCGCTTCCGTCGAGATGAGAATCGACGGGCCGTCCGCGCGCCGGAACTCGGCCACTTCGACGTCGCCGCGCTCGGGCGTCAGCTCCTCGTGGAAGATCGCGACCCGCTTGCGCGTGGCCGATTCCAGCCGTGCCTTGAGCGCCGAGAGTGTCGCGCGCTCGTGGACGAAGACGAGGGTCTTGGCCGAGCCCTCCGCGCGCCACGCCGCGTCCTCTCCCGCGAGCCACGCCACGCGCGGGTCGTCCGCGTCCGCCGCGTCGTCGCCCGTCAGCCCTTCGGCCGCGGGCGATCGATCGAGGTCGACGGGCAGCGGGACGCGCGGCATGAGGCCGCCGATGTCCACGCGCCGCGTCGCGCTCGTGCAGGGCGGCAGAGGCTCCTCCTTTTCGAGGGAGGCGAGGAACGCTTCCTCGCTCGTGTACGCGTCGGGACGGAGGAGCTCGAGGAGGCGGAAGAACCCGTGCGCGTCGGCCTCGAGCGGCGTCGCCGAGAGGAGAAGAACGTGTTTTGCCGCGCGCGTCAGCGGCGCGACGGCCAGGTACGCGTCGCTTCCGGCCTCGCCGCGCGCGCGCTCGAGGCGGTGGGCCTCGTCGACGACGAGAAGGTCGAACCCGGCGGCCCCGGCCTTTTCGGCGAGGCCGGGCTCCCCCGAGAGGTCTTCGAGCGCGACGATCGCATGGCGGTGCGCCTCGAACGGGTTGAACCCCTCGCCGTGCTCCTTGGCGACGTCTTCCCGGCGTCTGCGGTCGAGGAGGACGAACGTCTGGTGAAACTTGCGATAAAGCTCGCCGAGCCACTGGACCGTGAGCGTGGAGGGCGCGACGACCAGCGCGCGGTCGGCGCGGTCCGCGCGCAGGAGGCGCGAGAGGATGAGGCACGCCTCGATCGTCTTTCCGAGGCCGACCTCGTCCGCGAGAAGCCAGCGCACGGGGTCGCTCGCCGCGGCGCGCTCGGCAACGTGGAGCTGGTGCGGAAAGATCGCGATCCGCCCGCCGAGGAACGAGCCGAGGCCGCGGGCCTGGCGGATCTCGGAGAGGAGGAGGCCGTCCACGCGGTTGCGAAACGCGGCCGCCCGGTCGGTCTGGAGCGCGCCCAGGCGGTCGACGGGGTCGTCCGGCGCCGCGAGCGGCCAGAGCAGCGTGGAGGTCACCACTCGACCGTCCGCGAGGCGCGAGGTCCCGGCGCCGACCTCGTCCACGACGACCGGCCCCTCCTCGCCCTCGAGGCGCGCCTTCTGCCCCTCGCGCAGCGGCATCGGACGCAGGGCGTTGTCGTCGGCCGCGAGCGTCAGGCGCGTGTCGGCCGCCGGGAACCAGACGACGATCCTCCTACCGTCGACCTGCTCGACACGCCCCGGCCCCAGGTCCGGGTTGAACTTGTGGAAGAGCTTGTCGTCGACGCGGAAAGCGGGCACGGGGGCGTCCATGGTGCACGGCGCCGGCCCATCCGGCAAGCGCGGACGTTAAGATGGGCCATGGCGACACAGACGCCGTTCCGACGCGATCTCTCCGCAGAGGTTTCCAAGCACTTCAAGGAGACTCCAGACGAGCGGGTCCGCCAGGCGCTGGCCCTCGGCCGCGAGCTCTTCGAAATGCACCTGCGCACGCTCTCGCCGGTCGTTTCCCGCTACGAAGCCGGCGAACGGCTGCGGCTCGCGACGCACGCGGGGCGCCGCCCCTCGCGCGTGATGAGTCAGCCACGCTGATGACCCTCCTCAAGGAAGTCGTGGACGCGGCCGCCGCGCGTGCGCCGGTCGCGCTGATAGGGGGCCTTGCGCTCGCGGCGCATGGTGTCCTGCGCGCCACGCGCGACGCCGACCTTCTCGGAACGGATCCGGGATTTCTTCGAAAGGAGTCGTGGGACGGGTTCGCCGTCAAGGGAATCGGCGTGACGATCCATCGCGGTGATCCGGACGACCCCCTTCTCGGAGTCGTTCGGCTGCGCCGCGAACCCGAGCCGGACGTCGACCTCGTCGTCGGGCGCGAACGCTGGCTCGACGACGTGCTCTCCAGGCGCTTGACGCTCTCACTCGGAGGCGAGTCGATTCCGGTCGTGGATGCGCCGGACCTGGTGCTCCTGAAGGTCGACGCGGGAGGCCCGATCGACCTCATCGACGCCCGGCTTCTGCTCCTTGGCCCGGACGGCTCCCGGCTCAGGCGCGACGCGCGCGAGCGCGCCGCCGGGGCGCCGCGCCGCGTTCAGGACGCACTGGCGGCGATGTTCGCGGAGCTCCCTCCGATTCAGCCGAGCGCCTGATTCAGGTCCGCGATCAGGTCGTCGGGATGCTCGAGGCCGACGGAGACGCGCAGGAGGTCCTGCGGCGTCGTCGACGCCGGCCCCTCGCTCGTCGCGCGGTGCTCGAGGAGGCTTTCGACGCAGCCCAGCGACGTCGCGCGGACGAAGAGCCTCACGCGTCCGGCGGCGGCGATCGCGGCGTCACGCCCGCCCTTCACGTGGAAGGACAGCATCCCGCCGAAGCCCGACATCTGCTTCGCCGCAACGGCGTGGCCGGGGTGGGACGCGAGGCCCGGGTAGTTCACGCGCGCGACCCTCGGGTGCGCCTCGAGGGCGCGCGCGACCGCGAGGGCGTTCGCGCTGTGCGCGTTCATCCGCACGGCAAGGGAGCGCAGCCCGCGCAGGACGAGCCAGGCGTTGAACGGCGCGAGCACCGCGCCGAGGAGATGCCGCACGTGCGCGACCTTCGCGAAGACGTCGTCCTTCCGGCGGAAGACGAGCGCGCCCCCCTGCACGTCGCTGTGGCCGCCGAAGTACTTCGTCGCGGAGTGGAGCGCGACGTCGGCCCCGAGGTCGAGCGGCCGCTGCAGCGCGGGCGTCGCGAACGTGTTGTCGACGAGCGTGAACGCTCCCGCCTTTTTCGCGAGCGCCGCGATCGCCTCGAGATCGGCCACCTTCATGAGGGGGTTGGACGGCGACTCCACGAGGACCAGCTTCGTCTCCGGCCGGATCGCCTTCGCGACCGCCGCGAGGTCGTCCATCGCGCAGAACGAGGCGGTGAGACCCCACGCCGGAAAGAACTCCTCCCCGACCTCGCGCCAGCCGTAGTACGCGTCGTCCGGGAGGAGGACGTGCGCGCCGCGCGGGAGCGCCTGGAACACGGCGACCCCGGCCGCCATCCCCGAGCCGAGGACGAGCGCGGCTTCGCCGCCCTCGAGGGGCGCGAGGGCGTCCTCGAGGAGCGTCTGCATGGGATTCGACTCGCGGATGTACGTGTGGCCGCCCAGCGGGACGCCCGTCTCGCCGCGCTCGAACGTCGTCGAGAGATAGATCGGAGGCGCGACGGAGCCCGTCCCCGCTTCCTGTTTCCGTCCCGCGTGAACCGCCAGCGTCTCGAACCTCATGGGTCCCCCGTCGGAGGTGTGGCACCATGCCCGCGTGATGCGGTTCCGGACCTCCGTATTCTTCCTCGCCACTCTGATCGCGTTGCCCCTCGCCGCGCAAGACCCCACGCCGTCCAAGCTGGACGTCGGACCGGGCCTCCGGCGCGAGCGCGAGCGCCTCTCGAACTACCAGTGGCGCCTCAAGACCGAGATGAAGGTGGACGGGACGATCCGGATGTTGAAGGTCGAGGACGTCCACCTCGGGCCCGACGGCGGCCTCGTCAAGAAGACGGTCAAGTTCGACAAGCCTGCCGAGCCGACGCCGTTCGCCGAGAACGACCCCCGGGCGCGGGTCTACGCCCCGACGACGGGCACCGAGGAGGAGCGCCTCTCGGAGATCGCGCAGGACCTCATGCAGTACTACGCGCGCCTCTCCCCCGAGCGCGTCGCCGAGTGGGCCAAGAACGCCGAGGTCCTCCCCCCCGAAGCCGACCACCCGGGCCTCGTGCGCATGCACGGCCGCGGCCTCGGCCGCCCGCTGGACGACGCCGTCCTCTTCTTCGACCCGAAGACCAAGACGGCCGCCTACCTCGAGGTCAAGACGACGGTCGACCCGCGCATCCTGGACATCGCCTTCATCCGCGCCACGTTCGAGCCGCTCCCGCAGGTGCGCGCCGACGTCGCGCCGATCTGGGTGCCGAAGCGCGTGTTCCTGAACATGCGGCGCGGCAAGCGCGCCGTCGCCCTCGAGATGGAGACGACCGACTGGCGGACGTGGCCCTAGGGGGACGGCTCAGAGGTTCGGAACACTTGGGATGGTTCCGGAGGAACACGGTCGCCCCGACCAGCATGAGCAGAAGCCCGTTCCCCGCGAGAACCCAGGGCGTCGGCATGATGCCGACGAGGAAGCCCGCGATGACGCTGCCGAGCGGCATCGCCCCGCGGAACGCGAGCGAGTAGACGCTCACGACCCGGCCGCGCAGCGCGTCGTCCACGTTCGTCTGGACGAGCGTCATGAACATCGCGAAGACGATCATGAGCGCCGCGCCCGCGAAAAAGAGCAGGCCGAACGAGAGCCACTTCGTTCGCGAGAGGGCGAACCCGATCATGAGGGCGCCGAGCGTCATCTGCATCGCGACCGCCACGGCGCCGCGACGCTTGACGTGTCCGAAGCCTGCCGTGCCGACCGCGCCGACCACCGCCCCGAGACCGAAGACGGCGAGAAAATAGCTCAGGACCTTGACGTCGCCCTTGAAGACGTCCTTCGCGAAGACGGGCAGGAACGTGAGGAGTGGGAACGCGCAGATGCTGCCGATGAAGGAAAGGGCGATGAGGCCGCGAAGGGCGCGGTCCGCGTGCGCGGCTGCGAGGCCCGCCTTCAGGTTCTCCATCACGCTGCCGCTGGCCGTTCCGGTCGGCGCCCCGCGCCTGAGAGCGAGGAGCGCGAGGATGACGGCAAAGAACGAGAGGCCGTTCAGCCCGAAGCACGCCGCCGCGCCGAGGGTCGCGAACGCCGCACCCGCGAGGACCGGGCCGATGACGCGGGCGAGGTTGAACTGGATCGAGTTCAGGGCGACCGCATTCGGGACGTCCTCCCGGTCGACCAGCGTCGGGACGAGCGCCTGGTAGGCCGGACCTCCGAAGGACATCGCGACGCCGACAATCAGCGACAGGGCGAGGATCATCCAGATCTCGACGTGATTCGTGTAAACGAGGAACGCGAGCAGGAACGCCGAGGAAAGCTGGACGACCTGCGAGAGGAGGAGGATCCGCCGGCGGTCCATCCGGTCGGCGAGAACGCCGCCGACGAGCGAGAGGGCGAGGAACGGCGCCTGCTGAAGAGCGTCGGCCCAGGCGAGGTATTGCGGGTTTCCCGAGATCGTCAGGAGCAGCGCCTGGGCGACCGACTGCATCCACGTCCCGATGCTCGACGTGAACGAGAGCCCGCCCACAAAGAGGCGGAAGTCCCGGTACGTGAAGGCCTTGAAGACCCTGGTCAGCTTCTCACGCACCGCGCGCACGATACCTCAGCGAATGAGTCTCGTCAGGATTCCGTCTTCGACGCGGCCTTCGGGTCGCGTTTCTTGAAGACCCACGCCATGCCGACACCGAGGAGGTAGAGCGCGCACATCGGGAGCGCGAACGCGCACTGGGTCGGGATGTCGGGCGTCGGCGTGATCAGCGCCGAGATGATGAAGATGACGAGGACGGCGTAGCGGAACTTCGCGAGCAGCCACCGCTCGGTGACGACGCCCATCCGCGCCAGGAAGAAGACGAGGATCGGCGTCTCGAAGACGAGCCCCATGCCGAGGAGAATCTTCGATGTGAAATCGAGGTAGTCGTCAATCTTGATCATCGGCAGGAAGTCCTCGCCCGTCTGGACCAGGAACTTCGCGACCATCGGAAAGCCGACGGCGTAGCCGAAATAGCCGCCCGTCACGAAGAAGAGCGCCGACACCACGACGAACGGCCACACCCAGCGCCGTTCGTGCTTGTAGAGCCCGGGAGCCACGAAGAGCCACACCTGGTAGAGGAGCACCGGGCTCGCGACGAACACGCCCGCGAGGAGGGCGACGTTGATGTAGATCATGAACGGCTCGGTCAGCTCGGTGAAGACCAGCTTCTTGTCACCGGCCGGAAGCGCGTCCAGGATGGGAACGGAGAGCCAGTGGAAGATCTCCTTCGCCTTCCACCAGCAGAGGAAGAAGCCGACGGCTATGGCGAGGGCGGAGGCGAAAAGCCGGGCGCGAAGCTCCTCGAGGTGCTCGAGGAAGGACATCCGGGGCAGGTCGTCGTCGTGCTCCTCCGAGGCGTCGCGTCCAAGGGAGTCGGCACGGCGCGGCAGCGTCTTCGTCGTCTCGGACGGGCGGGAAGATCGTCCCGTCGGCCGGGCGGCGAGCGCCGGGGGCGGCCTCCCTCGGTCTTCGGCCCGGCCGATCCTCGGTCTTCCGCGCCCCCTCGGAGCGTCGCCTTCTCCATCTCGTCCTCGATCGTGCGCTTGAGGTCGTTCGAGGCGCGCTTGAACTCGCCGAGCGCCTTGCCGACCTGCTTTCCGATCTCGGGGAGCTTCTTGGGGCCGAACAGAAGCAGCGCCAGAACGAGGATGAAGATCATCTCCGGCATTCCGAGGTTTCCCATGATCCTGCGTGCTCCTCCGCCGGCCGATGGTCCGCCGCGTCCTCGCCCCTGTCGAAGCCCCTCAAGGCGGCGGACCGCCCCGCGTGCTAGTCTCATTGCGTCCGGGAGGAACCCTTCACCGTGTAAGGTTAAGGCCTCCGTGACCATGCCTTCCAACCGTCCTCCCCTCCCGGGGTGAAGCCGCCGCCGTCCCGTTCCTCCTCGCCGTCACCGTCCTCGGCAGCGCCGCGGGGGGCGCTGTTCGCCGGCTCGGACGCCTCGAGCCCGGTTCAAGGAGTACTCCGACCTGCTCGCCACGGCACGCGCCTGGTACGCCGACGACGTGGCCGCCGACAAGCTCGTCTACTCGTCGATCCAGGGGATGCTCTCCACGCTCGACCCGCACACGAACTTCCTCGAGCCCGAGGAATACAGCGTCGATGCAGGAGAAGCAGCGCGGGTCGTTCTACGGGCTCGGAATCATCATCAGCAAGCGCAACGGGAAGGTCACGGTCATCACGCCGGTCGAGGGCTCGCCGGCCGACCGCCTCGGCATCCGCGCGGGCGACGTCATCGACAAGGTCGAAGGCCAATCAATCGACGACCTCCCCGTCGACGCGGTCGTCAAGAAGCTCAAGGGCCCGAAGGGCACGAAGGTCAACATCACCATCGTCCGGCCGGGCCTCACCGAGCCCCTCCAGATGACGGTCACCCGCGCCGAGATCCCGACGAACTCCGTCTCCTATGCCTTCATGCTCGAGCCCGAGGTCGGCTACATCCGCCTGAAGGACTTCACCCACACGTCGGCGCCCGAGGTGGCCGGGGACTGGGACAGGCTCGAGAAGCAGGGGATGAAGAAGCTCGTGTTCGACCTGCGCGGAAACCCGGGCGGCCTGCTCGACCAGGCGATCGCCGTGTCGGACTTCTTCCTTTCGCGCAACGAGAGGTCGTCATGACCCGCGGCCGGAACGCCGCTCGGAGCAGAGCTTCGCCGCGCCCGGCAAGAACAACCAGGCCCGCATCCCGCTCGTCGTCCTCGTCAACAAGGGGTCGGCCTCCGCCTCGGAGATCGTCGCCGGGGCCATCCAGGACCACGACCGCGGGCTCATCGTGGGCCAGACTTCCTGGGGCAAGGGACTCGTCCAGTCGGTCTTCACCCTCCCCGACGGCGCCGGCCTGGCGCTCACCTCGGCGAAGTACTACACCCCCTCCGGCCGCTGCATCCAGCGCGACTACAAAGGACGTCCTCGAGTACCTGGCGCCCGAGGACGAGGAGGGCGGCGACGCCGACGAGACCCCGCCCGCGACGCGCCTCCAGAAGAAGGACTCCTTCAAGACCGACGGCGGGCCGGACGGTCTACGGCGGCGGCGGCATCACGCCCGACGTCCTCGTGAAGGCGCCCCCTCAGCGCTTCGCGACGACGCTCTACGCGCGCGGCCCTTCTTCGAGTTCGCCGTCGACTACCTCGCGAAGCACCCGACGGTCCCCGCGAGGGCTCCAAGGCGATCTACGCCGAGGAGAAGGATCCCCTCGTCGTCGACCACGCGATCCGCGAGGAGATGCTGACGGCGAAATTCGGGCGCGACGCGGGTTACCGCGCCAGCCTCGAGAACGACGTCCAGCTCAAGAAGGCGCTCACCCTTTTCCCCGACGCCGAGAAGCTCGCGACGGCCCACGAGCAGATGCAGCTCGCGAAGAAGTCCGACATCAAGGGTCCGGTCAAGCCCTGACGGAACGAGCCCGTGAGCGTTTTGACGTCATGACGTTTTAGCGTTAACCTTCGGCCATGGGTGCGAAGCGCGCCACCGTCTACTTCGAGCCTGCCGTGCACAAGGCCCTCCGGTTGAAGGCCGCTGCGTCCGAGAGGACGATCTCGGACGTCGTGAACGAATCGGTCCGGCTCGCACTCTCCGAGGACGCAGAGGACCTCGAGGCTTTCGACGAACGCCGCAAGGAGAAAGCCATCCCGTTCGAGGCGGTCGTTCGCGACCTCAAGCGCCGTGGGCTCTTATAGGATCTTCCTCAAGGAAAGCGCGGCGAAGGAGCTCGAGGCTCTCCCCCGAAAGGACCGGGAGCGTAGCGCCACGAGGATCGCGTCGCTGGCCAGAGACCCTCGTCCGCCCGGGAGCGAAAAGCTCGCTGGCTACGAAGACCGCTACCGGGTGCGCCAGGGGCGCTATCGAATCCTCTATTCGATCGCGGACCGCGAGCTCGTCGTCTGGATCGTGAAGGTCGGCCATCGGCGCGACGTCTATCGCTAGCGGCCCTCGCCGGCTGTCATCTCTCGCGCCTTCTCCACCGGCTCTTCTTCCGCACTCGCCCAGACTCCGGCGCGCCCGCGGGCCGGATCAGCAGCCACCAGAGGACGAACGGCGCCGCGAAGCAGCCCGCGAGGCGCCAGAAGTGCGACGCGGTGGCCCAGAAGTTCCGCGCGAAGGGCCCGTAGGTCGCCGTGCTCCAGGCGCCGAGCTTCATCGCGTAGAACGACTCGACGGCGGCGACGAGCGCCGCGACGTGCAGGGCGAAGAGCACGAGAAGCGAGATCCCGAGCCCCTTCATCGCGTCGTCCTGGAAGAGGCCGGGCGTCGCGGCGGCGAGCGTCAGCAGGATGATGACGTCGAACGTGAGGTCGTCCGCCGGAAGCGCGGGCCGGTCGGATCTGGACGTGAAGTCGGCCCGGTCGATCACGACGCGCGTTCCCTCCGCGTAGAGGCGCGTCGCGGCCGGCCGCTCGAGCAGGCGCACGACAGGCTCGGCGAACCCGACGAGCAGGCGGTCGTAGGCGGGCGTCCCGGCGTGCCAGAGGCCGAGCCCGAGCGCGAAACCCAAGGCGGCCCTAAGCGCGAGCTTCAGCGCCCTCTCCGCCGCGGAGCTTCCGGCCCCACACGAGGAAGATCCCGACCGCGAGCAGGATGAGCAGCGTCTGCCAGATCGCCGCGTGGAACAGGTCGAACACGTCGCGCCGGTGCGCGCCGAGCCAGAACAGCGACACGATCCGGAAGAGGTTCACGACCTGGATCGCGAGAAGGCCCGTCGCGATGCCCGCAGCGCGCGCCTTCGCCGAAGCCGGGAACGCGAGCATCGCGGCGAGGAGCAGGAGCGCCGCCTCGATTCCGTTGCAGCCGTTCTTGACGTCCACGGCGAAGAGCGCCGACTGGATCACCGTGCCGCGCGTGACGACCGGCTCCCCGACCGCGCGGAGGATCCCCGCCGACACCTTCACGAGGAACCCGGTGAACGGCACCACGACGGCGTCGTTGACGGGCTGAATCGCGACGAGAGCGTAGAGCCCCACGAGGAAGAGCGCGAACCGGATCAGGAACTTCTTCTGGGCGGGCTGCATGGCGAGCGGCGAGGATAAACGAAGAGGCCCGGCAACCGCCGGGCCCCCGTTCTCTTACCTTCCAGGAAGAAGTTCTTAGCGGACGAGCGTGTTGTTGTCCACGATGAAGCGGCGCGTGCCGGCCGAGCGCACGTTGCCCCGCGCGTCCGTGACCTCGATGAGGAGGTCGTGCTCGGAGTTCGAGATCTTCGTCGTGTCGAGGTAGAAGCGGAAGCGCGTTCGCGCGCTGCGGGTAGAACGGGTACGAGGCCGCGACGTCCGGGCTCGCGTAGCCGTAGTCGGCCCGGTCCACGCCCGTGACCGCGTCGACCTGCGCCACGCCATCGATCAGGATGCGGACCTTCACGACGACGTCGAGGTCGAGCGCCCAGCCGATGACCGGGAACACGCCGCCGATGAACTTGTAGTTCGTCGGATCGTCGATGGTGCCGAGCGGCGGCGGGTCGAGCTGGCCCGTCGCGCACTCCATCGTGATCGGAACTTCCTTCAGAAGGACGGCGGTGTTCCGCTTGTCGACGGCCGACACCTGGAGGATGTGCGCTCCCTCCCGGAAGCCCTTCTGCGTGAGGAGGTAGCCGGCGTCGACGAAGAACTGGAAGCCGACGTTCGGCGCCTGCGCGAAGCCCGGATACAAGACCTCGATGTCGGGACGGTAGTACCCGTAGCAGTCGATCAGGGCGTTCGCGAGGAGAAATTCGCGGTGGCAGTTCACGCGCGAGTTCTTGATCGGCACGCCGTCCAGCGCGACGCGCACTTCCGAGACGCCGCCCGTGTTCTCGAGCGAGGCCTCGAGGGCCCAGCCGTTGACGAACATGAGGATGCGCGGGTCGACGATGTCCGTCGGGCCGCCGGACGGGCCGCCCGGCGACACCGGGAAGCAGTTCCCGAACCAGTTTGCGTTCAGGAGCGGGAATTCGACCTCGCCGAAGGGGCCGGTGTTCGGGGCGTTGTTGAAAACCTGCACGCGCGACGTCCCGAGGAAGCCCTGCTGGCCCTGGTCGTCGACGGCGCGGACGCTGACCGTGTGGACGCCGTTCGGGTAACGCGTGGAGTCGACGTTCAGGATGAAGCCCGCGACGATCGCGGCCGGATTGTCCGGGAAGTTCGCGGCGACGTCGGCACGGTAGACGCCCGTGACGGCCTGCCGCTCGAGAAGCCCGTCGACGAGAACGTCGACGTGGTCGACCTTGCGGTCGTCGAGCGCCCAGCCCACGACCGTGAGGACGCCGTTGGCGGACACGGAGCTGTTCGGGAGCGGGAAGTCCATGTTTCCGAACGGCGCCTGGTTCTTCGCGTTGTCGATCTTGATCGCCTTGGGCGCGAGGAAGTACGTGCAGCCGGACGTGTCCGTGATCCCGACGTAGATCGTGTGCGACCCGTTCGAGTAGTTGGACGCCTTGAAGGACGCCAGCCACCCGGGGTTCTGGCCCGGCGTGCCGGCGTACTGCGGGAAGGCCTGGAGGATGTCGGGGCGGGGCAGGTTGATGTTCGCGCCGCCGGCCGTCGTGACGCGGTTCGCGTCGTCGGTGCCGTCAACGTAGACATCGACGTTGGACACCAGGTTGCCGTCCAGCGCATATCCCTTGACGACCACGTAACCGCTGACCGTCGCTCCGTCGACCGGAACATCCACGGATCCCAGCGTTTGCGAGGGGCACCCGAGGGCGCGGCGGACTTCCGCGCTGCGGGCGTCCGCAGGGGGCGCTGCGAGCAGGGCCGCAGCCGCGACGGTTGCCGAGAGGATCAGGGCCTTCCGAATCATCACGAGCCTCCGTGCGTCGAGAAGAAATACCAAGGCGCGCTCGGACACCAAATCATGAAGAGAGATTGACGCGTATTGAGTCTAACGGGCACGAAAGGCTCTGTCAAATGAGCCATTTACGCGTGGGCCCGCTATGGCAGGCCGCCCGTCCGGTCGAGAACGCGCACGTGCGCGACCGCCGACTCGCCCAGGGCCTGCTCGTCGTACCCGCCCTCGAGAACGGACACGATCCGCCCGCCGGCCCAGGTCTCGGCGACCTCCTCCAGGGACCGCGTCATCCAGGAAAAACCCGCCGTCGTGACGCTCATCCCCCCGAGCGGGTCCCCCGCGTGGGCGTCGAAGCCGGCCGAGATCAGGACGAACTCCGGCTTGAACCTCTCCGCGAGCGTCTCGAGGGCCGCCGAGAAGCCGCCCGCGTAGGCTCCGTCCCCCGCACCGGCCCGCTGCGGCACGTTCACGATCGCGCCCCGCCCCTTGCCCGCCCCCTGCTCGTCCGCGGCGCCCGTGCCCGGGTAGAACGGGTACCGGTGGACCGAGAGATAGGCGACGCGCCCGTCCTCCCAGAAAATCTGCTGCGTCCCGTTCCCGTGGTGGACGTCGAAGTCGGCCACGAGAACGCGCGTCGCGCCCGAGTGCTCGACGAGGTCGCGCGCCGCGACGGCGATCGTGTTGAAGAAACAGAAGCCCATGGCCTGCGCGGCGAGCGCGTGGTGGCCGGGCGGCCGGGCGGCCACGAAGACGGCCGGCGCTCTCTTTTCCAGGACCGCGTCCACGGCCGCGAGGACGAGCCCCGCCGCGCGGTACGCGGCCCCGAACGTGGCGGCCGAGATCGGGTTGTCCGGGCAGTCGAACAGCGAAAACGGCGCCGTGCCGCCCGCCGGCGCCGCGTCGCACGCGGCCTTCAGGCGCGCGATGTAGGCGGGCTCGTGAACGCGCTCGAGCGCCTTCAGCGTGCGCTCGGGGTCGGGCGGGGACTCGAACCGGCGGCCCTCCTGGCGCAGCGCGTGAATCGTGGCCTCGAGCCGGCGCGCGTTCTCGGGGTGGTACGGGCCGGTGTCGTGCTCGAGAAAGACGGGATCGGTGAAGACCGGCACGTCGCGCACGCCGCAAGCGTACCGCAGGTGTGGGCTACGATCCGGCGGTGAGCTCCTCCGAAAAGGGCGGCAAGGCGGTGCGGGTGGCGGTGTCGCTCGGCCTCGCCGCCGTCCTCCTCGTGCTCTTTCTCCGGACGCTCGACTTCGCCGCCGTGGGGAAGGCGATCCGGGGCGCGCACGTGGGCTGGCTCGCCGCCGCGACGGCGTGCGGCCTCTTCGCGACGCCCCTCTTCCGTTCGTGGCGCTGGGGGCTGCTCCTCAGGAAGGCCGGGCGCCCCTCGGCGTACGACCTCAACTCGGCGACGTCGATCGGCTTCGCCGCGTCGACGCTGCTCCCCGCCCGCGCCGGCGAGATCGTCCGCCCGGTCGCCCTCGCGCGCCGCGCCGGGCTTCCCGTCGCGCCCTGCCTCGCGTCGATCGCACTCGAGCGGCTCATCGACCTCGTGACGTGCGTGTTCCTCTTCGTCGTCTACGCGGTCGGCTGGGCGCCGCAGAACATGGGCGGCGAGGCGGCAGGCCGGTTCGCGACGCTGCGCCAATTTGCGCTCCTCTTCGGCGTGGGCACGCTCGCCGGCCTCGCCGTCCTGGGCCTGCTCGCCGCGAAGCCCGAGCGCACGGACCGCTTCGTCAAGCCGTTCCTCCGCCCGCTGCCCGAAAAGATCGGCGCGCGCATCGAGGCGATCCTGCTGTCGTTCCTCGACGGACTCGGCGCCCTCGGCACCGCGAAGGACGTCGCCGTCGTCGCGGCCGCGTCCCTCGCGCTCTGGGGTCTCATCGCCACCCAGGTCTGGATGACGCTTCTCGCCTTCGACCTCGCGCTCCCCTACCCGGTCTCGTTCTTCGTCATCGCGTGGGCGATCCTCGGCCTCGCGATCCCGACGCCGGGCGGCGTGGGCGGCTACCACACGGCGGTCGCCTATGCGCTGACGGGCTTCTACGGCGTCGGCAAGGACACGGCCGGCGCGTTCGCCCTCGTCTCACACGCCCTCTCGTTCGTCCCGATCACGCTCCTCGGCCTCGCCTTCCTCCTCGCGGGAGGGCTCAGCCTGAAGTCGCTGCGCGAAGAGGGGAAGAGGGAAGAGGACTCCGAGACGCGCGCCGCCGCCGCGAAGCTGACCGGTCAGGACGCGGCCGGAGAGTAGTCGGCGCCCCACACCGCGGGATGCGCCTCGAGCATCTCGACGCCGAGGCGGAAGAAGCCGTCGGCGGCGAGCCCGCCGTGGAACACGACGCGGCAATGGCAGAAGACGCGGGTCCGCACGTTCTCCAGCTCGAACATGTCGCCCATCGGGACGTTGCGGTGGGAGCCCACGAGCGCGCCGTGGGTGTTCACGACGAGTGTCGTGCCTTTGAACCTTTCCCCTTCATGGCGCAGAGCGACCGGAATCCGCACGTCGCTGCGGGGGCTCCGACGCTGCTCTGTCCGAGGATTGGGCTCGGCCACGGGCACTCCTTGGGCCTTCGAACGTGGACCATTCTAGCCCCGGCGCGCCGCGAGGTCTAAATTCGGGGGTATGAGCACCCCCACCGCTTCCCCCGTCCTGCACGGCGCCGCGCGCTATTCCTTCTGGGACTGGTGGATCGACCGCAAGACCCGCTGGGTGCGCGACGACGTGCACCAGATGGACGAGGGCCTGTTCCGCGCGCTCGCGGCGGGCACGGGCCTGCCGGCCATCCACCAGCGCTCGACGTTCGCCTTCCGCGACGTCAAGGACGGTGCCGACCGCTTCCTCGGAATGTCCAAGGGCGGCGAGCGGCCGTACGCGCGCATCTACACGCGCCTCGGCAACCCCACGTCCGAGTACCTCGAGCGCGTGCTCTTCCGTCTCGAGGCGCAGCACGTCATCGAAAAGGCGCTCGCGGCCGACGAGACGGAGCCGACGATCGGCTGCCTCATCTTCGGGTCGGGAATGGGGGCCATCTCGACGCTCGTCCTCTCGCTCCTCAAGGCCGGCGACGCGATCCTCGCCGGCAACATCTACGGCTGCACGGACAGCCTGCTGCGCAACATGTCGAAGTACGGCGTCGAGGCCGTCTTCTGCGACACGGGCAGCGTGGCCGAGGTCGCAAAGACGCTCGAGATGCACCCGAACATCGCGGCCGTGTTCCTCGAGTCGCCCGAGAACCCGACGCTCCGGATCTGCGACATCGAGGCCATCTCGCGCCTCACCGAGGCGCGCGGCATCCCCCTCGTCGTCGACAACACGTTCTGCTCGCCGTGGCTCCAGCAGCCGTTCCGGCTGGGCGCGGATTTCGTCGTCCACTCGCTGACGAAGTTCATCAACGGCCACTCGGCGTCCATCGGCGGCGCCCTCCTCGGGCCGTTCCGGTACCTGAAAACCGACCTCTTCCCCTGGTACAAGGACCTCGGCGCGACTCCCTCCCCCTTCGACTCGTGGCTGAACTCGATGACGGTGCAGTCCCTCGCCGTCCGCCAGAAGGCACAGAGCGACGGCGCCGCCACGATCGCCGCGTTCCTGCGCACGCACCCGAAGGTCGCGCACGTGACGTACCCCGGTTTCCACGACTTCCCGCAGAAGGACATCGTCGAGAAGCAGATGCGCGACGGCGGCTCGCTCATCTCGTTCGAGGTGAAGGGCGGCGCGGCGGCCGGCGAAAAGCTGATGAACTACCTCGCCCGCAAGGACGTCCCGATGGAGCTGGCCGTGAGCCTCGGCGGCGCGATCACCTACGTGGAGCAGCCCGCGACGATGACGCACGCGGTCGTCCCCGAGGCGGACCGCCTCGCCCGCGGCATCACGCCGGGCCTGATCCGGATGAGCGTCGGGCTCGAAGGGCCGGACATCCTGATGCAGCACCTCGACACGGGGCTCTTCCGGACCTGATTTCACCCCTTCCGTATGACGCGCGTCATGCAGGGCTCTTGATGCAGGTGCATGAAAGACGCAGATTGGCGAGGTGAGACAGGATCTCCCCGTGAGCGAAGTCCCCGGCGAATTCCAGAGCGTCCTCCTCACGACGCCCCGCCTCCGCCGCGAGCAGCGGACGATCGAGGCCATGCTCCACATCTGGTGCGAGGCGCATCCGCTGCACGTCCGCGTGCGCTACGGCGGGCTCTGCGCGGGGTGCGATTCCCTGCTCGACTACGCGAGCTACCGCCTGCTGAAGTGCCCGTACGGCGAAGAGAAGCCCACGTGCAAGAAGTGCCCGATCCACTGCTACACGCGCGCCAAGCGCGACCTCATGCAGGAGGTGATGCGCTTCGCGGGGCCGCGCATGCTGCTGCGGCACCCGATCCTCGCCTACCACCACCTGCGCGACGAGAAGCGTGCGGCGCCGCCCCCGCCGAAAGCCGCGCGCCCGCTGGGCGCAACCTAGCGGGCGAAGAGCGCGTCCCGGCTCGTCTTCGGGAATTCCCTCAGGCGGCGCTCGGGCGGCGCCATTCCCGAGGGCTCGACGAGCGCGTGCGCGCGCTCTCCCGTCCGGACCCAGTACCGGAACGCCCGGACCGCGGTGTCGTACGCACGGTCGTCGCCGCCCTCCTCCACGTACCGCCGGATCTCCTCGGCCGCGGCCTCGGGGCCGAGCTCGGCCTCGGCGAGCGTCGCGTACACGAGCGTGTCGGAAAAACGGTGGCGGGCGTCGTAGATCGTGGAGGGCAGGAGAGCGACGAGAGACAGCACGGCCGCCGCTCCAGCCAGGAGGCTCACGGCGCGCCAGCGGCGAGCACGAATTTCTTCGAGTGTGAAGAGAAGAAAGAGGCCGGCGCCGAGGGCCAGCGGCCCGATCGCACCCACCCGGTAGCGGGACGTCGTCTGGACGAGGAGGCACGCCGCGAGAGGCGCAAGGACCCCGACGAGCGCGAGGGCGAATTCATCCTTTCGAAGAACGCGGCGCGTCAGCGCCGCGCAAATCCCGACTCCCCCGATGCCGAGCAGGCATGGAAAGACCGGGAGCACTCTCAGAATCTTCAGGCGCTCCCGGAAGAAGTACCAGTTCGCGTTGTCGGGCACCTCAAACCGGTTGAAGAACGTCGCGAACTTCTTCAGGAACAGCTTCGGCAGCTCGAGCGGCTGCTCTCTGTAGCCCGAGAGGACGAGCCTCGCGGTCTTCGACGTGGAGCCGCCGGCCTCCTCGAGGATCTCCTTCATGCCGGGCGGGGGGTTCGTCGTCGCGTCGGCTCCGAATCCGTTTCCCCACACGATGCCGATCGCCTGCCGCGTGTCGAAGGTCAGCGGCGGCACGCCGGCGGAAATGTTTCGCACCGCGAGGACGCCGAGGGGGAGAGAGAGACCGAGGAGACCGAAGAGAAAGACTCTGCGGCGGCGCTGCGCGCCGCCGGAAGAGTTCTTAGAAGGTGAATGGGAAGAAAGACAATAAAGAGAGAAGAGGGCGAGGGGCAGGACCGTTTGTTTCATGAGGACGGCCGCGCCGCCGAGGAGACCCAGTCCGAACGCGGCGCCGCCGCCGAGGAACATCGGCAGCGCGACGAGCAGCGTGGACAGGTGCGCGACGGGGCCGTCGCGGTAGAGGAAGAAGTCGTGGAAGACGAGGGGTCCGTAGGCGCCGTAGAGGACCCCCGCCCCCACCGCGCACCAACCGGCCGCACGCGAAGGGCCGCCGTCACCCGGCTCTTCTCCCCTCTTACCCCTTCTGAGAAAATCTTCTCCGAGTCTCTGGACCGCCGCAGCAAGGGCAGCCGAAGCGAGACACGCGAGCAGCAGCTGAAGCAGCCGCGCGGGCAAAAACGGCGATCCGAAGAGCTTTCGGAGCACCGCGAGGCCGTAGGGGTAGAGCGGCCCGGCGTAGTAGGCGTTCTTCTGGTACCAGCGCTCCCAGGTTTCCGGCGGACCGTACTCCCTCTGCCAGTTGAAGTACGCGCGGTAGGCCGGCACGTCGGCCCAGTTCCCGGCCGCGAGGCGCGCCGACCATTCGACGTAGGCGTGTTCGTCCGTCTCCGTCCAGAGGTGCCACGAGGAGAGCGGCGTCGCGAGGAGCGAGGCGAGCGCGGCCCCGCGCAATGCGAAGACGAGCGCGAAAACGGCGAACGGGGCCGCGAGACGCGCGCGTGTCGGAGACGACGGCACGATTGATTCTAGGCGCGCCCGTCGACGGGGTACGGCAACTCACTCTCAGGCGCGATCTGGTAAATTCCCGGCCTTCCCGGCCGGCGGGGCCCGGCAAAAAGAAACACAGAGTCATGCCGCAGATCTTCAATCGATCCACGAATGCAATCGCGCGGCTCTCCATCTGGGGAGCGGTGTTCGTCCTTGCCGGCGTCGCCTGGGCCGCGTCGGTCCTGAACCGTTCCGCCTACAACACGAACCAGGGCGTGACGATCAAGCAGCCGATCCCCTTCGGCCACGAGCACCACGTGGCCGGCCTCGGGATCGACTGCCGCTACTGCCACACGTCCGTCGAGAAGAGCGCTTCGGCCGGCATCCCGCCGACCGCGACGTGCATGAACTGCCACAAGCTCGTCTGGAACGACAGCCCGATGCTCGCGTCGGTGCGCGAGAGCTACCGGACGGGCCGGCCGCTGAACTGGGCGAAGGTCTACGACCTCCCGGACTTCGTCTACTTCGACCACTCGATCCACGTGAACAAGGGCATCGGCTGCGTCTCGTGCCACGGCCGCGTGGACAAGATGCGCCTGACGTACCAGCATCCCTCGCTCCAGATGGAGTGGTGTCTCGAATGCCACCGCAACCCGGAGAAGAACCTCCGCCCGAAGGACAAGATTTTCGACCTCACGTGGAAGGCCAACGACCAGGCCGCCCTCGGGGCCGCCCTCAAGAAGGAGTACGGCATCCGCTCCGCCTACGCGCTCACGAACTGCAGCACGTGCCACCGATGACCGACCACACGCACACCCCCGACCTCCGGGAACGTCTCTCCGCCGAGAAGGGCCGCGCCTACTGGCGCAGCCTCGAGGAGTATTCCGGGACGCCCGAATTCGCCGAGATGCTCGGCCGCGAGTTCCCGCAGCACGCCTCCGAGTGGGACGAGGGCGTCTCCCGGCGCCGCTTCCTCGAGCTCTCCGCCGCCTCGCTCTCCCTCGCCGGCCTCTCGGCCTGCGTCAAGCAGCCCCGCGAGGGCATCGTCCCCTACGTGAAGCAGCCCGAGGAGGTCGTCCCGGGCCGTCCTCTCTTCTTCGCGACCTCCGCGACGCTCGGCGGCTACGCGACGGGCCTCCTCGTGGAGAGCCACACGGGCCGCCCGACGAAGGTCGAAGGCAATCCGGACCACCCGGCGAGCCTCGGCGCGACGGACGCGTACGCGCAGGCGCTCGTCCTCTCTCTTTACGACCCGGACCGCTCCCAGACGATCACGCGCCTCGGCCAGATCCGCACCTGGACGAACTTCACGGACGAGCTCGCCCAGCGCGTCAAGATCCACTCCGCGCTCTCGGGCGAGGGCTTCCGCATCCTGACGCAGACCGTCACGTCTCCGACGCTCGCTTCCCAGATCCGTGCCGTCCTCGCGGCGATGCCGAAGGCCCGCTGGCACCAGTGGGAGCCGGCCGGGCGCGACGCGGCCCGCGCGGGCGCCCGCCTCGCCTTCGGGCAGGCCGTCGAGACGCGGCACGACTTCTCGAAGGCCGACGTCATCCTCACGCTCGACGCGGACCCGTTCGTCTCGGGCCCCGGCGCCCTCGCCGCCGCGCGCGCGTTCGCGCGCCGCCGGCGCGAGGCCGCGACCTCCGGGGGCACGCCCCCGCGCTTCTACGCCGTCGAGTCGACGCCGACCGCGTCGTCCACGCTCGCGGACCACCGCTTCTCCGTGAAGCCGTCCGCGCTCGGCGCGGCGGCATCCGCCCTGCACTCCGCCCTCACGGGCCGCGACGCGGGCACCGCATTCCCGTGGCTGGCCGCGGCGGCGGCCGACCTCAAGGCCGCCGGCGCGCGCGGCCTCGTCGTGACGGGCGACTACGCCCCGGCCGAGGTTCACGCCGTCGTTCACGCGATCAACGGCGCCCTCGGCGCGATCGGCACGACCGTCCTTCTCACGGGTCCGGTCGAAGCCGAGCCCGCCGACCAGCTCGCGTCGATCCGCGACCTCGCCGCCGACCTCAAGGCCGGCAAGGTCGACACGCTCCTGATCCTCGGCGGAAACCCCGTCTTCGACGCGCCGGCGGACCTCGGGTTCGCGGACGCCGTCCAGAAGGCCGCGTTCCGCGCGCACCTGTCGCTCTACGACGACGAGACGAGCGCGTACTGCACGTGGCAGCTGAACGAGGCGCACCCGCTCGAGGCGTGGACCGACGCGCGTTCTCTCGATGGAACGGCCTCCATCGCGCAGCCCCTCGTCGAGCCGCTCTATGGCGGCAAGTCCGCCCACGAGGTCCTCGCGGCCGTCCTCGGCCAGCCGTCCGCGAAGGGCGGCGACCTCGTGAAGTCGACCTGGCAGAAACAGCGCCCCTCGGGCTTCGACGCGTTCTGGAGGAAAGCCCTCCACGACGGCCTCGTCGAGGGAACGGCCCTCGCGCCGCTGGCCCTCGCGCCAAAGGCGCCGGCCGCCTCCTTGCCGGCCTCACCGGTGCCGGCGGGTTCGTTCGAGCTCGTCCTCCGGCCCGATGCGGGCCTCTTCGACGGCCGGTTCGCGAACAGCGGCTGGCTGCAGGAGATGCCGAAGCCCCTCACGAAGCTCGTGTGGGACAACGTCCTTCACCTCTCGCCGAAGAGCGCGGAGTCGCTCGGCCTGAAGAACGAGGACGTCGTCGCGGTCGAGGCCAACGGCAAGACGATCGAGCTCCCGGTCTGGATCCTCCCGGGCCAGCCCGACGGCGTCGTCACCGTCCACCTCGGCTTCGGGCGCACGCGCGCGGGCCGCGTCGGGAACGGCGTCGGCGTCGACGCCTACCCTCTCCGGACGTCGGCGGCGCTCTGGAACGCGACGGCGACGCTGAAGAAGACCGGCCGCACGGCCGAGCTCGCCTCCACGCAGCAGCACTTCAACATGGAAGGCCGGCACCTCGTCCGGACCGGCACGTACGAGGCGTACCGAAAGGACCCGGAATTCGCGAAGAAGATGGAGGAGGTCCCGGAGATCTCCCTCTATCCCGGCTGGAAATACGAGCAGCACGCCTGGGGCCTCGCCGTGAACCTGTCCTCCTGCACGGGCTGCAGCGCGTGCGTCGTCGCCTGTCAGGCCGAGAACAACATCCCGACCGTGGGCAAGGACCAGGTCCGCCGCGGGCGCGAGATGCACTGGCTGCGCATCGACCGCTACCACGAAGGGACTCCGGAGAATCCGGCCGCGCACAACCAGCCGGTCATGTGCATGCACTGCGAGAAGGCCCCGTGCGAGGTCGTCTGCCCCGTCGCGGCGACGACCCACAGCGACGAAGGCATCAACGAGATGACCTACAACCGCTGCATCGGGACCAAGTACTGCTCGAACAACTGCCCCTACAAGGTGCGGCGGTTCAACTTCTACGACTACAACAAGGACAAGCACCTCCCCGTCCTCACGCTCCTCGCGAACCCGAACGTCACGGTCCGCCAGCGCGGCGTCATGGAGAAGTGCAACTACTGCATCCAGCGCGTGAACCGCGCCCGGATGGCCGCCGAGAAGGAAAACCGCCGGGTGCGCGACGGAGAGGTCGTGACGGCCTGCCAGCAGGCCTGCCCGACGGAGGCGCTCGTCTTCGGCGACCTGAACGATCCCTCGTCGCGCCGCGAAGATGCGCAAGGACCCGCTCGAGTACCCGCTCCTCGCCGAGCTCAACACGCGGCCGCGGACGACCTACCTCGCGAAGCTCACGAACCCCAATCCGGCGCTCGGGGGGAGGGTCTGATGTCAGCGAACGTGGATCGTCCCCCGTCATCGCGCCCGGCTACACGCCGGCCACCGTCACGGACAAGATCAGCGCCGTCGTCCTGAACAAGACGCCGAAGTGGTGGTTCCTGGGCTTCGCCGTCTCGTTCATGGCGATGCAGCTCCTCCTGATCTCGATGGCGAAGCTCCTGCTCGTCGGCGTCGGCGTCTGGGGCATCAACATCCCGGTCGGCTGGGGCTTCGACATCATCAACTTCGTGTGGTGGATCGGCATCGGCCACGCCGGGACGCTGATCTCGGCGATCCTCCTCCTGCTCCGCCAGAAGTGGCGCACGTCGATCAACCGCTTCGCCGAGGCGATGACGCTCTTCGCCGTCGCGGCTGCGGGCCAGTTCGTCCTCTTCCACACGGGCCGGCAGTGGCTCGCGGCGTACTGGCTCTTCCCGTACCCGAACACGATGGGCCTGTGGCCGCAGTTCCGGAGCCCCCTCATGTGGGACGTGTTCGCGGTCTCGACGTACGCGACGATCTCGGCCCTCTTCTGGTACGTGGGACTCATCCCCGACCTCGCGACGCTCCGCGATCGCTCGAAGCACCTCGCGGGGAAGATCGCCTACGGGATGCTCGCGATGGGCTGGCGCGGCTCGGCGCGGCACTGGCACAACTACGAGGTCGCGAGCCTTCTCCTCGCCGGGCTCGCGACGCCGCTCGTCGTCTCCGTCCACACGGTCGTGAGCTTCGACTTCTCGGTCGGGATCATCCCGGGCTGGCACGCGACGATCTTCCCGCCCTACTTCGTCGCGGGCGCCATCTACTCCGGCTTCGCGATGGTCATGACGCTCTCGATCCCGCTCCGCAAGCTGTTCGGGCTCGAGGACTTCATCACGATGCGGCACCTGCAGAACATGGCGAAGGTCATGCTCGCGACGGGCCTCATCGTGGCGTACGGCTACGCGATCGAGATCTTCATGGCGTGGTACAGCGGCAACGGCTTCGAGCAGTTCATGATGAAGAACCGGATCATGGGCCCGTACGGCTGGATCTGGTTCGCGCTCATCCTCTGCAACGTCCTGACGCCGCAGCTCCTGTGGCTCCGGAAGGTCCGCAACTCGGTCGCGACGCTGTTCGTGATCTCGATCGTCGTGAACATCGGCATGTGGTTCGAGCGCTTCGTCATCATCGTGACGAGCCTTCACCGCGACTTCCTCCCGTCCTCGTGGGACATGTACACGCCGACGAAGTGGGACTGGTCGTTCTACATCGGGTCGCTCGGCCTCTTCTTCTCGCTCATGTTCCTCTTCATCCGGTTCCTGCCCGTGATCTCGATCTTCGAGATGCGGACGATCGCGAAGGGCGACCCCGAAGACAAGGCGGCCGGGGGGCACGCGTGAGCCTCTTCCGCCGCTTCTTCCCGCGCCACGTCGCCCCCGGCGTCGGCAAGCCCGGACCGCGCGAGGGAGGCGGGGAGCTGCCGCCCCACCTCTACGGCGTCATCGCCGAGTTCGCGGGCTCGCCCGCCCTCGTCCAGGCCGTGCACCGCGCGCGCGCGGAGGGCTACGTCGTGATGGAGGCCTACACGCCTTACCCGATCGAGGAGCTGAACGACGCGATCGGCCACGGCCCGTCCCGCGTGCCGCTCCTCGTCCTGATCGGCGGCATCGTCGGCGGCCTCGGCGGCTTCTTCCTTCAGTACTGGGCGGCGGGAATCGCGTACCCGCTCAACATCGGCGGCCGGCCGCCGAACAGCTGGATCGCGTTCATCCCGATCACGTTCGAGTGCACGATCCTCGTCGCGGGGATCTCGGCGGTCCTCGGGATGCTCGTCCTGAACGGCCTCCCGATGCCCTACCACCCGGTCTTCGGCGTGGACCGCTTCCAGCTCGCGTCGCGCGACAAGTACTTCCTCATGATCCTCGCGCGCGACCCGAAGTTCCGCGCGGGCGACACGTTCCGGTTCATGGAGACGCTCGGCGGCGTCCACGTGCAGGACGTGGAGGACTGATGCGCCGCGCGCTCCTTCTCCCTCTTCTCGCTCTCGCGCTCGGCGGCTGCCGCGACGACATGCACAACCAGGCAAAGACGAAGCCGCTGCGCGAGTCTCCGTTCTTCGCGGACCACAGCTCGGCCCGGCCGCTCCCGGAAGGCGTCGTCGCACGCGGGTTCTTGCGCGCCGACGCGGCGCTCTACCGCGGCGTCGGCGAGGACGGCAAGTTCGTCCTCGACCTCCCCGTCCCCGTCACGAAGACGCTCCTCCTCCGCGGGCAGGAGCGCTTCAACATCTTCTGCTCGCCGTGCCACGGCCGGACGGGCGACGGGCAGGGCATGATCGTCGCGCGCGGCTTCAAGAACCCGAGCACGTTCCACGTCGACCGCCTCCGCAACGAGCGCGCGGGCTACTTCTACGACGTCATGACGAACGGCTTCGGCCAGATGTCGAGCTACGCGTCCCAGATCACGCCGGAAGACCGCTGGGCGGTGGTGGCCTGGGTGAAAACACTGCAGGCTTCACAGAACATGCCGAAGGAATTCCTGACGAAAGAAGATGGAGATTTCTTAGAAGGTAAGAGCGGGGAGGCGGCCGCGCATCAGGCGGCAGGCGAAGCTCCGACGGCCCCTTCGCCCCATTCACCTTCAAAGAAATCTTCCTCCGAAAGCAGCGAAACCCGATGACTGAAGCTCACCCGCAAAAGGCTCTTCGCGCGGCCGACTGGGCGCCGCCCGCCGCCGATCTCGCGCGCGTCGGCCGGATCGCCCTCGTCGTCGGTGCCGTCTTCGCCGTCGCCTCCGCCGCCGGCTTCGTCGCGAACCCGGTACAGTTCTACCGTTCGTACCTCGTCGCCTTCTGCTTCGTCCTCGGCGTGACGCTCGGCTCTCTCGCCATCGAGGCTCTCCACCACATGACGGGCGGCGCCTGGGGTCTCGTCATCCGCCGCATCCTCGAGGCCTCGTCGCGCACGCTGCCGCTCGTCGCCCTCTTCGCGGTGCCGCTCCTCTTCGGCCTGCGCCACGTCTACCCGTGGGCCGACCCGGCGCGCGTCGCGACGGACGAGATCCTCCACCACCGCGCCGCGTACATGAACCCCACGGGGGTGATCCTCAGGCTCGCGCTCTGCTTCGCCGTCTGGACGGCCTTCGCGTTCGCCCTCTCCCGCCTCTCGAAGAAGCAGGACGACGCTCCCGCCGCCGGCCTCGAGCGCCGGATGCAGCTCGTCGCGGCGCCCGCGCTCGCGATCTACTGCCTCCTGATCTCGGTCGCGTCGATCGACCTCCTCATGTCGACCGACCCGCACTGGTTCTCGGCGATCTACGGGATCTACGTCGTCGGCGGACAGGCGATCTCGGGGATGGCCTTCACGCTCCTCGTCGCGCTCTTCCTCGCCAGGCGCGAGCCGTTCCGCGCCGCCGTCCAGCAGCGGCACGTGCACGACTGGGGCAAGCTGCTCTTCGCGTTCACGATGCTCTGGGCGTACTTCTCCGTCTCCCAGCTCATCATCATCTGGTCGGGCGACCTCCCCGAGGAGATCACGTTCTACAAGGCCCGCGTGACGGGCGGCTGGATGGCCGTCTCGCTCGCGCTCGCGCTCTTCCAGTTCGTCGTGCCGTTCGTGTTCCTCCTCTCGGCGAACTTCAAGAAGCACCTCGGCCGGCTCTCCGTGATCGCCGGTCTCCTCCTCTTCATGCGCGGCGTCGACCTGTTCTGGCTCGTCGCGCCCGCCTGGCACCCTCAGGGCCTTTCGATCCACTGGCTGGACGCCGCGCTGCCCGCCGCCCTCTTCGGTCTCTGGCTCGCGGCTTTCGCGCGCGAGCTTGCAAAGCGCCCGCTCCTCCCCGTCAACGACCCGGCCCTGCCGGCCGCGATGGAGGTCCACGCCCATGGCTGAGAACCGCGGCGTCGACTCCGAGCTGAACTTCAAGGCCGTCGCCCTGTCCGCCATCGTGCTGCTCGCCGTGACGGCCGCGGCCTTCGTGCTCATGTGGGGCGTGGCCATCTGGCAGAAGAAGCGCCTCGTCGCCCAGGACCCGCCGCCTCCCGTCCTCGCCGAGGCGCGCGTCAGGAGCCTGCCGGCCGGAGTGCTCCTGCAGGACGACCCGGAGAAGGACCTGAAGATCCTCCGCGCCCGGGAGGACGCCGTTCTCTCGAGCTGGGCCTGGGCCGACCCGGCCCGCACGCACGCCCGCGTTCCCGCCGACCGCGCGCTCGAGATCGTCGCCGCGAAGGGCTTCCCGCCCCGCACGGCGCCGCCGCCCGCGCCGGAGGTGAAGAAGTGATCCGTTCCGCATCGTTCGCGCTTGCGTTCGCACTCGCTTTCTCCGGCGAGCTCCGCGCGACCGCGCCGGGCGCGCCGCCCGCCGAGGCGCCGCTGCCGGCTCCGCCCGTGAAGGACATCGGCTTCGACCAGAAGATCGGCGACCTCGTACCGCTGGATCTCGCGTTCCGCGACGAGGCGGGCAAGACCGTCCACCTGCGCGACTACCTCGGGAAGAAGCCCGTCGTCCTCTCCCTCGTCTACTTCGACTGCCCGATGCTCTGCGGGATGACGACCGACGGCCTCGTGCGCAGCCTGCGCGCGCTGCGCATGAGCGTCGGAACCGAATTCGACGTCCTCTCCGTCAGCTTCGACCCGCGCGAGACGTCGGAGATGGCGTCGGTGAAGAAGGGTCCGGTCATGCGCCAGTACGGCCGCAAGGGCGGCGCGGAGGGCTGGCACTTCCTCACGGGCGACAAGGCGTCCGTCGACGCGCTCACGAAGGCCGTCGGCTTCCGGTACGTGTGGGACGCCGAGCAGAAGCAGTTCGCGCACGCGACCGGCGTCCTCGTTCTGACGCCCCAGGGCCGCATCGCGCGCTACTTCTTCGGCATCGAATACCCGGCGAAGGACCTCCGCCTCGGCCTCATCGAGGCGTCCGAGGAGAAGCTCGGCAGCGTCGTCGACCAGCTCCTCCTCCTCTGCTACCACTACGACCCGAAGGTGGGCCGCTACACCGCCACCGTGCGCAACTTCCTGCGCGGCGGCGCCGTCCTCACGATCGCCGCCGTCGCCGGGCTCGTCCTCATCCTGCTCAAGCGCGAGAAGCGCCGGACGGGAGCGGCCTGATGCCGAACATCCCGGACTCCCCGCTCTTCCCCGTGCAGGGCTCCGACATCGCGCGCTCGGTCGACCACCTCATGCTGTTCGCCCTCGGCGGGCTCGTCGTCTTCTCGACGCTCATCGCGGTGCTCGTCCTCGTCTTCATGGTCAAGTACCGCCGCAAGCACGAGGGCGAGGTCGGCGAGGACGTCTACGAGACGAACCCGAAGTCGCAGATCCTCGAGCTGATCTGGTCCGTGATCCCGCTCGGCCTCCTCCTCATCCTGTTCGGGTGGGGCACGAAGGTCTTCTTCGACCAGAACCGTCCCCCGGCCGGCGCCGCGCAGTACTGGGTCACGGGCCGCCAGTGGATGTGGAAGATCCAGCATCCGAACGGCCGCCGCGAGATCAACGAGCTGCACGTCCCGCTCGGGCAGGCCGTCCAGCTCCGCATGATCTCCGAGGACGTCATCCACGATTTCTTCGTGCCCGCCTTCCGCATCCACGTGGACGTCCTTCCCTCGCGCTACACGACGTACTGGTTCAAGGCGACGAAGACGGGCGAGTTCCACCTCTTCTGCGGCCAGTACTGCGGCGTCGAGCACTCGAAGATGGTCGGCAAGATCGTCGTGATGGAGCCGCGCGCGTACGAGGCGTGGCTCGCGGGCGAGCCCGCCGGTGGCGCGCAGCCGGCCGCCGCCTCGGGCGAGCAGCTCTTCGTCGCGAAGGCCTGCAACACCTGCCACCGCCCGGACAGCTCGGCCCGCGCGCCGATCCTGAACGGCCTGTTCGGCACGCAGGTCACGCTCCAGGACGGCACGAAAGTGGCGGCGGACGAGAACTACGTGCGCGAGTCCATCCTGAATCCGGCCGCGAAGATCGTGCAGGGCTACCAGCCCGTCATGCCGACCTTCAAGGGCCAGGTCACCGAGGAGGAGCTGATCCAGCTCGTGAACTACGTGAAGACGCTCAAGGCGGCAGACGGCGCCGCGGAGGCCCGGAAATGACGACGTCGCCCAATCCGGTCCCCGCCGAGTTTCCCCGCACCCACTACCTGAACGCGGCCTACGGCCTCAAGTCGTGGCTCTGGACGCGCGACCACAAGCGCATTGCGCTGCTCTATCTCGTCTCCGTGAGCGTCTTCTTCGCGCTCGGCGGGCTCATGGCGGTCCTGATCCGCATGGAGCTCGCGACGCCGGAGGGCGACTTCTTCCAGCCCGACGTCTACAACCGCCTGTTCACGATGCACGGCGTGTTGATGATCTTCTTCTTCCTCATCCCGGGCATCCCGGCGGTCCTCGGGAACTTCCTGATCCCGCTGATGATCGGGGCGAAGGATCTCGCCTTTCCGCGCATCAACCTGCTCTCGTGGTACCTGTACACGATCGGCGGGGCCTTCACGCTGTGGGCGCTCCTCCACGGAGGCGTCGACACGGGCTGGACGTTCTACACGCCCTCTCGACCAACTACGTCAACACCTCGGTGCTGATGGTCGGCCTCGGCATCTTCATCGCGGGCTTCTCGTCGATCCTCACGGGCCTCAACTTCATCGTGACGATCCACCGGATGCGCGCGCCGGGCCTCACGTGGTTCCGGCTCCCCCTCTTCGTGTGGGGCCACTACGCGACGAGCATCATCCAGATTCTCGGGACCCCCGTCGTCGCGATCGCGATCCTCATGGTCGCGGCCGAGCGCGTGCTCCACATCGGGTTCTTCGACCCGAAGCTCGGCGGCGACCCGGTCCTTTTCCAGCACCTGTTCTGGTTCTACTCGCACCCGGCCGTGTACATCATGATCCTGCCCGCCATGGGCGTGATCTCGGAGCTCGTGGCCGCGTTCTCGCGCAAGCCGATCTTCGGCTACAAGTTCGTCGCCTTCGCCTCGATCGGGATCGCCGTCCTCGGCTTCCTCGTGTGGGGCCACCACATGTTCGTGGCCGGGCAGTCGATCTACGCGGGCGTCGTCTTCTCGGTCCTCTCGATGCTGGTCGCGGTCCCGTCGGCCGTGAAGGTCTTCAACTGGACGGCGACGCTCTACAAGGGCTCCATCTCGTGGGACACGCCGATGCTCTATGCGCTCGGCTTCATCGGCCTCTTCACGATCGGCGGCCTCACGGGCGTCATGCTCGCCACGCTCGGGATCGACGCGCACGTGCACGACACGTACTTCATCATCGCCCACTTCCACTACATCATGGTGGGCGGCGCGATCATGGGCTACCTTGGCGGCCTCCACTTCTGGTGGCCGAAGATCACGGGGCGCCTCTACCCCGTCTTCTGGTCGAAGCTCTCCGCGCTCGTCATCTTCATCGGGTTCAACGTCACGTTCTTCCCGCAGTTCATCCTCGGCTACCTCGGGATGCCGCGGCGCTATCACACGTACCCGCCGGAGTTCCAGGTGCTGAACGTCATGTCGTCGGCCGGCGCGACGATCCTCGGCATCGGCTACCTCATGCCGCTCGTCTACTTCATCTGGTCCATGCGCTACGGCCCGCGCGCAACCGCGAACCCATGGGGCGCGACCGGCCTCGAGTGGCAGACGACCTCGCCGCCGCCGGTCGAGAACTTCACGTACCCGCCCGTCGTCACGGCGCCTCCGTACACGTACGAGGCCCGGCCCGCGGCCGGAAAGGAGGCCCGCCTTGGCGCATGACGCGCACGGCCCCTCCGACCTCGCCCACCACTTCGACAGCTACGAGCAGCAGAAGGAGTCCGCGACCCTCGGGATGTGGACGTTCCTCGTCACGGAGATCCTCTTCTTCGGCGGGCTCTTCGCGGCGTACAGCCTCTACCGCTCGCTCTACCCCGAGGCGTTTCGCGCCGCGAGCCACTCGCTCGACATCCGGCTCGGCGCGTTCAACACGGCCGTCCTCATCGGGAGCTCGCTCACGATGGCGCTCGCCGTGCGCGGCGGGCAGACCGGCAAGCCGAAGACGACGTTCGCGATGCTCCTCGGAACGCTCCTCCTCGGCTCGACGTTCCTCGCCGTGAAGGCGGTCGAGTACGCCGACAAGTTCACCCACCACCACGTGCCCGGCCCGTCCTTCCACTTCGAGGGGCCCGACGCGCCGCACGCGCAGCTCTTCTTCAGCCTCTACTTCGGGATGACGGGCCTCCACGCCCTCCACATGGTCATCGGCGCCGCGATCCTCGCCTTCATGCTCCGGCCCGCCCTCCGCGGCGCCTGGACGCCCCGGAACCACAACTTCCTCGAGGGCTTCGGCCTCTACTGGCACTTCGTGGACCTCGTCTGGATCTTCCTGTTCCCGCTCCTCTACCTCATCGGACGGCACCACTGATGGCGCATCCCGAGACTTCCGCTGCCTCGTCCGCTCACGCCCCGCACGTGATGCCTCTCTCGACGTACTTCCTCGTCTTCGCCGCGCTCATGGTCGGCACGGCGGCCACGGTCGGAGCGGCGTACGTCGACCTCGGCTGGGCGAACAACGCCGTCGCGCTCGCGATCGCGATCGCGAAGGCGACGCTCGTCGTCCTCTACTTCATGCACGTGAAGGAGAACTCGCGGCTCATCCCCGCCGTGATCTTCTCCGGCCTCTTCATGCTCCTCATCCTGTTCGTCAACCTGCTCGCGGACTACGGCACGCGCGGCTGGCTCGGGGTCGAGGGGCGCTGAAAAGACCCGCTTCCCGCCGCTAGACCAGCCGCGCGAAGCGGCGGTTCGAGCGCGGAAAGTCGACGCCGAGGGCGAACCATGTCGCCGCGGCGAACGCCACGCCCGCCGCGAACGCGGCCGCCGAGGGATCCGGCGCGGGCGTCGGGACCGTCGAAGCCATGCACGTGGCGACGGCGCCTGCCGCGGCGGTGCCCGCGGCGATCCACTGGTAGAGGCGCAGGCGCGCGAAAACCGGCGTCTGCGGCTCGCCGCGCCGGGACTCTTCGACGAACCGGCCGAGCCCCGTCAGAAGCAGGTACACGCCGACGATCACGGGCAGCGGCGCGCGCGCCGCCCAGAGCCGCGCGCCGAGCAGCGCCGGCACGACGTTCCAGAGGATCGAGTAGAGCGGCGTCGGGTGCAGCGGGACGCCGCCGAGATCGGACAGGCGGCAGACGCGCGAGCGCGCGTGCAGGTACCGGATCCCGACCTCCGGCGATGCGGGCGCGCCGTGGCAGCAGCCCTGCACGAGGCAGCGCACGCGCCCCGCCGCCTGGATCCACGGGGCGGCGACGGCGAACGCTCCGAGGAGCAGCCACGCGTCGGCGCCGAGCGTCAGGCGCGCCGCGAGGCAACCGAGGACGACGCCGAGGACGCCGCCGTAATACCCGTAGGGCCGGAGGAGGCGCGGCGAGCCCTCGATGAACTGCGCCCAGAGGCCCGCGCCGACCAGACCCGCGCACGCGACGAGCAGGACGGCAGGCACGGCGCCCTCCCCGGCGAGAGACGCGGCGAGGCCGACGCCGGCGAGCGTCCCCAGCGCCGCCCAGCCGCCGTGGTTGATGACGCGCACCGAGCCGAAGTTCCACTCGCGCCAGGAGTTTGCAAGGCGTTCGGCGCCGCTTCGGAGCGCTTCCCACACGGCCGGCAGGCGGAACACGAGGAACGCAGCGGCGATCCCGCCCGCGACGTCGGCCACCGTGTGCATCCCGGTCGTGACACAGCTGAGGGTGATCGCAGCGGCCCAACCCCACGCGAGCGCCCCTGCCCGCCCGAACCGCCGCGCCCAGACCGGCGCCGCGAGCAGCGCCCACGCGACGTGGAAGGACGGGAACGCGCAGGCCGGCGAGTCGAAGCGCCGCTCCAGCGCGAGGAGCGCGCCGAGCGGTCCCTGCGGCTCGAACGGCCGCGGCGGCGCCGCGACCGGCAGAACGAGCCACAGGAACACGATCAGGGCCGTCGCCGCCCATCCCCGCACCATGAAGCGGCGGAGGTCGGTGCGCGTCGCTGCCGCGAGCGGCGCGAGCGCGACGAACAGGTACGTCGAGGCGTAGACGAGCTCCGTGCTCTCCCACACCGGCCACGCGGTCTCGCCGCGCAGGAGGAGCACGACCGCGTCCGGCGCGACGCCGAGCGCCTGCACCGCCTCGTACAGGACGAGCCACGGCAGGAGGACGAGAGCGAACGCCGAGAGCCGGTCCGCCGGAGACGGGCGCGCCCCGCCCCAGCCGGGCAGGCCGAGGAGAGGGCGCGGCCGCTTGCCGAAGCGCGCGTCGAGGTCGGGCGCTTCGTAGCCGAGGACGAGCGCCGCCGAGCCGAGGGCGGCCGCGGGAGTCACCAGCCACAATCCCGCGGCCGAGCCCGCGCCTGTCGCGCAGCCCGCGCACGCGACGACGAAGCCGAGGTAGATCGGATGGGCGACGAGCGCGTACGGGCCGCGCGAGACGAAGACCGGCGGCGGGTACGCGTTCATCGGGAGCCCGCGCCCCCAGAGCGCGAGGGCCGCCGTCGCCCAGAGGACGAGCGCGAGCCCCACCGCCGCCGCGGCCCAGCCGAGCGGCGACTCCACGGCGGGCAGGCTCACGTTCGGCGCCGCCGCGCGCGCCCAGAGGACGAGGAGGGCGGGGAGGACGATGGCGAAGAGAGAACCGTAGAGGACCTTCCCGGCACGCTCGTTCATGTCCTGAACCTCACGACTTCGTGAATCGCCCAGCCCTCGACGGCCGGCGCGCCGAAGCATTCGAGAACGCCCCGCGTCCGCCACTTGGTCTCGTGGACGGCGCGCGCGCGACGAAAGAGACGAAGAAGGAGAGAAAGAGGAAGATCTCTTAGAAGGTCGGAGACGCGGCCGGCGCGCAGCGACAACCGGCTCGCCGAAGGGAGCCGAATTCTTCCCCCTTCAAAAGAAATCTCTTCGTCCGAAACCCCCGCTTCCCGCGCTTCGATCCCGTCCACGAACACCCACGTGCGCGAGCGTTCCGGCGCCTGCCAGTCGATCCAGACGACGAACCGGTCCGGAGACAGGAACCGCCCCCATCGCAGCGTCTCGAGCGGCAGCCTCCAGGGCGGCAGCGTCATCTCGAGGCGCTCGGCGTAGCCGAAACCGCGGATCTCGCGCGAACCGATCCGTACGCCGGCCCGCGCGCGCGGGAAGAGGCAGGCCCAGACGACCGACCCGTCGGGGCAGTCGTAGAGCGTCCGAAGGAGCGCAGGCGCGTCCGCAGTCCACGTCCCCTCGATGTCGAGCGCCGGCGCCGCCCACGCGAGGGAGCCCGTTCGCAGGACCGGCTCCTGTTCGGACCTCATGATCGACGCAGTCCGCGTCTCGTGAGCCCCGCCGGTCAGGGCCGCGGCGTACGAGACCGCGAGCCGCCTCCAGCGCAGGTTCGCGCGATAGCCGATGAAGACCTCGCCGTCATCCCCCACCGCGTCGAAGTACCACTTCGAGAGCTCGAAGTTCGGCTTGCGGACGGCTCCCATGACCGAAACGTGGGGCCCGGGGACGCGGAAGTCCTCGGGATTTCGCAGGGAATTTCCGGCCGGCTAGCTGTACAGCTGCTCCCGCGGCGGGCGGACCGTCACGTCGTCCGGGTGATCGCGCGCGACCTTCTGCACGACGAGGCAATTCCAGCAGACCGGCGCGTGCGTCTTGAAGAGCTCGGGCAGCGCCTCGGGCGGCACGTCCGGCCATGCCAGGAATGCGCCGTCCGGAGCGCGCAGACCCGGACGCTGGTCCGCCCACGCCACGTCGTGAATCGGCTTGCCACAGCAGACACAGCCCTTGTCCTCGTACCAGCGCGCCACGAGAGTCCGCACGAGGCACTCGCCCGGCCCCCTCTCGATCTGGCGGAGGCACTCCTGCCCGCAGTCCTTCTTCTCGGGCCAGCGCGAGCACTCCGAGAGCTTGAGGTGCGGGTGTCCGGCCAGCGAGCCGGCCGCGGCGCCGAGCGCACTCACGCGCACGGCCGCGGGCTGCTCGTTTTCCGGGCACGTGATGAGGCGTCTCTGCCTCCACGCCCACCACGTGCGCAGCAGCACGACGCCGCCTACGACGAGGGCGAAGAGGGCGACCAGCAGCGCGGCCTGGGTCATGGACATGGGACACCCCCGGGTTCAGCTTCGGCTCGGCCGGGGGCCGGCGGCCATGATGCGCCGGAATCAGGCGTCTAGAGGCGGACGCTCCGCAGGCGCAGCGCGTTTCCCACGACCGAGAGCGAGCTGAACGTCATCGCGGCGCTCGCGAGTACGGGCGACAGGAGGAGGCCGAAGGCCGGGTAGAGAACGCCCGCGGCCACGGGGACGCCGACGACGTTGTAGACGAACGCGAAGAACAGGTTCTGCCGGATGTTGCGGAGCGTCGCGCGAGAGAGCCGCACGGCCCTCGGGAGCGCGGCGACGTCGCCGCCCACGAGGGTCGCCGACGAGCTCTCGATTGCCACGTCCGACCCGGTCCCCATGGCGATCCCGACGTCCGCGCCCGCGAGCGCGGGCGCGTCGTTCACGCCGTCTCCCGCCATCGCCACGCGCGCGCCGGACGCCTTCAGGCGCGCGACGGCGTCGGCCTTGCCGGCCGGCAGGACGCCCGCCACGACCTCCTCGATTCCCGCCTCGGCAGCGACGGCGCGAGCCGTCGCCTCGGCGTCGCCGGTGAGCATGACGACGCGGAGACCCAGCGCCTTCAGGTCGGTAATCGCGGCTTTCGCAGAAACCTTGAGCGGGTCGGCCGCGGCGAGGAAGCCCGCGGGCTGGCCGTCGACTGCGACGAAGAGGACCGTGGCCGCCTTTCGCCTCCATTCGTCTGCTGCCTCCAGCATCTCGCGAGGGAAACGCCGCTGAAGATCTTCTTCGAATAGTGAAAGGGAACCGAGCTGGACGTGGCGTTCGTCCACCTTGCCCTGGATGCCCTTGCCTGGGAGAGAAGAGAATTCCTTTGAAGGTGAAAGAGTCAGGCCCGCGGCCTCGGCTGCCCCGGTGACGGCCGCCGCGAGGGGGTGCTCGCTCGCGCGCTCCAGCGAAGCGGCCAGCCGCAGCAATTCACTTTCATCGAATGCGCCGAAGGCGCGGGTCTCCACGATCTTCGGCTTCCCCTCCGTGAGCGTCCCCGTCTTGTCGAGGACCATCGTGTCGCACTGCCCGAGCGTCTCGAGCGCCGCCGCGTCGCGGAAGAGGACGCCCGTCTTCGCGCCGCGGCCGATGCCGACCATGACGGACATCGGCGTCGCGAGACCGAGGGCGCACGGACACGCGATGATGAGGACCGCGACGGCGTTCACGAGCGCGTGCGGAAGGCGCGGCTCGGGGCCGAAGATACCCCAGGCGAGCGCCGTGACCGCCGCGGCCGCCACGACCGCGGGCACGAAGATCCCCGCGACGCGGTCCGCGAGGCGCTGAACGGGGGCGCGGCTGCGCTGCGCCTCGCCCACGAGCGCGACGATTCGCGCGAGTACGGTGTCGGCCCCCACGCGCTCGGCGCGCATGAGGAAACTGCCCGTGCCGTTGAGCGTCCCTCCCGTCACCTTCGCGCCGGGCCCCACTTCGACGGGCATCGGCTCGCCCGAGAGCATCGACTCGTCGACGGCGCTCGCGCCCTCGGTCACGGCGCCGTCCACGGGCACGCGCTCGCCGGGACGCACGCGCAGGACGTCGCCCTTCATGACCTCGTCGAGCGGGACGTCGACCTCGGCGCCCTTCCGCACGACGCGCGCCGTGTCCGGCGCGAGGCCGAGCAGCTCGCGGATCGCCCCGGAGGTTTTCGCGCGGGCGCGGAGCTCGAGGACCTGCCCGAGGAGGACGAGCGTGACGATGCCGGCCGCGGCCTCGAAGTAGACGTCATGAACCGGGGAATGAAGAGGAAGAGAAGAATTTCTTTGAATGGGTAAGAAGGCCTGCGCCGTCCGGACCAGGCTGTACAGGTATGCCGCGCCGGTCCCGAGGCCAATGAGCGTGAACATGTTGAAGTTCCGCGTCTTCAGAGAAAGCCAGGCGCGCTCGAAGAACGGCTTCCCGCACCAGAGGACGACCGGGGTTGCGAGGGCCAGCTGGACGAGCAGGTTGAGGCGCGGCGGGACGCCTTCGAAGAGCCGCAGCCCGGCCATCGCGCTCATTTCGAAGAAAAACAGCGGAAGTGTCAGCCCCAGCGCGACGCGAAAACGCTTCGCCATGTCGTCCAGCTCGGGATTTCCCTCATTTCCCGTCGCGACGGCCGGCTCCAGCGCCATCCCGCAGATCGGACACGCGGCCGGCACGTCCGACACCACCTCGGGGTCCATCGGGCAGATCCACTTCGAGGAAGAAGAAGAAAGAGAAGATTTCTTAGAAGGTGAAGAGGGCAGCAGGCGCCGGCGAGGCCATCGGCGCGGGTGACGCGGCGGGCAACGTCAGGCTCGGCAGGCCCATGCCTGCTGGAAACGTCATGGGCTCAAACGACTCTTCACTCTTCACTTTCAAAGAAAATCTTTCCGGGTCTCTTCTGAATTTCTCCGCGCAGCTCTTCGCGCAGAAGTACCAGTCCCTGTCGCCCCAGTGCACCGTCGCCGCGGCGCGGGCGGGATCGACCTTCATGCCGCAGACGGGATCGACGTGCTCCATTCCTGTATATTCGCACCTGGAGAACGGGCCGCGCGCTGCGCGGCCTTCTCTTTCCCGGATGAGAGACCTCCCCCGTTTCCTCGCGTATTTCCGCCGCCGGCCCGGGGTGTACCTCGCCGGCTTCGGGACGATGCTCGCTTCGACGGGCCTGTTTCTCGCGATGCCGGGCCTCGTCCGCCGCGCCATCGAGGAGCTGGGCACCGGCGTCACGTCGGAACGCCTCTTCCGCCTCTCCGCGTACATCGTCCTCCTCGCCGTCGGCGACGCGATCGCCCTCTTCCTGACGCGCCGCCTCCTGATCGGCGCCTCGCGCGACATCGAGTACGAGATGCGGCAGGACCTCTTCGCGCACCTTCTGCGCCTGCCGCCCGTCTGGTACCGCCGGAACCGCGTCGGCGACCTCATGAGCCGCGCCGTCAACGACCTCTCGGCCGTGCGGATGCTGCTCGGCCCCGGGATCATGCAGGCCGGCAACACGCTCCTCGTCGGAACGGTGTCGCTCGTCCTCATGTTCCAGGTGTCGCCCGCGCTCACGGGCGTGGCGCTCGCCGTCTTTCCGGTGATCGCGATCGCGACGAAGGTCATGGGCCAGGCGACGCACAAGCGCTTCACGAAGATCCAGGAGTTCTTCAGCGAGATCTCCGCGGAGGCGCAGGAGAACTTCACGGGCCAGCGGCTGGTGCGCGCGTTCGCACGCGAGGAGCGCGAGGCGGCGCGGTTCGACGCGAACAACCGCGAGTTCCGGCGCCGCAACCTCGGCCTCGCGCGGCTGAACGCGCTGTTCTTCCCGCTCCTGCAGTTCCTCGTCGGCCTCGGCTTCGCGCTCACGCTGTGGGCAGGCGGCCGCTTCATCCTCGCGGGCAAGCTCTCGGTCGCACGCTACGTCGAGTTCAACCTCTACATGATGGAGCTCATCTGGCCCGCGATCGCGCTCGGCTGGGTCGTGAACCTCTGGCAGCGCGGTACGGCCTCGTGGAACCGGATGATGGACGTCTGGGAGGCGGCTCCGCTTCCCGAGGAGGCCGAGGGCGGTGCGCCGCTGGCGGGCGACGTGGAATTCCGGCACCTCACGTGGAGCTACGCCGAACGGCCGGTCCTCGAGGACGTCTCATTCCGCGTTCCCGCGGGGAGCACGGTCGCGATCGTCGGCCGCACGGGCTCGGGCAAGTCGACGCTCCTGAACCTCCTCCTGCGCGTGGACGACCCGCCCGCGGGATCGGTCTTCATCGGCGGGCGCGACCTCTCGAAAGAGCCGCTCCCGCTCGTCAGGAAGAGCATCGCCGTCGTCCCGCAGGAGACGTTCCTTTTCTCCGACACGCTCGCCTCGAACGTCGCGTTCGCCAGGCCGGACGCCTCGCGCTCCGAGGTCGAGGCCGCCGTCCTCGCAGCCGGCCTCGCGCCCGACGTCGCGCGCTTCCCGAAGGGCCTCGACACGATCGTGGGCGAGCGCGGGATCACGCTCTCGGGCGGCCAGAAGCAGCGCACGGCGCTCGCGCGCGCGCTTCTGTCGGATGCGCCGATCCTCGTCCTCGACGACGCGCTCTCCTCCGTCGACACGGAGACGGAAGCTCGCATCCTCCAGGGCCTCCGCGCCGCCGCGGGGGGAAGAACCGTCTTTCTCGTCTCGCACCGCCTGTCCACGCTCCGCAACGCGGACTTCCTCGTCGTCCTCGACCACGGCCGGGTCGCCGAGACCGGCACGCACGACGAGCTGCTCGCGAAGGGCGGCGTCTACGCCGCCATCGCCGAGCGCCAGCGCCTCGCCGAAGAGATGGAGGCCGCCTGATGGCCGACCACCACGAGGAAGAGGTCCTCGGGAAGGCCGTCGAGCCGCGCCTCCTGCGCCGGCTCTTCGGCCTCGCGAAGCCGTACCGTGCCTACGCGGCGGGCTCGCTCGCGGTGCTCCTCCTCGAGTCCCTCGCGCAGCTCGCGGGCCCGCTCCTGACGGCCGCCGCCATCGACCTCGTGCTCACGCGCGAGCGCACGGGCGCCGGGCCCGCCGCAAAGGGCGTCGACCGCTTCTTCGCCGTCTTCGGGATCGACCTCGCGGGCGGCCACGGCATCGAGTGGATCGCGGCCCTCTCCATCGCGACGGCGCTCCTCGCGTTCGTCCTCATGATGGTCATGGTCTGGTGGACGTCCACGATGGGCCAGGGCGTCATGTACGACCTCCGGACGCGGATCTTCGGCCACCTCCAGCGCGCGGACGTCGCCGTCTTCGACCGGACTCCCGTCGGGCGGCTCATGACGCGCCTCACGACGGACGTCGACGCCCTGAACGAGCTCTTCACGTCCGGCTTCGTCGCGCTGCTCGGCGACGTCGTCGTGCTCGCCGGGATCGTCGGCATCCTCTTCGCGCTCGATCCGTCGCTCGCCGCGATCACGTTCGGGATCCTGCTCCCGATGCTCTGGGTCACGAACTGGTTCCGCAAGGGCGCGCGCGACACCTACCGCGACGTGCGCGTGAAGATCGCGCGCGTGAACGCGTTCCTGCAGGAGCACATCTCCGGAATCGCGATCGTCCAGCTCTTCCGCCGCGAGCGCGTCGCCGCGAAGGCGTTCGCCGAGGTCAACGACGCGCACCGCGTCGCGAACATCGAGTCGATCTTCTACTACTCGGTCTTCTACCCCGCGCTCGACTTCCTCTCGGCGCTCGGCATGGCCTCCATCGTCTGGTACGGCGGCTGGCAGGTGCTGCGCGGGCACATGACGATCGGCGCCGTCGTCGCGTTCCTCCAGTACAGCAAGCGTTTCTACCGGCCGCTCATGGACCTCTCGGAGAAATACAACATCCTGCAGGCCGCGATGGCGTCGTCCGAGCGGATCTTCCAGCTTCTCGACGCCCAGCCCGCGATCACCGCCCCGGCAAACCCCGTCGTCCCGGCCGGGCCGCTGCGCGGCGAGATCGCGTTCGAGGACGTGCGGTTCTCCTATAAAGCGGGCGAGGAGATCCTCAAGGGCGTCTCGTTCCACGTGCCGCCGGGCCAGACGGTCGCGCTCGTCGGCGCGACGGGCGCCGGCAAGTCCACGATCCTGAACGTCCTGCTGCGCTTCTACGACGTGACCTCGGGCCGCGTCCTCGTCGACGGCGAGGACGTCCGCCGCTACCACCCCGTGCGGCTGCGCGAGCACTTCGGAATCGTCCTGCAGGACACCTTCCTCTTCACGGGCACGATCGCGGAAAACGTCTCTTTCTTCGACCCCGACATGCCGCGCGCGCGGATCGAGGAGGCCTGCCGCGAGGTCGGGCTCGGGCCGCTCCTCGCGCGGATCCCGGGCGGGCTCGACGCGAAGCTCACGGAGCGCGGCGGCGGCCTCTCGGTCGGCGAAAAGCAGCTCGTCTCGTTCGCGCGCGCGCTCGCCCGAGACCCGCGCATCCTGATCCTCGACGAGGCGACGTCCTCGGTCGACCCGGAGACGGAGAAGACGATCGAGCGGGCCGTGCAGCGCGTCCTCGCGGGCCGCACGTCGCTCGTCGTCGCCCACCGCCTCTCGACGATCGTGCGCGCCGACCGGATCCTCGTCCTCTCGCACGGCGAGGTGAAGGAGTCCGGCACGCATGCCGAGCTGCTCGAGAAGGGCGGGCTCTACGCCCGCCTGTACGCGCTCCAGCTCAAGGACCGCGAAGCCGCCGCCTGACCACGCGGCCTGATCAGCGCGGGGGCGGCTCGCCCGCCCAACGCGCCCGCTCGCGCTCGGCGCGCTCGGCCTCCGCGTCGCGCCCGAGAGCACGCAGCGCCCTGGCGCGCGTCGCCATGAGGTCGAGGTCGAGAGCGGAGAGGGCCTCGGCCGCGAGGCACGCGCGGAGCGCCTCGGCGGGCCGTCCCGCCGTCACGAGGAGCGCCGCCCGCGCCTTCAGCACCGGGATGCGCGGCACGCCCGCGTCGCTTCCGATCCGGCGCTCGAGCGCATCGAGCGCGCGCGCCGCGACGTCCGGCGTCCGCGCCGCCCGCCCGAGGTCCTCCGCCGCCCGCGCCGCGTCGCCGGGCGCAAGAGCGCCCCGCGCGCGCGCCGCGAGGAGGCGGTCCGCCTGTTCCAGCGCGTCCGTCTCGTCGCCGTAGATCGCCAGCAGCGCCAGGCGCTCGAGACCGGGCGCTCCCTCGGTGTCCGCGCGCGCGAAGGCCGCCACGGCCTCCTCGATGCGCCCCTGCGCGGCCCGGATCCGTCCCTCCACGTCCGACGCCTTCGCCGGTTCGACGCCGGCGGCGCGCGCGCGCTCGAGATCCGCTTCCGCGTCGGCAACGGCCCCGTCCTGAAGCGCGAAGCGCGCGGCCCGGAGGGCGTACGTCCCGAGCGGCTCGTCCTCGAACGCGCGCAGCGCGGCGCCCCGGGCGAGGGCCGGGCGGCCGAGCACGCCGTACATCCCCGCGAGGCCCGCCCACGTCTCCGCCCGCGTCGGCGGCGGTCCCGAGAGCGGCGGTGAGAAGCGCCCGCGCGCGATCTTCTCCTCCAGCAAACGCGCGGCGTTGTCCTCGCCCGGCTGATAGAGGTCGCGGGGCGCGTCGAACTCGACGACGGGCCGGTCGTCCGTGTTGATCCTCCCGACGCCCGCGACGAGCGCTTCGAGGTCGTCGCGGCCGAGGAGGTACCGCGCCCAGAAGCCCGCCGGCTCGGCCGTCCCGAGATGCCGGCGCAGGTCGTCCCGGTACGTCCCGGCGAGGACCGCTTCGGCCTTCGCGCGCGACGCCACGATCGGCGACTCGGCCCCGAGGAGGACGACGTCTCCGCCGTCCACCCACCAGACCTCCGTGTGCGGGAACGAGCGGACGAGCGTCGCGAAGACGGTCCGCAGCGTCTCCCAGCGCAGGCCGTAGAGCTGGAGCCACTGCGCGAAGATGCCGCCTTTCTTGAGCGCGCCCCGCGCGGACGCGTAGAAGTCGGCCGTGAAGAGGTTCGAGACGCCCGCGCGCCAGAGATTCGACGGCTCGGACAGGACGACGTCCCACCGGCCGCCGCCGGCAGCGATCAGGCTGCGCGCGTCCACGGGATGCAGCCGGACCCTGGGGTTCGCGAGAACGCCGTTGTTCACGTGTCCGAAGCGGGCCGCGGCCCGGAACATCGCCGTCTCGAGCTCCGCCACGTCCACGCGCTCCACGCCGGGCGCGCGCGCGGCCGCGTCCGCCGTGACTCCCGACGCGAAGCCGACGACGAGGACGTCGCGCGGCGCGGGATGGAGCACGAGCGGGATGATCGCGACGCCGACCTGCGTCCCCATGTCGCCCACGTCCGACGCCTCGGGGTGGCCGTTCGAGACCAGCGTCCGGGTGCGGGGCCCCTGCAGGACGGCAACCGTCGCGTTGCGGCCCTCTTCGAAGAACAGGCGCTCGACGTTCGCGACGCGGCGGCGCTGTTCGAACTCGAGCCGCGTCGCCGCCGGCGGCGTGCGCGGATAGGTGTCGGACCTCAGGAAGACCCAGTCCGGCCAGCGCGGGACGAGGAGCACGCCGAGCGCGAGCGCGCCCGCCGCCGAAACGGCCGCGGCGCCGGGGCGCCCGCGCGCGGCGGCGAGGGCCAGAAGGCCGGCGCCGAGACTCGCGAGCGCGCCGAGGCGCAGCGTCGTCTGCGAGCCGAAGGCGGACACGAGGAAGAACCCCGTCGCGAGGCTGCCCGCGAGCGTCCCGGCCGTGTTCACGAGCGAAGCGCGCCCGACGGACGTCCCGACGCCGCCGGGCCGCCCCGCGACGAACGCGAGAAGCAGAGGCATGCCCGCGCCGGCCACGGCCGCGAGAGGCAGGAGGAGCGCCGCGGCGAGTGCCGCCTTGAGGCCGAGCGAGGCTCCGAAGCCGAGCCCCGGCACCTGTCGCGCGAGGAGAATCGTGCGCGACACGAGAGGCACGGCCGCCATCGCGGCGCCGGCGAAGGCCGCCGACGCGAGCTGGACGCGCCCGAACGCCGCGAGCGTCACGGGCCCGCGCGCGGAGCGCGCCGAAGCCGCGAAACCGCCGATCCCGAGCCCGAGGAGGCAGAGGACGAGGACGAGTGTGAACGAGTACGACGACACGCCGAAGGCGAGCGACAGGAGCCGCGTGAAGACGACCTCGTCGAGCATGAAGACGGCGCCGGAGGCGAAGAGTCCCGCGAAGAGGGCGGCGCGCGCGAGCAAGGAGAGCGGATCCGGCGCGGAGAGCGCCGCGTCCACGGGCGGCGGCGCGAGGAGGCGCGATGCGGCGACGAACGCGACGGCCGCAACCGCGAAATCAGCCGCCGCCGCGCCCCCCATCGTCGCGGCGAGGCCCGCGTTCTCGACGGCCCAGAAACCCGTGAGCGCGGCGCCAGAGACGGCTCCCAGGAGGTTGACCGCGTAGAGAAGCGACACGACGCGCGGCGCCCGCGCCGCCTCGCGGGCGAGCGCCCGCGCGAGGGCGGGCAGCGTGCCGCCCATGAGGAACGCGGGCGGGAAGAGCACGAGTGCCGCGAGGAACGCCTTGGCCGAAGCGGTCGCAGCCGGCCCCCCGCCGAGCGCGGCCGCGAGGGCCGGGAACGCCCGCGCGACGGCCGCGAGGAGCGGCCCCGTGGCGAGCGCGAAGACTCCGATACCCGCTTCCAGGGCTGCGTAGAGCCGCAGGGGCGCGCGTGTCCGGTCCGCGAGGCCCCCGAACGCGCGGCTCCCGAGGCCGAGGCCGCTCATGAAGACCGCGAGGACGAGCCCGACCGCCTCCGCGTTCGCGCCGAACAGGAGCGCGAGGTGCCGCGACCACAGAACCTCGTACGCGAGCCCTGCGGCGCCCGACACGAAAAAACACGCGGTGAGGAGGATGGTCATAGAATCAGTCTCAAGAGGAAACTCATTATGAAGGCGACTCTCGCTGCCGCCGTCCTTCTCGCCGCGGCCGCCTCGGCGCCCGCGGCCGTCGACGCGTACATGACGTTCGTCACGCTGCCGCAGGCCGTCAAGCTCGGCGACGGCTCGGTCCTGCCGGCGGGCAAGTACGACGTCAAGATCGACTACAAGGGATTCGGCAACGCCGCCGAGTTCCTGTTCCTCCAGGGCGGCGTCCTCAAGGGCAAGACGCCCGCCGAGGCGCGCGGCTTCCCGTCGCAGGCGCCGCCCGTCTCCACGGCGCGGAAAGCGGGCGAGGGCCAGAAGGACTTCGTCAAGATCGACCAGGCAGCCGTCAAGCTCGACACCGCGCAAGCCATCGACACACACATCAAGAGGGTCGAGGGCGAGAGCACCCACAAGGACCACAAGGGCGAGATCGCGAGCGCCCCGCAGAGCTTCTCGTGGGGCGCGCACGGGTTCAACCCGGGGATGGCAGGCCGCGCCGCGCCCACCGGCGACCGCGTGAAGCTCTCCTTCGACTCCGCGAAGAGCGCCGCGGGCTTCAGCGCGCTTCTCCCGGCCGTTCAGAAGAAGAAGTAGCTACTTGGCCGGCTGCTGCCTCTTCATCATCTCCTGGATCTGCTTCTGCTGCTCGGGCGAGAGGCCCTCCATCGCCTTGCGCATCTCGTCGCCGCCGGCGCCGGGGGGCGCCATGACGCTCGCGGCGCCCATCATCCCTTCCTTCTTCGTGTAGCCGGACGGGATCTCGAACAGCGCGCTCTTGAGCGACTTCCTCTCGACTTTCGTGAGCTCCATCGTGGCGACCGGCGCCGGGTTGCCCTTCTCGCGCATGATCCTCTTCACGACGAACCCGTCGATGCCCGCGTCGCGCAGGGCCTTCATCATCCCGTCGTCGCTCTCGTTGCCGCGGCGCATGAGGCCGCGCATGGACTCGTAGCTCAGACCCGAGACGTCCTTCGAGGTCCAGAGCTCCTGCTCGGTCTTCGCGTCCTCGGCCTTCGTGACGAAGGCGTGGTCGCAGGAGTACCCGTTGATCGTCTCTTTCCCGAGCTTCTTGACGGACCAGGTTTCCTTCGACTTGTCGCGGTACTTCGCGGCCTGTTCCTTGATCTTCTTGAGGTCGACCTCGGCGTAGGCCTTCTGCTCGTCGTTGATCATGTACATGACGTCGGGATTCGACGCCTTCATGAGCGTCGTCATCCTGAACGGCGCCTGGGCCGTCTGGATGTCCAGCTCCGAGCGGGTCCCGGCGGCCGAGACGTAGGCCCGCCCCGTCCCGCTGCCTTCCCGCATCGTCATCTTCATCGACAGCTCGCCCTCGAACTGGGCGAAAGCGGGCGCGGCCGCAAGGACGGCGCCGGCCAGAATCGCAAGCACGGACTTCTTCATGCGTTCTCCTTCCGTGTCGGGACCACACCCCGGGCGCCCGAAGTCTAGCTCAGCGCCGAGGCTCTTCGCGGGCGCGGGCCGAGTCCGATATCCTCCGGGCCGTATGGACTCGATACTCGTCACCGGCGGAGCCGGTTTCATCGGCTCGAACTTCGTCCGCCTCGCCCTGAAGGAAACCTCCGGCCCCGTGGTCGTCGTCGACAAGCTGACGTACTCCGGGCACCGGGCCAGCCTCGCCGACTGCGAGAGAGACCCCCGCTTCGCCTTCGTCGAGGCCGACATCGCGGACGCCGCGGCCATGAAGGCCGTCTTCGAAAAGCACCGCCCCCGCGCCGTCCTGAACTTCGCGGCCGAGACGCACGTCGACCGCTCGATCGACGGCCCGGGCGCCTTCATCCACACGAACGTCACGGGGACGTACGTCCTCCTCGAGGCGTCGCGGGCGCACACGGCGGCGCTCCCGCCGGCCGCGCGCGAGGCCTTCCGTTTCCTTCACGTCTCGACGGACGAGGTCTACGGAACGCTCGGGCCGACGGGCCTCTTCTCGGAAGAGACGCCGTACGCCCCGAACTCGCCGTACGCCGCGTCCAAGGCGGCCGCGGACCACCTCGTCCGTGCGTGGCACGAGACGTACCGCCTCCCGACGCTCCTCACGAACTGCTCGAACAACTACGGGCCGAATCAGTTCCCCGAGAAGCTCATCCCTCTCATGATCCTGAACGCGCTCGAGGGCAAGCCGCTCCCGATCTACGGCGACGGCGGCAACGTCCGCGACTGGCTGCACGTCGAGGACCACTGCCGCGGCATCCTGCTCGTGCTCCAGAAGGCGGCGCCGGGGAGCAAGTACAACATCGGCGGCGGCAACGAGCGGACGAACCTGCAGATCGTCGACGCTCTCTGTGCGGCGCTCGAGCAGACCGTTCCGTTCGTAGAGAACCGGAAGATTTCGGAGAAGAGTTCTTTGAAGGGTAAGAGGGGATACGGGGATTTGAAGACGTTCGTCAAGGATCGGCCGGGGCACGACCGCCGCTACGCGATCGACGCCAGCAAGATACGCACGGACCTCGGGTGGAGCCCTCTTACTCATTCGAAGAAGGTCTTCTTCGGACGGTGCGGTGGTACGTGGACAACCCGGAATGGTGCGCCGCGGTTCAGACCGGCCAGGACGCGCGGGCGCGCATCGGCCTCGGAGTTCCCGCGTGAAGGGAATCATCCTCGCCGGCGGCTCCGGCACGCGGCTGTATCCCCTCACCATCGGCCTCTCCAAGCAGCTCTGCCCCGTCTACGACAAGCCGATGGTCTATTACCCCCTCTCGACGCTCATGCTCGCGGGGCTGCGGGACGTCCTCGTGATCACGACCCCCGAAGACCAGGCTTCCTTCGTGCGCCTCCTCGGCGACGGCTCGCAGTTCGGGATCCGGATCTCCTACGCGGCGCAGCCGAAGCCCGAGGGCCTCGCGCAGGCGTTCCTGATCGGGAGGGACTTCGTCGGCGAGGACGGCGTCGCCCTCGCGCTCGGCGACAACCTCTTCTACGGCCACGGCCTGCCCGAGATGCTCCAGCGCGCCGCGGGCCGCGCCGCGGGCGCGACCGTCTTCGCGTACCGCGTCCTCGACCCGCAGCGCTACGGCGTCGTCGAGTTCGACGCGAAGGGCCGCGCCGTCGGCCTCGAGGAGAAGCCGCCTGCGCCGCGGTCGAACTACGCCGTCACGGGTCTCTACTTCTACGACAACCGCGTCCTCGACGTGGCCGCGAACCTGAAGCCCTCCCCGCGCGGCGAGCTCGAGATCACGGACGTGAACCGCGCGTACCTCGCGACCGGCGACCTCCACGTCGAGATCCTCGGGCGCGGGATGGCGTGGCTCGACACCGGCACGCACGAGGCGCTCCTCCAGGCCTCGAACTTCATCCAGGCCATCGAGGCCCGGCAGGGGCTCAAGGTCGCCTGCCCGGAGGAGATCGCCTGGAACGCCGGATGGATCTCGTCGGAAGACGTCGCCCGGCTCGCCGCCCGGATGAACAAGAACGAGTACGGTGCGTATCTCCTTCGCATGCTCGAGGAGGGACGACCTTGACACAGACACGACGCGACCTGCTGAAGACAGCCGCCGCAGCCGCCGCAGCCTCCGCCCTGGGGACGAGCCGCCTGCTTTCAGGGGCGGAACCGAAGACGCTCCTCATCCTCGGCGGGACGCGCTTTCTCGGCCCCGAGGTCGTCGAGGCCGCCAAGAAGAGCGGCTGGAAGATCACTCTCTTCAACCGGGGCAAGTCCCACCCGGACTGGTTCCCGGAGCTGGAGCATCTGCAGGGGGACCGCAACGGCGACCTGAAGTCCCTCGAAGGCCGCGCCTGGGACGCCGTCGTGGACACGTCGGGCTACTTCCCGAAACAGGTCGCCGCGTCGGCCGGCCTCCTCTCGAAATCGAAGCAGTACGTCTTCATCTCGTCCATCTCGGTCTTCTCCGACCTCAGCAAGCCGGGCGTGGACGAGAGCGGCCCGGTCGGCGAGCTCAAGGACCCGAACGCCGACAAGATCACGGAAGGGAACTACGGGCCCCTCAAGGCCGCCTGCGAGCGCGCCGCCGAGGCCGCGATGCCGGGCCGCGTCACGAACGTCCGCCCGGGCCTCATCGTCGGCCCGAACGACCTGACGGACCGCTTCACGTACTGGCCCGTCCGCGTCGCGAGGGGCGGCGAGGTCCTCGCGCCGAACAAGCCGTCCGACTTCGTCCAGTTCATCGACGTGCGCGACCTCGGCACCTGGATCGTGAAGTGCCTCGACACGAAAACGTTCGGCGTCTTCAACGCGACGGGAAATCCCCTCCCCGTCGGGACGCTCCTCGACACGTGCAAGGCCGCGAGCGCGAGCGACGCGAAGTTCACTTGGGCGGATGCGGCGTTCCTCGAGGCCCAGAAAGTCTCGGCGTGGAGCGACCTCCCCTGCTGGCTCCCGCCGACCGGTGACGAGGCGCACGGGAACGAGGTCTCGAACGCGAAGGCGGCTGGCAAGGGCCTGGCGTTCCGGCCCCTCAAGGACACCTGCAAGGACACGCTCGCGTGGTTCAGGACGCTTCCGGCCGAGCGGCAGGCGAAGCTCAAGTCGGGGCTCACGGCCGAACGTGAGGCCGCGGTCCTTGCGGCTTGGCACGAGGCGCAGGCGAAGAAGGCACCGAAGGCCGGCTGACCCAGGTGGATTTCCGGAGACTCCTGTCCCGCTTCGTGCGGGTCGCCCCCGGCGAGGGCCCGGGGCTCTCCTGGGCCGCGGCCTCGTTCTTCTTCCTGCTGGGCGGGTACTACGTCATCCGCCCTCTCCGCGAGGAGATGGGCGCGTCGGCCGGCGGCGGCTTCGCGCTCAACTGGCTCTTCTTCGGCACGCTCGCCGGGACGTTCCTCGTGACGCCGCTCTTCGGCGCGCTCGTGTCGAAGTTCCCGCGCCGCGTCTTCGTCCCCGCGGTCTACCACGCGCTCGCGGCGAGCTTCGTCGCGTTCTACGTCGCGCTGAGCGTCCTCGCCGGGCCCGGGCGCGTCGCGACGGCGCGCTTCTTCTTCGTCTTCGTGAGCACGTTCAACCTCCTGATCGTGTCCGTCTTCTGGGGCTTTCTCGCGGACCTCTTCCGGTCCGAGCAGGCCAAGCGGCTCTTCGGCGCGATCGGCCTAGGCGGCACGCTGGGCGGCATCGCCGGCGGCGCGATCACGGCGAGTCTCGCGAAGACGCTCGGCCCCGTGCCCCTGCTCCTCGTGGCGGCCGGGCTGTTCGAGGCGGCCGTTTTCTGCATGAGCCGCCTCGCGCACGTGTACCGCGTGGACGAGGCCCGCCCTTCGGCCGCGGAGGCGGAGGACGAGCCCTCCGGCGGCGTCCCGCCGGGCACGGGAGCGCTCTCGGGCCTCACCCTCTTCGCGAAGTCGCGCTACCTGCTCGGAATCGCGGGATTCCTCCTGCTCTTCACCGTCGGCTCGACGTTCCTCTACCTCGCGCAGGCGCGCATCGTCCGCGCGACGTTCGCCGACGCCGGGTCGCGGACCGCGTTCTTCGCGAAGGCGGACCTCGCCGTGAACGTCCTGACCGCGATCACGCAGCTCTTCCTCACGGGGCGCCTCCTGCCGGCGCTCGGCCTCGGGCCCGCGCTCGCGTTCCTCCCGGTCGTGTCGGCGGCCGGCTTCTTCGCGCTCGGCGGGTCCCCCACGGCCGGGACGCTTTTCGTCGTCCAGGTCCTGCGCCGCGCCGCGGAGTTCGCGCTCGTGAAGCCGGCGCGGGAGGTGCTCTTCACGGTCGTCTCGCGCGAGGAGAAGTACTCGGCCAAGAGCTTCATCGACACGTTCGTCTACCGCAGCGGCGACGCGCTGGGCGCCCTCGCGGACCGTCTCGTCGCTTTCGTCGGGCTCGGGCCCGTGGGCTTCGCATGGGCCTTCCTGCCGGTGGCCGCCCTGTGGACGTGGAACGCCTTCAGCCTCGGGAGGCGCCAGAAGGCGCTGGCACGAGAGCTCGAGAGCCCGGCCGGCGCCCTTCCGGCCGCCCCTTGATTCAAGTGGCTCATGGCGGCGGACCGCGCCGGCCCTGACTCTTTGATGGGGAGACTTCCGCAATGAAAGTCCGCGACATCATGTCCACGAAGGTCCAGACCATCGACATGAACGAGAAGGCCGAGAGCGCCTGGAACCTCATGAAGTGGAAGCGCATCCACCACGTCGTCGTCACGGACGGGCCCGGGCAGGTCGTCGGCGTCGTCTCGGCCCGCGACCTCGGCGGCCAGGACCGCGAGGAAGCGCGCAAGATCCGCCCCGTCGCCGCGATGATGACGGCCTACGCCGTGAAGGCGATCCCCGGGATGCCGGTCCGCCAGGCCGCGAACGTCATGCGCGGCTGGAACATCGGCTGCCTGCCCGTCGTCGACGGCGGCCAGCTCGTCGGGATCGTGACCGTGTCCGACCTCCTGCGCATCGTCGCCGAGGGCGTCGACAAGGCGGCCGCGGCCCCGAAAAAGGCCGCCGCCCCGAAAAAGGCCGCCGCCAGGAAGAAGGCAGCCCCGGCGAAGAAAGCCGCGAAGCGGAAGCGCTGAGTTCCAGGGCAGGCGCCCCGGCGTTCGTGCTCCCGTGCGCGGGCGTGACTGATCTATCATCCGCGTCTTCCCCATGAGCGTTCAGCCCCGCGACCCGCACGGTGTCGCCGCGGTCCTCCCGCCGTCCGCGGCGGAGAGCGGAGACACTCCCGGCCCGGATGCCGGCCACGCCGCGCACGTCGAGGCGAGCCGCCGCTCGATCCTGGCCGCCGTGGGCGAGTCCAGGGACGTCACGTTCGTCCGCGGGGCCGGCAACGTCGGGGACCAGCTCATCGCCGCCGGGTCCCGGGCCCTGCTCGCGGGAGTCCTGGCGCGCGAGATCGGCCTCGCCGACGTTCCGGGCGCCCGGGGCGAGGTGGCCGTTCTCTGCGGGAGCGGCGCGTGGTGCGGCCCGTACCACGAGCTGATGCCCCCGCTCCTGCCGGTCCTCGAGCGGCGCTTCGAGCGCGTCGTCGTCCTGCCCTCGTCCTTCGACGTCTCCGTGCCCGAGGTGCGGCACGCGCTCGAGGTCTCGCGCGCCACGATCTTCGCGCGCGAGCGCGAATCCTTCGACGGGATCCGCGGCCTCTGCGACGCGCGGCTCGCGCACGACACGGCGTTTTACTTCGACTACGAGCCTTACCGCCGGCCGGGCCACGGCACGCTCGACGCGTTCCGCACGGACCGCGAGGCCGCGGGCCGGATGCCGCTCCCTCCCGGCAACGTGGACGTCTCGGTCGCCTGCGCGACGCTGGACGAGTGGCTCCACGCGCTCGCGCGGCACGCCCTCATCCGGACGGACCGCGCGCACGTCCTGATCGCGGGCGCGCTCCTCGGAAAGACGGTCGAGTGGGCCGCGTCGCGCACCCGGAAGCTCCCGGCGATCGCCGCCTTCGCGCTCGACGGCCGCTTTCCCGTGGTCCGCCTCGATGCGACCTCTCCGGCGGGCCGCACCACCGCCTCCCCGCGGGCGGCCGTCCCGGCTCCGGCGCGGCCGGCCGGCGGCGTCCACGCGCGGCTCGAGGCGGCCGGGCGCGAGGGCCTCGAGCCGTGGGACGCGGTCCCGGGTTCGGGGGCCGCGCCGCGCGTCACGGCCGTCGTCCTTTCGTGGAACCGTCCCGAGCGCGTTCGCGAGGCCCTGCGGTCGTTGCGCGACGGCGCGGCGCTGCCGTGGCGCGCTCTCGTCGTCGACAACGCCTCCTCGCCGCCCACGCGCGAGGCGCTCCGGCAGGAGGCCGGCGGCGACGCGCGCGTCACCGTCGAGCTTCTCGACCGCAATCTCGGCTGCGCCGGCGGCCGCAATCGCGCGGTCGATCTCGTCGACACCGAGTACGTCCTCTTTCTCGACGACGACGCCGAGGTGTTCCCGGGGACGCTCGAGCACCTCGTGGCCACGCTGGACGCCGAGCCCTCCGCGCTCGCGGCGGCCGCGAACGTCGTCCTCCCGGACGGCAGGACCCAGATCTGCGGCGGCGATTTCGAGGTCGCCGACGGAACGGTGCGCTTCGTCCCGCTCGGCGCGGGACGCCCCTTCGAGGACGTCGCGAAAGAGCCCGCGGGGCCGTGCCGCTGGGTGGGCGGCGCGTGCGTCCTCTACCGGCGCGAGGCCCTCGCCCGGTTCCCGCTCGACACCGGGATGGCCGCGTACCACGAGGACAACGAGTGGGGCTTCCGCGTCGAGCGCGAGGCGCCGGGCTCGCTCCGCCGCTGCCCGGCCGCCCTGGCCCTTCACCACCACGTTCCCAAGGACCGCGCCGGAACCTCCCCCGCGGACGTCGCCCACGCGATCCGCTACTGCGAGCCGATCGCCCACTTCTACGCGCGGCACGGGCTCGTCATGGAGGACCTCTTCGGGTTCGTGGGCGAGCTCTCGGGCCCGGCGGGCCGGGACGTCGCGGCGGCCCGGCTCTTCTGCGAGCTCCTCCTGGCGCGGGGAGCGCAGTGGACCGTCACGACGTGGCTCGCCGGGGGGCTCGATCCCCTGTTCGGACGGATTCCACCTGCTCCGCCGCCGCCCGAGCCCATCGTCCTCGACGATTCGCGCGAGGAGCTCCACCGCACGTGGCGGTCGAAATGGTACCGGCTCGCGCTCCGCTACTGGATCGCCCGCCACGCCGTCCGCTCGGCGCTCGGCCTCGAGGACCGCCCGTGAACCGCATCCGGCTCCTCGAACCCGAGATCGGCGCCCGTGCGGTGACCTTCCGGTGGAGCGTCGAGCCCGCGTCGCCCCTGTACCGCCGGACGTCGTTCACGCTGGAATTTCCCGCGTCCGTGGAAGTCGCCGCGGTTCCGCCCGCGCTCTGGTGGCGCGTCGCGCTCCTCTGCCTGCACCCGCACTGGGCGCTCCTCAGGCCGTGCGAGGTCCGCCTGCCCGTCCGGCTCGAGCCCGGCGAGGCGGAAACGTGGCTGCGCCTCGTGGACGCGGCGGTGGACACGCTCGAGGCCACGCGCGGCACGTCCGACACGGCGCGCGCGGTCTCGCTCCTCGAGGGCGCGCGCCCCGCCCCCGCCTGGCGTCCCGTGCGGGACATGGGGCGCTGGGCCGCCGCGTTCAGCGGCGGCAAGGACAGCCTGCTGACGGCGGGCCTCATCGCCGAGCTGACGGAGCGGCCCATCCTCGTCACGACGACGTCCCCCCTGCCGCCGCTCCACGACCACGGCACGGCCCGCCGCCGGTTCATCCTCGACGAGATCCCGCGGCGCCGCCCGCTCACGCTCGTCGAGGTGGCGTCCGACTTCCGGAGCGCGACGGCCAACGACTTCGCGGACCACATGGGCTATCCGCTCGCCGTCAGCGAAACGACGGACACGCTTCTCTATCTCGGCGCGCTCCTCGCGGCGGGCTTCGCGCAAGGCGCGACGCACTTCGTCGTCGCATCCGAGAACGAGGTCCAGGAGAACGTCGAGCGGGACGGGAAGACCGTCCAGCACACGCACTTCATGTACGCCGCGTCGACGCTGGCCTCGCTCGACGCCGTGTTCCGCCCGTCCGGCGCCACGATCTCGACGCTGACGGCCGCCCTGCACGCCCACCAGGTGCAGCGCCTCCTCGTCACGCGCTACGCCGGCCTCCGCGATCTTCAGTACTCCTGCTGGTCCGTGGGCGAACGGGAATCCGCATGCAGCCGGTGCTCGAAGTGCCTGACGGTCGCGCTCGGCATTCTCGCGGCGGGCGGCGCGCCCGCCGACGTCGGCATCGACCTCGGCCGCCTCCTCGTCGCGAAGTCCGACTTCCGTTTCGAGGCTCCGGGGCCCTCCGCGCTCCCGGGCGACCTCGTCGCGCGCCGGATTCGCGAGCAGAGGGTGCGCGACATCCGCGCGATCCCGACGCGGCGCGTCGCGGCCGCGCTCGCGCGGGGCCGCGCCACGGGACTTCTTTCTCCCCGGGGCGCGCGGGCGCTCCTCGCGTGGCGAAGGCTCCGCCGCCGCAACGCCGCAGCCGCTGTCGGAGCGGAGCCCGGCTGGCGGCCGGGCTACCTCCGCTTCGCCGATCCGCTCCTCGCGCCGCGCCTCTCGGCGATCTACGGCGGCGCCTTTCCCGCCGAGAGCCCGTCCGTCTCCGCGGACGCGCTCTTGCGCTCGACGGCCCTCGCGGAATGGATCACGGCCCCCCTTTCAGGAGAACTGGATGCTCGACGAAACGCGTCTTGACCCCAGCGAGATGGAATCGCTCGGCGACCTCGTGCCGGGGCCCGAGCCGACGCTCGCGCCGGGCCGCGTCGTGCGGGTCTGCGAGACGCGCCTCGACGGCAACGAGCTGAAGTACCTCACGGAGTGCGTGACGTCCAACTGGATCTCCTCGGCGGGGCCGTTCGTCCGCCGCTTCGAGGACGCCTTCGCCGGCGCCACGGGGTGCGCGCACGCGGTCTCGTGTTCGTCCGGGACGGCGGCCCTCCACCTCGTCCTCGCCGCGCTCGGGCTGGGCCCCGGCGACGAGGTCGTCGTGCCCGCCTTCAGCATGATCGCCACGGCAAACGCCGTGCGCTACACGGGGGCGACGCCGGTCCTCGCGGACGCCGCGCCGGGCTCGTGCAACGTCTCGGCCGCGACGATCGCGCCGCGCATCACCGAGCGCACGCGGGTGATCCTCGTCGTTCACACGTACGGCCACCCCGTGGACATGGATCCGGTCCGTGCCCTCGCGGACCGCCACGGGCTGCTCGTCGTCGAGGACGCGGCCGAGGCGCACGGCGCCCTCTACCGCGGCCGCCCCGTCGGAAGCCTCGCGGACGCCGCGACGTTCTCCTTCTACGGGAACAAGATCGTCACGACCGGCGAGGGCGGCATGGTCACGACGCAGGACGCGGCCCTCGCGCGCGTCGTCCGGCGCCTGCGCGACCACGCGTTCTCGGACGAGCGCCACTTCTGGCACACCTACCTCGGCTACAACTACCGGATGACGAACATGCAGGCGGCCGTCGGCCTCGCGCAGGTCGAGCGGATGCCCGAACTCGTCGCCGCGCGCCGCGAGAACCGGCGGCGCTACGACGCGCGGCTCGCCGGCCTCCCGGGCCTGACGCTCCCATCCGAGGCGCCGGACGTCTCGAGCGTGTTCTGGATGTACGGCGTACTCGTGGAGGACGCGTTCGGCCTCTCGCGCGACGCGCTCCGGGCCGCGCTCGCGGCGCGCGGCGTCGAGACGCGCACGTACTTCGTGCCGATCCACGTCCAGCCGATCCATCGCGCGGCGTATCGCGGCGAGCGCTACCCCGTCGCCGAGGACCTCTGCCGGCGCGGGCTCTACCTGCCCTCGGGCCCGGCCCTGTCCGACGCGGACGTGGACTTCGTCGCCGACGCGATCGCGAAGGCGCGCCCGGCGCCCGTGCCTGCGCTTGCCTGACGTCGTTCTCGTCGCGGGCCGCGACCCGCGGTCGGAGCGCGACGGCGGACACTCCGCCTACGTGCGCGCCCATGCCCGGGCCGCGGTCGCCGCCGGATTCACGCCGCACCTCGTCTGCGTGGGTCCCTCCGCCGGGTTCGCCGAGACGCCGTACGGCGTCGTCCGCCGCGCGGCCTCGCCGGCGCGGCCGTTTCGCCAGCTCATGATCCCCGGCCACGCGCTCGCGCTCCGGCGCGCCGTGGAGGCTGCCGTCGCCGAAACGGGCGCCCGCGTCGTGCACGGATTCGGCGTCTGGAGCTGGGCGGCCGCCGCCGCGCGCGACCGCCTCGCGGAACGCGGCCTTCCGCCCCGCGTCCTCGCAAGCGCCTACACGACGCTGGCCGACGAGACACTCTCGAAGATCGAGGGCGCCTCGCCCGCCGACGGGGCGGCGCGAAAGGCCGCGTTCCTTCTCGAGCACGCAGCCGCTCTCGCCACATCGGCCTACGAGCGGCGGGGCTACCGCGACGCCGATCTCGTCCTCGTCAACTACGAGTCCGTCCGCCGCCTCCTCGAGGCGCGGCACGGGCAGGGCCTCCGCATCCGGCGCGTCACGTACGCCTCCGAGAGCGCGTTCGAGCCGCCGCGGCCGGAGACCGGCGACCTGCCGGACGCGCTTCGCGCGCTCGACGCCGCCGGCGGCCCGCTCGTCGTCGCCGTCTCGCGCCACGATCCGCGCAAGGGCGGCGATGTCCTGCTCGAGGCGCTCGCGCTCCTCGCGGCACGCGGCGTGCCGTTTCGCGCTTGCCTCGTCGGCGCCGGCCCGCTTCTCGAGCCGCATCGCGCGCTCGCGCGCCGGCTCTCGCTCGGCGGACGCGTGTCGCTTCCCGGGTACGTCGAGGACGCCTTCGACGTCCTCTCTCGCGCCGACGTCTTCGTCCTGCCCTCGAAATCGGAGCAGAGCGGCTCGCTCGCGCTCCTCGAGGCTCTTCAGGCCGGCCGCGCGTGCATCGCCTCGGCGTGCGACGGCATTCCGGAGGACGTCACAGACGGAAGAGACGCGCTGCTCGTCCCGCCCGGCGACGCCCGCGCCCTCGCGGACGCGCTCGGGCGCCTGCTCGGCGACCCGGACTTGCGCACGCGTCTCGGCCGCGCGGCGCGCGCGACGTTCGAGGCGCGGTTCTCGGCCGAGGCCCTCGCAGACGCCCTGGGCGCCCTCTACGGCGCCACGGGCCCGCGCCGGAAGTTGAGGTCCCCCGTTCGCCCCGCCCCCCCCCCCCCCCCCCCCCTGCCGCCGCCCGAAAGCTCCTCAACCAGCTCGATCCTCGATCAGGCGACTCTCATCCGGCGAGAACGACGTCGAGTTCACGACGCGTCTCTACCGGAAGATGCTCGGCCGGGCCCCCGACGGCCGCGCGCTGTCCGAAGCAACGAAGAACCTCGCGCTCGGCGCGCTTCGTCGCGGCCAGATTCGCAGGGCAATCGCCTCGTCTCCCGAATGCCACGACCTGAGGCGGCGCTTTCCCGTTCCACTCCGGAAGCGCGGGAAGCGTTTCGCGAACCGACTAGATTCCTCGATCCGGCGCATCTCGTCCGGCGCCAGCGACGAAGTGTTCGTGAACGGCCTCTACCAGGAGATGCTGGGTCGTCTCGCCGACGAGAACGCGCTGTCCGAGGCCACGAGGTACCTCGCACTCGGCGAGATTCGTCGCAACCACATTCGCGGGACAATTGCCTCGTCCCCCGAATACGGGGCACTCGCGTCCTGCGCACTCCATCCCGCGCCCCACGCCGCCCCTTCAGATGGAGCTCACGACACGCCAACGGTTCCCGGGCCGGCCCCCCCCCCCCCTCCCCCTTCGCAACGCCCGCAACGTCGGCCTTCACGGGGCCGGCGAGCCTCTGCTCTATCCCTTTCTCGGCGAACTTCTGGAGGCGCTGCGCCCCTCGCCCGCCCTCGTGGGCTTCAACTCGAACGGCCACCTCCTGACCGAAGCCGTCTGTCGGCGTCTCGTCAGCGAGGGGCTGGGCTGGATTTCGGTCTCTCTCGACGCCGCGACCGCGCAGACCTATCTCCGGATCAGGCGACGGCCGGATTTCGAAGCCTTGCTTTCGAAGATCCAGGCTCTCCGCGAGATCCGGGACGCCGCGAGAAGCCTTCGCCCGCAGATCGAGATCAACATGACCCTCATGAAGTTGAACCTGCCGGAGGCGCCGGCGTTCGTCGAGCTGGCGGCGCGCCTCGGCCTCGACCGGGTGATGTTCCAGGAAATCCAGCCGGGCGGATCGCAACGCGTCGTGGCGCCGGACGGCTTCGTCTTCGACTACGCCGAGCAGGAGCTGACAGGCGATCGCGCACGCGACGACATTCTCGGCGAGGCGCGAGAGCGCGCCCGTTCGCTCGGCCTCCAGTTCTCCTGCGAGATCCTCTATGGAACGCAGACGGGAAGTGAGACGTCAAAAGCCTCAGGAGCAAGCGGGAGCCAGGCCATCGATTCCCGCCGAGCCGCATGCGGCGAGCCGTGGAGGAGGCTTCTCTTCAACGTCAACGGCGACGCGTTCGTCTGCTGCATCCAGATGACGAACAAGATCCTCCTCGGCCGGGCGCCGCAGGACTCTCCCGAGAAGATCTGGAACGGCCGCAGAGCTCGACTGGTCCGCGAAGCGATGTTCGGGGGCTCCAACCCGTTCGTCTGCCACGGCTGCTACCGGACCTCGTGACGGGGCACAGCCTGCCGAAGGAAGAAAAAGGCCCGGCTTTCGCCGGGCCGTTCTCTTTAATTGGAGCGGGACACGAGGGTCGAACTCGCGACATCTACCTTGGCAAGGTAGCGCTCTACCACTGAGCTAGTCCCGCTCAGGAGCCCCGAAACATAAGGGACGGGGCTCCTCCTGTCAAGGCGAGCGCTTCGGCGCCCGGCGCGGCTCCGGGCCGTCCGGTTCGAGCCCGTGCAGCCGCCGGAACATCGCGCGGGCGCGCTGCGCGCGCCTGTCGCGCGGGTTCTCGCGGACGGCCGCATCGAGCAGCCCCATCGCCTCGCCGCGGGCGTCGCCGTAGACGACGGCCAGCTCCCATCCGCGCGGAGGCACGACGGCGCCGTCCGGGCGGACGACCAGCTGCTGGAGGGCGCGGTGATCCTGCCTGCCCGCGCTCTTGAACGCGAGCGCCGACTCCGCCGCGAGCGCGCCGGCGGCCTCGTCCTTGCCCGCCACATACGCGAGGCCGCCCTCGGCGTACGTCGCGAGGGCGCGCGCGTCGGGGTTGTTCGGGTGCTCGGCGGCGACGCTCCGGGCCGCCTCGAGCGCGAACCGGAAGTCGTCCTTCGAAAGCCGGTGGTCCGGCTTCGTCGTGACGTCGAGCCGCTCGCGCACCTCCCCGAGCGAGCGACTGGGCGGAGGCGCAGCCACGGCCGGCCGGGGCGGCGGCGCCGGGACGGATGCAGCCGGAACGGGCGCGGGTGCGATGGGAGTCGGTTCCGGCGCCGCCACCGGCGCCGCGGTCGGAACCAGTGTCGGGACAAGGGTCGGAGCCGGGGTCGGAGCGGCGGCGGCCGGCCTTTCGCCGCTCCACCTTCCGTTCCAGACCTGCGCGAGGCCCGCCAGCGCCACGGCGCCGGCGGCGGCGCCCCACGCGAGCCCCCGGCGGCTCCTGCGGACCGGCGTCAGCGCCGTCGCGTCGCTCGTGAGGGACGGCGGACGCGCGGCCGCCGGAGTCCGGATCACCGTCGGCGCCGTCGCGCCCGCCGGCAGGAACGCCGACACGGCGTCCGCGAGCGCGCGGCACGTCGGAGGCCGGCGGGCCGGGTCCTTCGACAGCGCCGCCGCGAGAACCGCGTCGAGGCCCGCGGGCAGGCCCCCCACCCTCGACGAGAGCGCGGGCGCCGGAGTCGACACGTGCTGGTGCATGAGGGAGAGCGGGTTGTCGCCTTCGAACGGGGGCCGGCCCGCCAGGATCTCGTACGCGACGACGGCGAGCGCGTACCGGTCCGTCGCCGGGCTCGCGGGCCGGCCCTGCGCCTGCTCGGGCGCCATGTAGAGCGGAGTCCCGACGACGACGCCCGTCGCCGTGAGCCCCGTCATGGTCTCGACCATCTTCGCGATCCCGAAGTCCGCGAGGAAGACGCGGTCGTCCTTTCCGAGAAGGACGTTCGCGGGCTTCACGTCGCGGTGGAGGACGCCCGCGGCGTGCGCGGCGTCCAGCGCGTCGGCCAGCTGCCGGATCCACCCCGCCGCGAGGCCGAGCGGCGCCGGCGCGCCGCGCAGGCGGTCGCGCAGCGTCCCGCCGGCGAGGTGCGGCATCACGAGGAACGGGATCCCGTCCTCCTCGCCGAAGTCGTAGACCGGCAGGATGTTCGGGTGTTCGAGCGACGCGACGACGCGGGCCTCGCGCAGAAAGCGCTCCGCGAAATGAGGGTCCTCGGCGTAGGAGGCGTGGATCACCTTTACGGCGACGGTCCGCGCGAGCTTCACGTCCACGGCGCGCCACACGTCGGCCATCCCGCCCCGCCCGAGAACCGATTCGAGGCGGTAGCGCCCGAGCGTGCGGCCCGACAGGTCCGTCATGAAGTGCTCCGTTCCGAGGTCGCGATCGTGCGCGGAGTTTACGCTCCGCCGTCGGCGCGGAACGCGTCCCGGATCCACGTCACGGCGGGCGGGTCGCCGAGGACGGCGACGACGTCGAAACGCACCGACCGCGCCCGCGCCGGGTGCGCCGCCAGCCACCGGCGGGCCGCGCGCACGACGCGCAGGCGCTTCGTCCGCGTCACGGCCTCGGCGGGAGAACCGAGCGAAGAGTCCCGCCGGCGCTTCACCTCGACGAAGACGGTCGTTCCCGAATCGTCCGCCACGATGTCGAGCTCGCCGTCCTTGAAGCGCACGTTTCGGTCGAGAATTCGGAGAAGATTTTCTTCGAGTAGTGAAGAGGCGAGGTCTTCGCCTTCGCGCCCGCTTTCCACCTTGCGCGGGTCCCTCTTCACCTTTCTAAGCAGATCTTCTTCTTTCTTCTCCCCTCTTTTCCCCCTCTTCCTCGCAATCCCCAGCGCCTTCAGGCGCTTCTTCCAGTCGGCGCTTTCGTCCGGGCTCACGGGAAGAGGATAATTCTCCCCGCCATGAGCGACCACCTCCTCGTCCACTGCCCCGAGTGCGCGGCCACGCTGAAGGTCGACAGGGAGACCGGCGCGGTCCTGTCCCACGAGACCGTCGCCCACAAGAACAAGCTCGGGTCGCTCGAGGCGGCCGCCCAGGAGAACGTGCGGCGCAAGGAGCGCGCGGAGGACCTGTTCGCCGCGACCGTCGAGCGCGAGAAGAACAAGTCGAGCATCCTCGACAAGACCTTCAAGGAAGCGCTCGAGCGCGCGAAGGCCGATCCGTCGAGGCCGAAGGGCATCTTCGACGACGAGTAGGGTGGCGCGGGTTTCCGCCTCTAGTCGCTGTAGTCGATGTACCAGAGCAGCCAGAACAGCGCCGTCAGGATCACGGTGCCGAGGAAGATCCAGACCGTCCAGACCGGCCACCTGTCGCCGTAGGTCATCTGGATTTTCGCGTAGACGCCGAGGGCGAGGAGCACGGCGACGAGGCGGTAGATCCAGTGGCGGTAGTGACGCCAGCGGTCCTCGGCCTCCTCGACCTCGACCTGGCGCAGCATCGCGATGGCACGGCGCTTCTTGTCCAGCTGGCGCTGCCGGGCTTTCATGCCTTCGGTGACGAGCGGCTCGTCCACGTCGGCGGTGGCGGGCTTGTAGAAACCCGACTTGCCTTCCTTCGTGTAAACCGGGGGCGCCACGGGCCCCACGACCCGCTGAACGGGCTTCACGCCGGTACCCGTCGGCGGGGCCTTGGGTTTCCGATCGTCCGGCACGTTGAGACGGAGTTTACGCCGGTTTGGACACTCCCGGGTGCGCCGGGAGGGCCCGCACGGCCAGTTCGAGGACGTCGAACGCGTCGGTCGTCCCGCCTGTTTCGGTCTTCGCGTTTCCGAGCATGACCATGCAGAACGGGCAGGAAACGCCGACGGCGTCCGTCCCGTTCTCCTGGATCTCCGCGTAACGCGCCTGGTTGATGCGCGTCCCGAGCGTCTCGTCCAGCCACATGCGGCCGCCGCCCGCGCCGCAGCACATCCCGGCGTCGCGGCTGCGCGGCAGCTCCTTCACGGTGAGACCCGGGATCGCGTTCAGGATGTCGCGCGGCGCCTCGTAGACGCCGTTGTGCCGGCCGAGGTAGCACGGGTCGTGGAACGAGATGGACTGCTCGATCTTCTCCGTGAGCTTCACGCGGCCCTCGGCGACGAGCTTCGCCACGAGCTCGGTCCCGTGGACGACCTCGTATCTCCCGCCGAAATCCGGGTACTCGTTCGCGAGCGTGTTGAAGCAGTGCGGGCAGTTCGTGACGATCTTCTTCACGCCGTACCCGTTCATCGTCTCGATGTTCTGCTGCGCGAGCGTCTGGAAGAGGTACTCGTTCCCGAGGCGGCGCGCCGCGTCGCCCGTGCACGTTTCCTCGCTCCCGAGGATCGCGTACGTGACGCCGGCGTCGTGGAGGAGGCGCGCGAGCGCCTGCGACACCTTCTTGCCGCGCTCCTCGTAAGAGCCCGCGCAGCCCACCCAGAAGAGGACGTCCACGCCCCCGGCTTCGGCGGCTTCCGCCATCGTGAGGACCGGGAACGGCAGATCCTTCGCCCACGCGCCTCTGTCCGCGGCGGGCAGGTTCCACGGGTTGCCCTGGCGCTCCATGCCGTTGAACGACGTCTGCGCCTCCTTCGGGAACTCGCTCTTCTCGAGGACGAGGTACCGGCGCATGTCCGTGATCTTGTCGACGTACGTGATCCCGACCGGGCACGCGTGCTCGCAGTAGCGGCACGTCGTGCACGCCCACACGGCGTCCTCCGAGATCCAGCCGCCGAGGAGGGGCTTCCTCTCCGCGAGGCGCGCCGCGGCCGCGCCGTCGCCGCGGCCGGAGTCCACGTCGATGAGGTCGTCCGCCTCGGCGTAGAGCGTGTTGCGGAGGTCGACCGTGAGCGTCTTTGGCGAGAGCGGCTTGCCCGTGAGGTGCGTCGGACAGATCTCGCGGCAGCGCCCGCACTCCGTGCACGTCATGAAGTCGAGCTTCTGCTTCCAGGTGAAGTCCTCGATCTTCGAGACGCCGAAGCGCTCGGCCTCGGCGGCCTTCTCGATGTCGAACGTCGCCATCTTTCCGGCCGAGTCGAGCTTCGCGAAGTAGAGGTTCGGGAGCGCCGTGATGACGTGAAAGTGCTTCGCGAACGGCAGGTAGTTCGCGAAGACGAGGATCGCGACGAGGTGCCCCCACCACGCGCCGAAATAGATGGACTGGAGGGAGGAAGAAGAAAGAGAAGAGATTTGCTTAGAAAGGTAAAAAGTCACGGGCTCCCAGCCCACACTTGCGGCAGCGCCTGTCTTTGCGGCCTCCAGCGCGAAGCGCGCCGCGCCCGCGGCGAGGTCGCTGATCATCAGGAACCCGATGAGGCAGAGGATGAGGTCGGCGTCGAAGCTGGGGTCGAGGCGCTCCTTTTTGAAGACGTGTCTTCTTCCAAGGGCCAGGACGACGCCCGCGAGCGTCGTCACGAGGACGACGTCCTTCAGGAGGAGATAGCACTCCCAGAAGCCCGGCCCGAGGAACGGCAGCGCGGCGCCCGGGAAGAGGCCCTCGAAGACGAGGGTCGCCGTGCGCACCGACAGCACGATGAACCCGCCGAAGATGAGGGCGTGGTACAGCCCGGCGTAGGGGTCCCGGAACATCTTTTTCTGGAAGAGCCCGTACGTGAGGACGTGGACGAAACGCGCCCACGGCTGGTCCAGCCGGTCGTCCGGAAGGCCCGCACCCATCGTGAGGAGCTGGACGCGCCGGGACATCGTGTACGCGAAAAAGGCAAGGGCGGAAAGCAGGACGAGCGCAAAGAGCACCGTGCCCGGCATTCCAAGGAGGGTGGCCTGGGTGGGCGTGATGATCATCGGGCCGAGGATATCGCGGGCGCTCTGCTAAGATAAGTCGTGGAATCTCCGTCCTTTCAACGCGTTCCCCGACACGGGAGTAACGAGATGAAGTCTCGCCGAAGCGTCTTCGGAACCGCGTCCGTGGCCCTCGTCCTGACGGCCCTGGCCCTTGGCTCGGCGGCGCGTGCCGCGGCCCCCGCCGGGACCGACCTCTGGGGCGGCCCCGGGGCCAGGGGAACCGGGTCCAACAACGCGAAGTTCGACACCACGATCACGGTGTCTTCCCTGGCCGCCGCGAACGGCTCCGTCGACTTCGTCGCCGGCGGGCAGGTCGTCGCCACGGCGCCCTTCACCCTCACGGGCCGCGGCGTCGCCTCCCTCGCGACCCCAGCCGCGCTGGACGGCAAGGGCGCATTCCTCTATCACGTCCGCTCCGACGCCTCGGTCTCCGCGTGGTCGGAGACGTACAACGACACGCCGACCGGCCGCTATTCCACGTCCTTCACGGCCTTCCCCGTCTCCGACTTCCTCACGGCCGGCGACGAGGCCTGGGGCGGCGGCGCCGACGCCTCCACGTCCACGGCGCCGGGCCGCGCCCGCACGAACGTCGGCGTCCTGTGCAGCCCGCTGGGCGCGCAGGGCTGCAACGTCGAGTGGGCCGCGTTCGACGGCGGCACGCTCCTCGGTTCGGCCGTGATCTTCGCGGCCCCCGGCGCCGCGGCGCAGCAGCCGCTCGCGACGCTCGTCCCGGCGGCCGCCGAGAAATCGAAGCTCGCCATCCGCGCGCGCGTCTCGTCCGGCTCGGCGATGCCGTACGCCGTGAAGAACGACAACCTCACGAGCGACGGCGCGGCCATCCCGCTGTCCGTGGTCCGCAGCGCCTTCTCGACGGCGCCCGTGATCAACGCGTTCACGATCACGCCGCTCACGGGCTGCTCGCCCCTGACGGCCCTCGCGACGTGGATCACGACCGGCGCCGACCACGTGAACATCGCCGGCGCCTCGGGCGACCTGCCGCCCAGCGGCTCGACGAACATCACCGTCGTCGCCACCGGCGACGTGATCCTCACGGCCGTCGCGTCCTCGGGCGCCACCGCGACGCAGCCCAAGCGCGTCACCGTGAACCCGCCCACCGACCCGCCGACGCCGTCGCCCTCCTCGGTCGTGACGGCCATCGGCCTGACCACCACGGGCATCCTCCCGATCAGCGCGGGCGCCGTGACGGTCACGTTCGTGACGCACGAGTCCACGGGCTCGACGTTCACGGTCGTCGGGAACCAGTTCACGTACAAGGCCGGGACGGTGATCGGCACGGACGTCGTGCGCCTCACCTCTCAGGGCCTGTGCGGGCCGGGAGTCGCCACGTTCACGGCGACCGTCGTCGACCCGGGCACGCCGGTCATCACGTCCTTCACCGCCGACCCGCCGCGCGGCTGCGGCGGTTCGTCGAACATCGTCCTCGGGTGGACGACCGAGAACTCCCGCGGCGTGACCATCAACGTGGCGCCCGCGGCGTACCCGTACCCCGCGAACGGCGCGACCGGCATCACGATCACGGGAACGACGACGGCCGTGCTCACCGCGTACGGCATCTTCGGAGGCCCGGACGTCGCGACCGAATCGCTCACGATCCCGGTCGACACGCAGGCCTGGGTTCCCGTCGTGACGCCGAGCAGCATCATCGTGGGACCGAGCTCGCCCACGGTTCTCCTGACGGTCACGGGCGTCCCCGATCCGGCCGAGCTCCGCTGGCTCTTCATCCAGAACCGCTCCGGCAGCCTCTTCCAGTCGACGGACACGCCCGGCCTCTTCGCCTACGTCCCCGGGTTCAAGCCCGGCGTCGACATCGTCCGGATCTTCTTCACGAACGGCTGCGGCTCGCAGTACGCCGAGTTCACGGCGACGGTCCAATAACCCCGACCGGGCAACCGCAGGGCCCAGATCTAGGCCCCACCCCCGGGGCCTTTTCCTTCGGTCTAGAGCGCCGCGCGCCACTGCTCCCGCAATGGCAGGCCCCTTGGACGCGGTCCTCGACGTCGCGCGCGGGGCCCTATCCGCTCTTACCTTCTAAGAAAATCTTCTCTTCTTCCCTACGCCTTCATCTTCTTCGCCGCTTCCGTCATCGCGGGGACGATCTGGAAGAGGTCGCCCACGATGCCGTAGGTGGCGGCCTTGAAGATCGGCGCCTCGGGGTCCTTGTTGATCGCGACGATGACCTTCGACGAGCCCATGCCGGCGAGGTGCTGGATCGCGCCGGACACGCCGCACGCGACGTAGAGCGACGGCGACACGACCTTGCCGGTCTGCCCGACCTGGTGCTCGTGGCCGATCCAGCCCGCGTCCACCGCGGCGCGCGAGGCGCCGAGCGCCGCGCCCAGCTCGTGGCAGAGCGCGCGCAGGATGGGCCAGCTCTCCGGCCCCTTGATGCCGCGGCCGCCCGTGACGATCTTGTCGGCCTCGGCCACGTCGATCTCCCCCGCCGCGGCGGCTTCGATCTTCACGACCTTGCCGCGGATCTTCAGCACCGGGTCGATCGCGACGGCCTCGCCCGCGCCGGGCGCCTCGGCCTTCGCGGCCGGGAAGACGTTCGGGCGCGGCGTCGCGACCTGGATCGCGGCCGAGGGCGAGGTCGTCACGGCGACGCGGGCCTTGCCCGAGTACACGGGGCGCGAGCCGACGAGGCGGCCGTTCTCGACGTCCAGCGCCATCACGTCCGAGAGGACGCCGACGCCGCGGCGCGCCGCGAAGCGCGCGGCCACGTCCAGCCCCATCGCCGTCGCCGAGACGAGGACGATGGAGGGGCCGAAGGCCGTGGCGGCCGCGTCGAGAGCGGCCGTGTAGCCCTCGGAGGAGAACAGCTGGAGCTCGGGCTTGTCGGCGACGAACACCTTCGCGGCGCCGTAGGCGCCGAGCTCGGAAGAAAGCGCGGAGATCCCGGATCCTGCGATGACGGCGCCGAGAGAACCGCTGGTTTTCTTAGAAAGGGTCAGGCCCAGCGTCAGCGCTTCCAGCGACGACTTTCTTATCTTCCCGTCGCGCTGTTCGATGAAGACCAGGACGTTCGACATGGCTTCTTTCCCTCTTAACCTTCTAAGAAAATCTTCTCTTCTTCCTCAGAGGACCTTGGCTTCGTCGCGCAGCAGGCGGAGCAGCTCCGTCGCCGCCGCCGCCGGGTCGTCCGCCGGGATGAGCTTCACGGCCTGCCGGGCGGGCGGCAGCTCCAGCTTCGTCCAGCGCACGCTCGCGGCGTCGCCGGAGATCTTCGCGGCGTCCACGCCGAGGTCGGCGGGCGTCTTGACGGCGATCGTCTTCTTCTTGGCCGCCATGATCCCCTTGAGCGACGCGTAGCGCGGCTCGTTCAGGCCCTTCGTCGCGCCGACGACGAACGGCGTCGGCAGCTCGACGATCTCCTGCGCGCCTTCGATCTCGCGGCGCACGGTCGCGCCCGCGCCCGTCCAGTCCATCTTCGTGACGAGGTTCGCGTGCGGCAGGTCGAGCAGCTCGGCGAGCATCGGGACGAGCGTCTGCGCGTCGGTGCCGACGCTCTTGTTGCCCATCCAGACGACGTCGTGCGGCAGCGTCTTGATCGCCGCGGCGAGCAGCGTCGCCACGCCGAGCGAGTCCGTCTGGGCCAGCCCGTCGGACGCGACGCGGACGGCCTCGTCGGCGCCGCGCGCGAGGCATTCGCGGAGGCCCGCGTCGGCCCTCGCGGGGCCGAACGTGACCGCCGTGACGGTGCCGCCGCTGGCCTCCTTCGCCTTGAGGGCGCCTTCGAGCGCGTACTCGTCGTACGGCGAAACGATCCACTTGACGTCGGCCTCGTCGATCGAGACCCCGTCGCCCGCGACCTTGATCTTCGTTTCGGTGTCGGGAACGTAGGCGATGCAGACGATGTGATTCATGGCGGTGGGAAACTAGCACGGATTCTGCAACGCGTCACGGAGAAAATGAGCCGCGGCTCATTGATACCGAAACACCTGGACGGGATCGACTTGTGCCTGCTTCCGGACCGAGCCGATGAGTGTGAGACTCGCCTTCGCAGGAGGGCCGGAATGCCGCCGCCCAAGGTCAACCTCAGCGAGAAGCTCGCGCTCATTCCCACGCACTGGGACCCGAAGATCGTCGCCGAGCTGAACGGCCAGCACGTGAAGCTCGTGAAGTTCCAGGGGCCCTTCACCTGGCACAAGCACGTCGCCGAGGACGAGATGTTCCTCGTCGTCGAGGGCTCGTTCGACCTCGAGTTCCGCGACGGAACCGTCCACCTCTCCCCCGGCGAGTTCTGCGTCGTCCCGCGCGGCGTCGAGCACCGTCCCGTGGCCGAGAAGGAGGCGCACGTCCTCCTCTTCGAGCCCGCCTCGACGCTCAACACGGGCGACGCGGGCGGCGCGTTCACGAAGGCGACGCTCGAGAGGATCTGACGCGCCCGCCGCGCCCCTTAAGATCCCGCCGTGCGCCGCGCTCTTCTGCCTGTCTCCTCCTGCTCCTCGCGGCGCGCGCCGACGCCGGGCAGGTCCTGAAGTTCACCGAGGAGGGAACGAAGGACGGCGCGCCCTACCGTTCGTCCCTCACGCTCCGCGTCTCGCCCGAGGGCGTGCGGGCGGAGGCGACGGATCTCACCGGGCCCGGCGCGCCGAAGACGGTCGTCTACCTCTACCTCTCGAAGGACGACAGGATCGTCCCCGTCGACCCGCCGACCGGCCCCGTAGTGTCCGCCGGCACGATCGCCGTCGTTGAGGAGCGCGCGCGCGCCGCGGGGCACCGCCGCCGGCCCGGCGGGTTCGCGGCAACACCGCTGCATTCGACGCAGTCGTTCGGAAAATGGACGTGCGAGGCGTGGGCGGTGCGCCGCGCCGGCCAGACGACGGAGATCGTCTGCCTCGCCGACCCGAACGCGCTCGGCGTCGACACGGCGACGCGCGCGAATCTCCGGAAGATGAACGCGCACTTCGTCAGGTTCCTGAACGCGGCGCGCCTCGCGACAGGCGACCTGCGCGAAGGCTTCGACGCGTACACGCTCGAAGGCGGCTTACCCGTCCGCACGTTCCGGTCGAAGGACGGAGTCGTCGAGATGGACGCCCAGCTCGTCTCCGTCGAGAACGCCGACCTCTCCCCGGATCTCTTCCGCGCGCCCGAGCCGCCCGCTTCCGCCGCCACGCCTCCCCCGCGGGCCGCGGCGCCCGCGCCGGACCGCAGCATCACACTCGAGGGCTGGGCGCTGCGCGGAATGCCCGACCCGGGACGGCCGTGGACGGGCGCCGACTACGACGCCGCCGCGGGCCTTCTCGAGAGCGTCGCGAAGGAAGGCGCCGCCCGCCTGCCGCGCGGGACGAGCGCGAATTCCGGCCCGCTCTTCCGCCGCCTCGTCGATCCCGAAAACCTCGCGCCCCTCCAGGGCGCCGGCGCCGTCGACGCGCGCGCGAAGGCCGGCGCGGGGATCCTCGCCGGCGTCGACCGGATCAGCGTCGTCTACGCGACCGCCTACCGCGACGACGGCGCATTCGGCGCCGAGCTGGCGGCGCTCATGTCGTACACGCTCCTCGTCTCGCACGAGACGGTCCCCCTCGCCGACTCCCTCCTCGCCGCCCCGAAGAAGAGGGAGAAGTCGAAAGACCGCTACGAGAGGGAAGCAAGGCGCGCGAAGCTCTCCGACGCGCTCGCGGCAATTGTCTCCGGCTGTCTCGAGAGCCTCGCAGCCCCGGGAGGCTTCCGCCCCGTGGAGCGCCGGAGCCTCGCCTCCGCGGTCGAGGCGCACCTCCCGGCGCTCGCGACCCGCCTTCCCGCCGCCGCCCGCCGGGACCTGCCCGGGCGCCTGAAGAAGATGTCGGCCTCGGAGAGCGACCCCGCCGTGAAGGACGCTCTCGACCGCACCTGCGCGGCGTTCGCCAGGCCGGCACCGAAGGCGCACTGACACTTGCGTCCGCGCTGGACCGTCCCGCTCCTCGCCCTCTGCCTCGCCGGCGCGCTCGGCAGCCTTGCGCTGCACGTCGCGTGGATCCTGCGGCGGCCTCCGGTCCCGCTCGCCGTGCCGATCGCACTGGAGCTCGGGATCGCCCTCGTGTGGCTGCCGGCCGTCACCGTCTTCGCCCTCCGCGCGAAGGCGCGCTTCGGGAGCCCGTTCTCCCCGGCCCTCGTGCGCTCGTTCTTCCCGACGTTCTTCGACGGGACGCCGCCGCCGCTGCGGCGCGCCGCGATCCTCGCGATCGCGTACGCCTTCCTCTTCCTCTTCGCGCGCTGGCTCTGGCAGCTGAACGACGCCGACGTCACGTGGGCCGCCCCGGGCGACCCCGAGCTGACGGCCCTCGCCTTCGCGTTCTACGTCCTCTCGGCGGCGGTTCTCGCGGGCGTCGGCCGCGAGCGCGGCCCCGGCCCCCGGGCGCTCTGAGAGAATCGCTCCGGAGGCCTTCCCCATGCTCGTCCTCGCAGGCGCACTTCTCCTCGCTCTCGGCGTCGCGTCCGGCGCCTTCCTCGCCCTCGCGCCCTTCGGACTCGTCACGGCGGCGCCCGGCCTCACGCTCTGGGTCCTCTTCCCGCTCTTCACGATCGCGGGCTACCTCCTGCTCGCGTTCCCGTCGCGCCCGGCCGCCGTCACACTCCTGTCCCGGATCGCGGGCGGCGTCCTTCTCGCACTCGCGCTCTTCGCGGCGCTCGGCCTCTTCGCCGCGGCGTCGGGGACGCTCAAGGCGACGGACTCGACGTCCGCGCTCTGGTACGTGCTCGGCTTCGGGCTTCTCCTCGGCGTCGCGGGCCTCTCGGCGCACCGCTCCGCGGGCCACGCGCCCGCGGCGGGCGCGGCGCGGCCGTAGGCAGGGCGTGATCGTCGACCTCGTCCCGCCGCGCACGGCGGACCTCGGCGGCGGCCTGTCCGTCGCGCGGCTCCTCCCGCGCCGGCAGCGCCGGATGGTGGGGCCGTGGTGCTTCCTCGACGCCTACGGCCCGCTCCCCGACGGCGCGCCCCGCATGGACGTCGCGCCGCACCCGCACGTCGGCCTCCAGACCGTCTCGTGGCTCGTCTCGGGCTCCGTGCTCCACCGCGACAGCCTCGGCTCCGAGCAGCTCGTCGCCGCGGGAGCGCTCGGCCTCATGACCGCGGGACGCGCGATCGCGCACTCCGAGGAGTCGCCGGGCGGCGACGCGTCGGGCCTGCAGGGCGTGCAGCTCTGGGTCGCGCTGCCCGACGCCGACCGCGCAACCGCGCCGTCCTTCGAACACCACGGCAAGCTCCCGATCGAGGGCTTCGGGGCCGCGCGCGCGACGATCTTCTACGGCTCGCTCGGCAAGAGCGCCTCTCCCGCGCGCCGCTTCTCGCCCGCGCTCGGCGCCGAGGTCGCGTTTCCGTCGGCGGCCCGCACGACGCTGCCCGTGGACCCGGGCTTCGAGCACGCCGTGCTGCTGCTCCGCGGAAGGATCCGCGCCGACGGCGTCGACCTTCCGAAGGAGACGCTGGCGTACGTCGCGCCCGGGAGCGAGGCGCTCGTCCTCGAGGGCGATGCGGACAGCCTCGCGCTCGTCCTCGGCGGCGCGCCGTTCGGCGAGGAGATCCTGATGTGGTGGAACTTCGTCGCGCGGACGCCCGACGAGATGGCGAAGGCGCGCGCCGACTGGGAGGCGGGCGCCTTCGGTGAGGTGCCGGGTTACGCCGGAGCGCGCCTCCCGGCGCCGCCGCTCAGGGGTGCAGCTGCTGGTAGCGAGCCTGGAGAACTTCCTTCGACTCGTTCAGCGACGCGTCGATCGTGATGCAGCCTTCGACCGGGCAGACCTCGACGCACTTGGGGGCGTCGAACGCGCCGACGCACTCGGTGCACTTGTCGGCCGCGATCACGTAGTACGAGTCGCCCTGGCTGATCGCCGTGTTCGGGCAATCGGGCTCGCAGTTGCCGCAGTTGATGCAGGTCTCGTCGATCTTCATCGCCATGGTGGTCACCTCTCTCGACGCGAATGGTCTCAGGCTCAACCGGCGCGGCAAATGATGCAGACAAATCAGACCTGACGCGATGCGCAACCCTTTGCAGGGACGGCGCGTAGAGTCTCCCCATGGGTCCTCTCGCGATCTTCCCCGCGCTCGCGTTTCTCGTCCTGGCCGCCCACTTCTTCCGGGCCGGAAACCTGCCCCTTTTCGCCCTCGCGCTCCTTCTCTTCCTGCCTCTTCTCTTCGTGCGGAAGAGGTGGGCGGCGCGGGCGCTGCAGGCGGGGCTCGCGCTCGGCGTCGTGGAGTGGATCCGGACGCTCGTGGCGTTCGCGGGTCAGCGCCGGGCGATGGGCCTTCCGTACACGCGCCTCGCGATCATCCTCGGCGGCGTCGCGCTGGCAACGGCCGCGTGCCTGCTCGTGTTCCGGTCGGAGCGGGTGAAGAGCTTCTTCGGGCTCCCCGCCTAGAGGCCCATCAGCGCGAGCTTGTCGATGAGCTCGGCGACGCGGGGATGGGCCGTCAGCTCGGTCCAGAGCCAGCCGTGGGACTCCTTCATCTCGGCGAGGTGGGCCCTCACGCTGGCCGCGTCCTGCGCGAGCACGGCCTCGCGCAAGGCCTCGACGCGAACCTTCGTGTCGGACGTCGCGCGGTTCCCGATCTTCTCGTGGAGGTCGTCGAAAGCCTCGTGGACTTCGCCGGAGTGATCCTTGGGGTCGGCCATGGGGTGATTGTCTCACCGCTCGAACGCGCTCCCTAGGGCCGAGGCGCCCCGCTCCTACGCGCTCGAACTCGCTGCGCTCAGACAGCGAGCGCGGGCGTCGCGAGGCGCCGCGGCCCTCTTCGCGCTAATGTCTGTGTTCATGGACCCCCTTTCAAAGAATCTTCTCTTCAATCTCGTCTCCCAGAACCGCGTCGCCTCCCTCGGCACGCTGCACGACGGCGCGCCGTTCGTCTCGATGGTGCTGGCGGCGCCCGACCCGACGCACTCCGTGTGGTTCATCCACGTGAGCCGGCTCTCGGGCCACACGCAGGACCTCCTGAAGGACGGGCGCGTGAGCCTGATGCTCGCGCTGCCCGACACGGGCGAGAAGGACCCGCAGCAACTCGCGCGCCTGACGCTCACGGGCGAGGCGACGGAGCTTTCGGACGGCTCGGCCGAGGAGGACTCGGCGAAGGAGATCTACCTCGCGAAGTTCCCGCACATGGAGGAGATCGTCGGCGCGCTCGGCGACTTCTCCTTCTGGGCGATCCGGCCGAAGTCGGCGCGGTTCGTGGGCGGGTTCGCGCGCGCGTTCACGCTCGACCCCGCTGCGCTCCGCGCGGAGATCGCGGCCGGGGCGCCTGCGTGACTATTCCCGGGATCCCCGGCCTCGCCACGCACGACGTCGTCCCGCTCCTGCAGGTCGCCGTCGGGCCCGTAATCCTGATCTCGGGCGTCGGGCTGCTGCTCCTCTCGATGACGAACCGCTTCGGGCGGCTCATCGACCGCTCGCGGCAGCTCTCGCGCGAGCTGCGCACGGCGAGCGACGACGACCGCACCGGGCTGATCGCGCAGGTGCGCATCCTCACGGCGCGGGCGCAGATCGTCCGCCTCGCGATCGCGCTCGCCACGACGAGCCTCCTCCTCGCGGCGCTCCTCATCATCCTGCTGTTCCTGACGGCGCTCTTCGGGCTCGAGCTCGCCGTCGTCCTCTCGCTCGTCTTCATCGCGTGCATGGCGTGCCTCATCGCGTCGCTCGTCCTCTTCCTGCGCGACATCAACCTCTCCCTGCACGCCTTCAAGCTGGAGATCGAGTCCGCCGCCCAGCACCGCGCCTGACCCGCAAACTTACGCTTGACTTACGCCTTCCCCGGACCTAGCTTCGGGGGGTGCCTGCGCTGCCCCTTCTTCCGCCCGAAATCGCCTCCCAGCTGACGACGGGGGCCGACCTCGCCGACCGCGAGCGAGGCAACCGGCGGCCCGCGACGCTGCCCACGCGCGTGCCCGCGCTGGACCGGCTGCTGGGCGGGGGGCTGCCGCGGGGCAGCCTCGTGGAGATGTCGGGCCCCCCTTCCTGCGGGCGGTTCTCCGCGGCGCTTTCCGCCCTCGCGGCCGCGACGCAGACGGGCGAGGCCGCCGCGCTCGTCGATCCCGGAGACCACTTCGACCCGCAGGGCGCCGCCGACGCGGGCGTGGACCTCCCCCGCCTCCTCTGGCTGCGCCCGCGCGGACTGAAGACGGCGCTCTCTGCGTGCGAGACGGTGCTTTCCACCGGCTTTGCGCTCGTCGTGCTCGACCTCGGGCTCGCGCGCGTCTCGCGCCGGCGCTTCGACGACGCCGTGTGGCTGCGCCTCGCGCGCCGCGCGCGCTTCCACGAGACGGCGCTCTTCGTCCTCTCGCCGTACCGCGTCACGGGCACGGCGGCGCACGTCGTGCTGTCGGCGGGCTCGGTGCTCGCGTCCTGGGACGCCCGGCAGGCGGCGATGCCGCTCCTCATGGGCTTTCAGGCGCGCGTCTTCCTCGAGAAGACGCGCGCCCACGGGGCGGAGGGGCGCGTGCGCGAGACGCACGCGCCCCTCCGCCTCCAGCTCCTGGACGCGGTGAATGCGGGGAGGTTCGAAGAGAACGAAGAGAAGAAGAAGATTCTCTTAGAAGGTGAAGAGGGGATCCGTGCGCCGCAAACGGCCGCTGCGGTTGCTGCGGCGGCAGGGGCCAGCCGCTGAGCTGGAGGGTGCCGGGGATATTCACTTTCAAAGAAATCCGAATTCCGAAATCCGAAATCCGAAGCAAAGAAATTTTTCTTTTCGCCATGCGCCTTGCCTGTCTCGTCGTGCCCCTCTTCCCCCTCGCCGCGCGGCTGCGCGGCGAGCCGGCGCTCGCCGACGAGGCCGTCGCCGTCTGCGAGGGCAACGGCACGGCCGCGCGCGTCGTCGCCGCCACGAAGAAGGCGCGGCGCGCCGGCATCCGCCCGGGCTTCACGCTGCCGCAGGCGCGCGCGCTCCTGCCGAACCTCCTCGCCCGCCCGCGCGACGTCGCGGGCGAGCGCGCCGCGCAGGAAGCGCTGCTCGACGCGGCCGGCACGATCTCGCCGCGCGTCGAGGACGGCGGCGAGGGCCTCGCCTGGGTGGACGTGGACGGCCTTGCGCGCCTCTTCCCCGACGAGCGCGACCTCGGCCGCGCGCTCATCGCCGCCGCGAAGCTCGAATCCCTCCCCGCGCGCTGCGGCATCGCCTCCAGCAAGCTCGCCGCGCGCGTCGCGGCGTCCCTGCCCGACTCCCCCGTCGTCGTCCCCGACGGCGGCGAGGCCGCGTTCCTCGCGCCGCTCCCGCTCGCCAAGCTCGACCCCGACGCCACGGCCGTCGAGACGCTCGCCCGCTGGGGCCTCTCGCGCGTGGGCGAGTTCGCCAAGCTCCCCGCCGCCGAGGTCGCGAGCCGCCTCGGCGAGGCCGGCCACGCCCTCCACGAGATCGCGCGCGGCCGCGACCCGCGCCCGCTCGTCCCGCGCCAGCCACCGCCGGCCTTCACGGAAGGCGTCGAGCTGGAGTGGCCGCTCCTCACGCTCGAGCCGTTCCTCGGCATGGCCGAGGGGGCGCTCCAGCGTCTCGCGCGGCGCCTCGAATCGCACGCGTGCGGCTGCGTGCGCCTCGACGTCTCGCTCGTCCTCGACCCCGACGGCTGCGACACGCGCAGCGTCGACCTGCCCGCCCCCACGCGCGACGTCAAGACGCTGCTCTCCCTCCTCAAGCTCTCGCTCGAGGGCCGCCCGCCCGGCGCCGCCGTGACGGGCTTCTCGCTCTCGGCCGTGCCCGACGCGCCGCGCCGCGGCCAGCTCACGCTCTTCGGCCCGGCCGAGATCGCGCCCGACCGCCTCGCGGCCACGCTCGCGAAGCTCTTCGCGCTCCTCGGCGAGGGCCGCCTCGGCGCCGCCAAGGCCGTGGACGGCCACCGCCCCGAGCGCTTCTCCCTCGAGCCCTTCGCGCCGCCCCCGCCGCCGCCCGAGCGGCGCGTCCCGAAGACCGGCCGCGGCCTCCTCGCCGTGCGCGTCCTCAGGCCCGCCGTCCAGCTGGAAGTTCTCGTGGACGGCGAGCGCCCCGTCTCCCTGCGCACGCTCTCGGGCGACGACGCCGGGCCCGCCGGAGGCGTGCGCGTCGCGTCCGGCCCGTGGCGCATGGAGGAAGGCTGGTGGCTGGACGCCCCCGCCACGCGCGCGTACTGGGACGTCGAGCTCTCG